>CAZXSC010000056.1:0-16720 GCA_964643045.1 uncultured Rhodospirillaceae bacterium
ATGGCATAGGTTGGCTTTCGCTCAGTTTCCTTGATTATACTCATAACAACTTCAATTTTTTCAGATTCCCAGACACCGCGAACTGTTTCAAGGAAAGCCTCACCCTGCGAACTACTCTCCAAAGCCGTTTCATTGGTGCTGCGCATAATGTCCCCGCGTTCAACAACCCATTTCAGCTTATTAAAATTTTTGTCCGTAACAGCCTGCCACGTTATGCGAAAAAGCACACCATCAATACGTCCCGTTCCCCGACATAAAATTGCCTCAATCCAGAGGCATAAATCTTGTTCATTTTTTATTTCCTTACGCTCGACTGCATATTCGATCCCATGGGAATATGCGTAACCGCCCACGGGAAAACTGGGAGACAGTAAGGTCAACAAATTGAGCAATGACGCATCTGACAAATTATTGGTAAACGTGCGCATGTCTATCTTTGTGTTCTGAAGAATCATAGGCCCCTTGTTCCGGAGAGAAAATTGCCACATTACGTTTCACTTCTCCACCTAAACCCTCAACCATGGCTTTCAAAACATGATCGTACATAATCCGCAGTGCGCCATCCCCAAGAACTTGCACTGGTGTATGGCGATTACCGATATGCCAAGCAATCCGGGTCATTTTATTGGCCGTCTTGCAACGTATATCGAGAACATCTTCCTCAGCCGCCTTAACCACTATGATCCCCCCTTCTTTCAAAACCAAAGCATCATCTTCTTCCATTTGAACTGCCTCCGGCAAATCGAGTAGAAACATTTCTCCAGTATCATCCTGCATCTTAATACGGCGGCGGTGGCGATCTTGATAAGACAATGTTACTGTACTGATAATATTATTATCTTTGCGCTCGTCGACCGGAATAATATTAATTGCCCGTCTCATTAGAAGAGGTAATACCTCTGCGCCATTGGAAGTTCTTCGGCTGGTTCGCAGATCAATAACTCTCCATCAGCTCGAACCTCATAAGTCTCTGGATCAACCTCCATCTCCGGCTGATAATTATTTAGTTGCATATCCTCTTTTTTTACTGATCGTGTTCCGGAGACTGGCATTAATTCTTTTGAAATTCCCAGTAAACCGCCAATATCAGTATTTGCAGCAGCTTGCGAAACAAATGTTACCGAGCTTTCAGTCAATGATTTCCCAAAGGCGCCAAACATAGGACGATAATGTACAGGTTGAGGTGTTGGTATAGAGGCATTTGGATCACCCATGGCCGCAGCCGTTATAGTGCCGGCCTTCAGAATTAAATCAGGTTTTACCCCAAAGAACATAGGTTTCCACAAAACTAGATCGGCAAGCTTACCAACCTCGACAGAGCCAACATGATCTGCAATACCGTGTGAAATAGCCGGGTTAATTGTGTATTTAGCAATGTACCGCTTAACCCGGAAATTATTGCTATTACCCGTCTCTTCCGACAACGCGCCCCGCTGCTTTTGCATTTTATCGGCTGTCTGCCAGGTGCGAGTAATAACTTCACCAACGCGCCCCATGGCCTGACTATCCGACGCAATCATAGAAAAAGCCCCAAGATCATGAAGGATGTCCTCGGCAGCTATTGTTTCCCTGCGTATCCGACTTTCCGCAAAAGCAATATCCTCCGGAATTCGTGAATCCAAATGATGGCAAACCATCAACATATCAAGGTGCTCATCCACGGTATTAACCGTAAATGGGCGAGTAGGGTTAGTCGATGACGGGAGTACATTGGGTTCGCCACACACTCTAATAATATCAGGTGCATGACCACCGCCGGCACCCTCAGTATGGAAGGCATGTATTGTACGATTTTTAAAAGCGGCTATTGTGTTCTCTACGAATCCGGACTCATTCAAAGTATCAGTATGAATGGCAACTTGTATATCCATTTCTTCAGCAACACCGAGGCAAGTGTCAATAGCTGACGGGGTGGTACCCCAATCTTCATGAAGTTTGAGGCCACAGGCACCCGCCTCAACTTGTGCCTTCAATTCATCAGGCTGCGACGCATTGCCTTTTCCAAAAAAACCAAAATTCATTGGCAATCCCTCAACAGCCTGTATCATACGGCCGATATGCCAAGCACCCGGTGTGCAAGTGGTCGCATTTGTGCCCTCCGCAGGACCTGTGCCACCACCGAGCATTGTTGTAATCCCGGAATAAAGTGCATCATCAACCTGCTGCGGACTAATCCAGTGAATGTGTGCGTCAATGCCTCCAGCAGTCAAAATACGACCCTCGCCAGCAATGGCCTCAGTACCTGGGCCAATTATAATATCAACGTTTGATTGAATATCAGGATTACCAGCTTTACCAATAGCATGGATACGGCCATCCCTCAGACCAACATCCGCCTTAAAAATTCCAGTGTAGTCTACAATTAATGCGTTAGTAATAACGGTATCAACAGATCCTTTGTCCCGGCTTATCTGGGATTGCCCCATCCCATCACGAATCACTTTTCCACCACCGAATTTGACTTCCTCACCGTAATTTGTCTTATCGTCTTCAACTTCTATAACGAGATTTGTATCTGCGAGCCGGATTTTATCTCCAACAGTCGGACCAAACATGGCAGCATAAGAGGAGCGTTCAATTTCATAAGCCATGATTAGTTTATAGATCCCCCTGTATTTTAGCATTGAAACCATAAACTCTGCGCTTACCTTCATACGCTACCAAATCTACTTCGCGCGCTTGTCCTGGCTCAAAACGAACAGCAGTACCAGACGGAATATCCAACCGAAAACCTTTAGTACTTTTACGATCGAACTCAAGGGCCTCATTCGTTTCAAAAAAGTGAAAGTGGGAGCCAACTTGTATAGGACGATCACCTGTATTGACAATTTTTACCCTTTTAATTTCTCGACCTTCGTTAAGGGAAATTATACCTTCGGTCGTAATTACCTCACCCGGTATCATATCAATTTCCTCATCGAATTGGCTCATGCACGGTGACGAGTTTGGTGCCATCAGGAAAAGTTGCTTCGACTTGAATGTCATGAATCATTTCAGCAATACCATCCATTACCTGATCACGTTTTAAAACAGCAGCCCCTTCAGCCATTAGATCAGCAACGCGGCGACCATCCCGCGCTCCCTCAACAACAAAATCACTTATCAAGGCAATTGCTTCGGGATAATTCAGTTTTACACCACGGGACAATCTTTTGCGTGCCACCTCAGCAGCCATGGCAACAAGAAGTTTATCTTTTTCTCTGGGCAAAAGATTCATCGAAAATCCTCCATTTAATAAAATTTAAATCACTTGCTAAACTAACCCGGAAATACATTATTTTGAATACTTTATTATAACATTACATATGCCATAAACGCGGTAACTGTTTTGGAAGCCCGGTTAACTTATTACGAAAAGTTGCCCAGAAGCATCCAAAGTCGTTACGTAACTTTAATATATCTTTCCCAAGCCAGCGCGTAACTAAAACTCCGTTGACACAAGTTACGGCAGTTCTGCCATCGCTTTGCTGTTTTTCAACAATATTACGGGCAATCCGTAAATTATCCTGAGTACTAGGCCCGGTGTAAACTACTGTCGCCATCGCAACAGCACCATCAAAACAAGCCGGGTTGGCTAAGACTGAAGGTATTTCATTTTCTAAGTGGAATGCATCAGACCACACCAAACGTCCATTCTGTTGTACATCCCACACATCATGTACCAACCCCGTCCGCAATATCTCACCATAGCCTAATCTGCCAAATACTATTATCTCTCCCGCTAATACGCGACCACTCCCGATAACGTTTACATTTGTTCGCCGCCTTAATCGCGACCCTTCAAATAATATGGTTTCTTGCGGCAGAAATTCTAACCAACCATCTGCTTTAGATACAAGATTAATAGTTATTTGAGTTTCCGAACCATTTGAACGATAAATTTTCTCCGCTGCCTGGGCAATTACCTGCGCCCGTGCCTTTTCATCTAAATTAACATCGATAGTGATTTTATCACCGGCAACCAAACCACCAGAAGTTGTTACAATGACTGACTGGATAATCTCTTCCTTTAATTTATTTGGGAAAAGAATTCGCAAGGGATCGGACTGGTATAAATCTTTAATACGAGTGACCCCATTAGGATCACAGGAATAACTGAGACTTGCCCTACCATTAACTGATATAGTACTTGTCTTTCCGTTACGGGCTTTAGACGGTGAGATAGTAACAGACATCTTTTCCTACCTTAGAACCGCACCTTACAATCATAAAAAACTTCACGAAGAGCTTCAGCAGGTTAAACATCGAACAAATTTATTGCAAACTCGAATTTATGTTCGACCAACAAGTAAGGAAATATTAATATCACCCTGCGAGGAAGTTATTATGACAATATTGACGGCATCATTAGAGATAGACTGGAGATGTCGACATACATGGCGACGTTCTTCTATCAATACGCTTTGGTGTCTGCTCGGATGCTCAATCGGTGATTTCGGAACGATAGCTTTTTTTCAGTTCAATTCTATCGCATGGCCTACAACTATCATTATGTTTATTGCAATCATAATGGGACTATTAACCTCAATTTTACTTGAAACCATCATTCTTAGCCGTCAAATGAGATTGAACCTCGCATTAAAAACAGCATTGGGAATGTCACTTATCTCCATGATTTCAATGGAGGTCGCAATGAATATTTTAGATGTTATACTTACCGGTGGAGCTTTTCTAACGTGGTCAGTAGTGCCGGCGATGTTACTTATCGGTTTTATCACACCTCTTCCTTATAATTATTGGCGGCTAAAAGCATTGGGTAAAGCTTGCCATTAATTTATATTACCTTTCATTAAGATTTAAACCGATTTAGACAAATAAAAGTCGTGAAAGAAAATATCAACTTTTTGTAGATTGAACAAAGGAGACAAACCTCTCGGCCCATTTATTCGTTGAAAGACTGCGTTGATGAGAAAAACAGGCCATCAGATTATTAATTATTAATCCATCATGCTCGCCATCAATACCGTGTCCTCTGATAACCTTATACGCGTAACGATGGTCGCCTGACATATCCTCAAGCGAGGCATAGTGAAACTCATGGGCTGATACATTTTCAGTTGTATGAGCCGGTTCCGCCTTAGGCCATAAGGCATTACTCGTCTCTGTTAATTGAACGTACCCTCGTCCGATAGGCCGATCGTGCATTACACCCGCGCCAGGGATAACACCAACCATATCATACTGATTACCCTGCCAACTCAAACTATCCGCCAGATATAATAAACCGCCACATTCTGCGTAACACGGCATACCTCCTTGAATTGCGACACGTATTTGATTCCTCAAATTGATATTCTCTGACAACGCTTTCATGTGAACTTCCGGAAATCCACCTCCAATAAATAGACCATCAGCATCAGGCAATTGCCGATCATGCAATGCATCAAAATTTAAAAGCTCCGCGCCAACTGTGGATAAAGCTTCCAGATCATCTTGGTAATAAAAGCCAAAAGCCGCATCGCGAGCGATTGCGATACGAACTGACTTTTCAGTCAACACATTTTTTTTCTTTACGTTTGGGTTTAAGGTGGGAACCGCCAAAGTTGCCAATTCCTGCACCGTATCGACGTCAACTTCAGATTCTATTACCCTACTTGTCCTTGCTATATTTGAATCAGCGGAAGGCATTTCATTTGCCGGGACCAGTCCGAGATGTCTCTCTGCAATTTTCAGCTCAGGACGCCTGCCAATCGCACCGATAACTTTAAGATCTGTATAACGCTCAATTGCAGCCCGCATTTTGGATTCGTGGCGGCGACCGCCAACTTTATTAAGAATGACACCCGCGATCTTGATATCGTCTTCAAACGATTCGTAGCCCTGAAGCAGCGGAGCAACTCCGCGCGTCATACCATATGTATCAACGACCAATATAATAGGCACACCAAGTAAGCGTGCTAAAGCTGAATTACTGTCAGATCCTTCTGGATCCACACCATCAAACAAACCTTTATTGCCTTCAATAAAAATAGAGTCTGCCTTCTGGCCAAACCCAAAAAAAGAATCAACTATTTCTTGGTGGCTCATAGTGTAGAAATCAAGATTCCGGCAGGGCATCTGCGCTGCTCGGCCAAGCCACATGGGATCGATGTAATCAGGGCCTTTTTTAAACGGCTGAATTTTCAAGCCGCGTTTTTGCAAAGCGGCGCATAACCCCATTGTGACAGTAGTTTTTCCCGATGATTTCAAGGCTGCTGATATTAACAAACTCTCTGGCATCACTAATTAACCTATCAAACCCAAGAAATTATAAAGCACTTTTGAAATTAGGGTCGACGGCACCATCCTCCAAGGTGGTTGGCATGAACCGCAAAGCTTTCAGGCCGATCATAATTATCACTGCTGCAACCGCGATACCCCCAATACCAAGAACTATTTCCGGGAAACTCGGTGTATAACCCCGGACGACACCATCAAAAAATGAGCTTTTTACTTCCATACCTGGAAATAAGACCAAAGGAAAAGCTTGCCCACCGATAATAATGACATAAAGTTGCGAAAATCCACCTATTATGACAGAGCCGGCCGCCACATAAATATTTAATTTCGATTTGTTAAATCGTGGATGAAGTAAAAATAGAATCGGAAAAAATCCTCCTATTAAAATCTGTCCTACCCAGAAGAGGCCAGTGTAAATTCCTCCTTCTAGGAGAATAAAGCGTTCCACACCGTAATGCTCAGCCGCATATAAATTTGTTAAATGCTGTACCGCAACAAAATATAGAACAACACCTATGAATACTCCCAACAATTTACCAAGCTTAGTAACAATAAATTCTCCGAGAGGACGGTTGTCGATAACCGAAACAGCGGCCAAAATTAAAATAAAAGCCGCCAAACCAAAGGCGAATGACATAGCAATAAATAGCGGCGCAAAAACAGCAGCATCGTAACTTTGCCGCGCTACTAGGAAACCAAAAATAGATCCAGTTCCCGTCGTAAGTACCAGTCGCCAAATCAAAGCGATCACCCCAACCGGGTGGATAAAAGAATTCATTTTTCGCTCAAGCATCATCCATAAATAAATTACAACTATCCCCAGGAATCCGGTGTAAAGAAAAATGTTCCACGCAAAAATAGATTTAAAATTATAGGTCGTCACCGCGACAATCAAACGGTCTGGTCGGCCCAAATCTAAAACCAAAACAGCCAATCCACCGATTAGCATAGCTATTGCAAACAACCCTGAAATTCGCGCGAGCGGCTTATATTCAACCTTGCCAAATACAGAACTGATAGAAGCCACATTGAGAGCACCGGATGCTGCCACTATAAGAAAAATAGCAAAAACATGGGGTATTCCCCAGACAACATGGTTATTCATACCTGTGACGTGGTGACCGTTGCTCTCCATATAATAACCGGAAAAACCACCAAATAAAGCCACAAGCCCAAACAAGAAAAGAAGAAAGTAAAATTTTGTTTCATCTCCTTGTAACTGCGAATAAGTAGACTTCCCTGTCATATTTAGATTCCCTGATATCGAACGCCAAGATCCAAACCAAGATCAGCTCGAATCTGCTGCGAAGAGTACTTCTCTACGCGTTTGGTAATCTCACTGTTGGGATCGTTAAGATCACCAAATAACATTGCCTTTCCACTAGTATCCGAGCATGCCTCAACACATGCGGGGATATCACCTCTATCGATCCTATGTACACAGAGCGTGCAACTTTCAACCGTTCCCTTTCCTCGCGGCACATCTGTCTTTTGGTTAGTCAACTCCTCATGCACAAAAGAGCGGGCCTGAAAAGGACAAGCCATCATACAATATCTGCAACCAATGCACGTATGCTTATCAACCAATACAATACCATCAGCGCGTTTAAATGATGCGCCCGTTGGGCAGACATCAACACACGGTGGATCTGCACAATGCTGGCACATCATGGGCATAGACACTCTTCGATCGGTCTCTGGATCCCGAATGTCAATTTTTCTGATCCATTGAGGGTCTGTATCAGGACGACCTGTCGAGCCAATCCCATTTTCCTTAAAACATGCAGTCACACAATCAACACAGCCGTCGGCACATTTTCGAGTATTAATCAACATCCCCCAACGCACTTTTGCGGTAACACCTTTAGCCTTGACTGTCGCCTTTGCAAAACTGAATAATGTTACTCCAGGGGCTATAGACAAGCCGGCAGCACCGGCAATGCCAACCAGAAACTTTCGTCGAGCCAGTTTTGTACTTTCCGGGTTTTGGGTACCACTATTCATTACTTTAAATATCCCTTTATCTGCACTGACATGTCAGTTACTAAATTTAAACTTCGCCCAGTTGATGAGGGTGGCTTCGATGTATGGCACTGGAAACAATCTATAGTCACAGCAGCATAATCATGACATATGCGACAAAAATGCTTGGGATTTGAATAAGAAACTGGCTGTTTTTCGTTATCAAGGACAGCATGACAAGCTATACAAGCCTTTAAGCTATACTTTTTGGTGCGAACACCTTGATGAACTGTCTCATCTCTTTTATGGATCATCAAATCCATGTGATCGCGCCTCATCAATTCGGCATGACCTTTTTCAGCCCCTGCCAATGCTTTAGGTATAACTGGAACTGCGGCTCGCTCACCTCCGAAAGCAAACCTGCCAAGACCCGAAATCAATACAAACCCAATCATTATAGCAAACAACCGAATGTGTCTTGAACGCCACATTTTTCTATCTCGCCTTATTCGCCAAGGCCCATCTGTATATAGCCAGAGGGACAAACATCTGCGCAAATTTTACAGCCAATACACTTTGTGTAATCGGTATCCACATAGCGACCCAAGGCTGCTTCATCCTTCTTCACTTTAAAAACGGCCACTTGCGGACAATACACGATACAATTATTGCACTCAAAACACATGCCGCAGCTCATACAGCGATTTCCTTCCGCCTGTGCTTCCTCCTCGGTTAGATTGTGGATCCTTTCCTCAAAATTACCCAACACTTCCTCTTCACTAATATGAGTTTCTGGACGGCGATTGCGCGCATCATATTGAAAATGGCCCAGAAACATATCATCGTGGGGGATAATCTGTGTTGCGGAGCGATCCTCATAATTATGGATAGCAAAATCCTCTTCAGCTGTTCCTCGGGTTGGAGTATGGTCAAAGGCTTCCGGCTCTAACTCACGTTGTACCAATTCGTTTAAAAGATTAAAATGAAACACGTCTACTTTTGGCCGTTTATCTACCTGATCGCCTGCAAGAAAGTTGTTAATACTGTCGGCGGCAACACGGCCTTGCCCGATGGCTGTCGTCAGAAGATGGGGTTTAATAATATCACCGCCGGCAAAGTGTGCTTCCTTGTCGACTACACTAAATAAGTTATCAGTTTCAATAAAGCCCTTACCGTTGTCAAAGTCCTCTAACCCTGTCATATCACCCATCTGACCAATAGCTGAAACAATGATATCGCACGGAATCTCAAATTCGGTGCCTTCTCGTGGGATCGGTTTCATTCCCTCCATATCACACTCACACATACGAAGTGCTGTCGCTCTGCCATTCTCATCTTGCACGACCTCAAGGGGCATAACACCACCTTTCAAATCCACTCCCTCACGTTCCGCATCCTCACGTTCTCGTTCTGCTGCTGTCATCTCTTCGATAGGAAATAATGACGTTAAGACAGCGTCAACACCCTCACGCTTCATCGTACCCGCTATATCATGAGCTGTGTGCCCCAACACCACATTCTCTGGACGGTCCTTTTCATGAACATTCAAAATGTGTCCAATCCTTCGGGCAACCGAGGCAACATCAATTGACGTATCCCCCCCACCCACAACAACAACTTTTTTTGAAGCAAATTGAAGGTGACCTTTGTTGAACGCTTCAAGAAAAGCTACCCCACTAATGCAATTTTCGGCATCCCCTCCAGGCACTGGTAAGGGCCGGCCCGTTTGTGCTCCTATGGCCCAGAAAACTGCATCAAATTCGGCATCTATCTCTTTTACAGAAATATCGCTTCCAACTTGCGTCTCCATCCGAGTTTCAACCCCTAGATCCAGAATGCGCTGAACTTCTGCATCTACCATTTCACGCGGGGTTCGATAGCCGGGGATGCCGTAACGCATCATTCCTCCAAGCTTTGCATGTGCATCAAATATTATTACATTGTGGCCTTCGCGACGCAGTTGAAATGCCGCAGATAACCCCGCTGGACCGCCCCCGATTACAGCAACTTTCTTTCCTGATTCTCTTTTAGGTTCATCTAACTTTAAATTATTCTCAATAGCCCAATCACCCACATACTGTTCCACTGCGTTAATACCGACGAAACCATCAACTTCATTTCGGTTGCAACCATCCTCACACGGCGCAGGACAGACACGACCCATTGTCGCTGGAAAAGGATTGGCCTCAACCATTCGATTAAAGGCGTATTGCTGCCAGGTCATTCCTTCAACCGGAGGTTTATCGATCCCTCTAGCTATCGAGAGCCAACCACGAATATCATGCCCCGAAGGACAACTTCCTTGACAGGGAGGAGTTCGGTGGACATAGGTCGGACACTGATGCGAATGCCCCGCTGTATGGATTTTATCAATCCATTCGGGTGAAGATTGATTGCCATCTTCAAAACGCCGCCAATTGAGATCTGTATTTTGAGTTGCATCACTCATCATTGGCCCCTTCGCTTGCTAGTGCCTCTTGCCCGTCCAGGATGATGGCATTACTAACAAGTTCATGGACACTAATAATATCCGTCATAGAGAAACCATACATCGGCATGACTTTTGAGAACTGAGTTTTACAAATTGCGCAAATAGCAACCAAATGAGTTACGCCGTATTCTTTGACCACCTGCTCGTAAGCGCTCATCCGAGGGCTTGCTCCTTTGGCCCTAAGTTCTATTAGGTCGTCGGTTAACAATCCTCCGCCGCCGCCACAACAAAAAGTGTTTTCTTTTATCGTTTCTTCTGCCATGTCCACAAAATTATTGCAGCAGGCCTTTATGATCTCTCGAGGTATTGTAAATTGCCCTCCCGGAGTATTTCCCATCCGCGAACCCCGTGAAACATTACATGAATCATGATATGTCAATGTCATATGGTCATTTGCTGATTTATCCAAATTGAGAGCACCTTCTTGAAGTAAATTATAGGTAAACTCACAAATATGCTGAGGTATGGGGTAATCCTGATCGAGAAAATCGAATGGTCCAACCAATGTATCCCAAAAGTTATAAGCCACTCGCCATGCGTGCCCACATTCACCAACAACGATGCGTTTAACCCCAAGTTCGATCGCTGCATCTCTTATACGCTCTGAAATCTTTCCCATTTGATCATGTGAACCTATGAACATAGCAAAATTAGCGGCCTCAGAGGCTTTAGAGCTAAGCGTCCAGCTAACACCAGATTGATGAAAGACCTTTGCATAGCCAAGCAAACCATCAACATGCGGTTCAGCAAAAAAATCTGCGCTCGGCGTAATCAATAGAATATCAGCTCCCTTCTGATCCAAAGGCAAGCGGACCAAAACACCTGTATCATCTTCAAGGTCCTCTTCCAGATCCTCGAGGGTCGCCTGAAGTGCCTTCTCGGGCAAACCTAAATTATTGCCAATATTATGGACCTTACCAATAATCTCGTTGCTATATTTCTGGCCCATGCCAATATGATCCATAATCTCTCGGGCAGCCATTGAAAATTCAGCCGTATCAATCCCATACGGGCAAAAGACAGAGCATCGACGACATTGCGAACATTGATGGTAATAGCTGTACCATTCATCGAGAACTTCGCGAGTTAAATCTTCCGCCCCGACTAACCATGGGAACCATTTTCCACTCCAAGTAAAATATCGTCGATAGATTTTCCGCATCAAATCCTGACGCGCAACTGGCATATTTTTTGGATCGCCGGTTCCCAAGAAATAGTGGCACTTATCTGTACAGGCGCCACATTTAACGCAGGCGTCCATATAAACACTTAGTGCACCTTGGCTATCCAAAATTTCACCAAATTTGGCAATAGCTTTATCGTGCCAGTCTTCGACCAACTCACCCGGAAAACCCAAAGCACTCTGATGTTCGGGGGCTGCGCAAAAAGGCTTGCTATGTGCCATTACCCCCTCTTTAATCTTAGGGATCTCTGTTGGCTCTTTTAGTTTAGGAACGGTAAAATCTTCCACTGATTATTCTCCCGTTTCTACAGGCTTTGAAACACCAGGTATATATCGTACTTCCCGTGGGTTATCGACTTGGTTACGAGTAGGACTAAAAAAAACACCGGGGACATGCAAAAGTTTAGAAAACGGAAATATGATCATCAACAGTGCTACCAAACCCAAATGAATTAGAATGGCGGGATCCTGCGGCAAAGGCTGTATATCAAAATACATCAACCCAAGCATGAAAGCTTTAACGGCTACAATATCTGTATGAGCTACATATTTCATTGATAGCCCACTGAATGCTATCGCCAATAAAATAAGAAGCATTAGGTGGTCGGATGGCCCTGTAATATAACGAATACGTTCTACAGCGATGCGGCGCACTCCCAGTGAAACCAAACCTATAACAAATGCAAATGAGGCATAAATCCCAAAGGGCTGGATAAATGTAATCCATGTCCAAACAGGATCAGTAAAGTAGCGAAGGTGACGTAGAAAAATTAAGACCAAGGCAACATGAAACATCCAGCCGAATAACCAAGTCCATTTGTTGGCACGAAACAAACTTTGAAAAAGAAAAACTTCACGTAACATTCTCAGGAAAACGCCCCCTCGTGTGGTTGGTGCCGGCGTTGTAGGGATCTTCAAAGGCACCACCGTTGTAGCGTATTTTCTAATCTTAACAGCAAGGCCACCAATCAAAACTAAGGTCGCCGCATAGATTAAAATGGCGTAGATAACAGTCACGTACAATTCCTAACTCCGCAAAAATTAAGTCTCTCAAACACAACCTGTTGGTTTCGGCAGGCCGGCAATTTTACACGCTTGTTTGGCGGGGCCGTATGGAAATAATTCATAAAGATACTTACTATTACCTTTGTCAGCACCAAGGGACTTTTTAATAGCCTTGGTTAGAACACGCACGGCTGGTGCTATTTGATATTCCTCATAATAATCGCGAAGAAAATTTACAACCTCCCAATGGTCGTCATTCATATCAATATTTTCAGTTTCAGCAATCGCATCTGCTAATTCTGCTGACCAATTAGAGATATCTGTAATGTAACCCTCCTCATCGGCTCCTATAGTTTGATCGTTTACCGAGTATTCCATTTCGTTTTCTCCTTTTTCTAGCTTAACCAATTTTCTTTTATAGCCGAATACAATTTATAACCACGACTGAACAGACGAACATTCCTCAACCAAATCGACAAATCCGTCATAGTCGATAAGGCTTAATCCATCAATGAGCGGCTTTTCACTGAGACCCCGGGCAGCCAAATCCGGACCCAGAACACAAATCTTTATTTCTGCACTCCGGTTATTAAGTTCATCACTTACCGACGTTCCTTTCAACGCTCCATAGACCCCATCTTCTATCAGAAGAACAGTTGAACCAGATTTTGCACGTCGCAAACAATCTGATAAGGAACTTTTTTCAAATGGTGATTTATTTACAGTATGTAATAATGCCAACGCTAACTCCTAGAAAGAAACTATAATATCTTGTCCATCCATCAAATCAGCGATTTCGATTGAACTTAAAACCTCTGCAGGAATTACGAGGTCATCAACATTGAGTCCACGATCTTCAAGGGACTCCTTTTCGACGTAGACTTTTTCGACTTCATATCCTTCCAAAGCTCTGTAAGTTGGCGAAAAATTTTTCATGTTAATGCCAGAAGTTTCCTGATCTTTCTTAATTTGAAATACTCCATCGTCGATAAAAACCATACTAACGTCTTGATCAAACGCCGCCGTAATCAACACAACTTCGAGGCCTTCTAGAGCATAAACGGTTCCATAGGGGCCCTTACGATTGACATACATAAATTTCTTTACGGGACCTTCGAATTCGTCATCTTCAAAATCAGCCACAATTATTTTCCTTAATCTCCGAAAGTCACGAGCTTATCACCAATAATGCCTGCCTCTACTAACTGGCCAAGCCCCGAGATTTTAAATCCTGCCGCCAACAATTCATCATTGATACCTCGTCGCATGGCAGCAGCAACACAAACAACTAATTCAATGCCGTGCTGACTCGCCAAATCAGACCAAAGGGAAACTAAATTACGATCATCGCTTGGTGGATCTGCAGACTTATTAGCGTTATTTACGCCATCATGATAAAAAAACACCCTAACAATTTCATGACCTTTTTCCAAAGCAGCTTTCGTAAAAAGATACGCAGTATCGGACGCCTGATGTGTAAATGGTCCTTCACTTACCATTATTCCGAGCTTCATATTGTCCTACCTGCTTAAAAATGTACGTGCGCAGAAGCATTTAAGCTTTCACGAGCACCTCTAAAATCATCAATATGGAAACGTGTAAAAGGAATATCCGCTAACTCAAAGAACCGCGGCCAGCCAATCCGTTCAATCCACTCCCCCAATCGTTCCCAATCTCTACCACCCTCCTTGTAGGCATAAAGAATTTTCTTAACAACTTCGCCCACCTCAGGCCAATGTGGTGGATTGTTTGGCAATCCGGCGACGGCTAATTTATGAAAAGTTGGTTTAGAACGAGCGTTGGAATGTTTGCCTCCAACCCAGACGGCAATCTTAGTTGATTCATCACTGTTAATTTGCATTGGCGGGCAAGGCGCATAACAGGCTCCACAGCAGATACACTTCTGCTCATCGACCTCAAGAGAAGGTTTGCCATTAACTAACGCCGGACGAATAGCGGCAACTGGGCATCGAGCGACGACCGCAGGACGTTCGCAGACATTGGAAACAAGATCGTGATTGATAACTGGAGGTTTAGTATATTGAACATTGATTGCGATGTCGCCCTGACCGCCGCAATTAATTTGGCAACAGGAGGTTGTTATTCTGACTCGGTTCGGCATTTCTTCTTGCACGAAATCCTTGTGGAGATCATCCATTAGAGATTTCACAACGCCAGAGGCATCCGTTCCGGGAATGTCACAATGTAACCATCCCTGTGTGTGGGAAATCATAGAAACGGAATTCCCTGTACCGCCAATTGGAAAACCTTCAGCTTCCAATGCTTCGATAAGGGGTTCAACCTGTTTCTCACGGCTGACCATATATTCAATATTGCTGCGAGTTGTGAAACGAACGTGCCCTTCTGCCCGCATGTCAGCTATATCGCAAAGCTTTCTAATAGTATGAACATCCATCTGACGCTGCGTGCCCGCTCGAACAGTCCAGACTTCGTCTCCATTATGGGCAACGTGATGAATAACTCCAGGCCTAGGACGGTCATGCCATTTCCAGTTTCCATAATTTTTTTTCAGAACTGGGTGCATCTGAGGGAACGGGTCCATTACTCCTGTTTCGTCAGGTCGGCGAGGTTCCACTGCTGTTTTTGCCATGTGCTTAATCCCTACTCTGCTGCGGTTTTAGTATTTTCATCATCTTTGCGGTCAAACCACTTACTGGCTTCCACATCCCATTTTGATGTATCAACATAAGAATTTGTCCTTGGATGATTCACCATATTAGGATCTATTCCAACACCAACACCATCAAGGAAGTTTATCAGACCTATGCGATCAATGGTTTCACCAACGCGTTCATGCTCTAACGCATTTTCAGCAAAAAAATCAATCACATTACCAGCAATCTCTTCAAGCTTTTCGTAGTCTTCATCAGTTTCTAGTTTCAGGAAGGGAACCACGACGGTTCCCATTTGATCACCAATTTTAAGGGAACGCTTTCCCCCTATCAAAATAGTCACGCCCTTATCATCGCCGGGTGATAGAGCCTTATTCATAACATTTAAACAATGCATACATCGAACACAGCTCCCATTATCAACATCGAGAGTGTCATCGTCATTAAGACTTAAGGCATTAGTCGGACAGCGAGTAATAACGTTATCTATAGTATATTTACGGCCAGCTTCGGAAACATACTTTTTCACCTCGCCCTGATCGACTTTCATATCATCACGCCAGGTGCCAATTACGGCAAAATCAGCGCGATGAATTGCATTGACACAGTCATTAGCACAACCAGAAAATTTGAATTTAAACTTATACGGCAAAGCTGGTCGGTGCATTTCATCTAGAAATGCGTTAATGATTTGACGATGGGCCTTCACCTCATCGTAACATGACTGTTCACAACGAGCGTGACCCACGCAACTCATAGACGTTCGGAGAGCAGGACCAGCGCCCCCCATATCAAGACCAATTTCATTTAGACCATCAAAAGCCTTCTGCACATTTTCTGTAGTGGCCCCCTGGAACATGATATCACCGCTTTGACCATGTAATGCTATCAAGCCGGAACCATGCTCTTCCCAGACGTCACACATTTTACGAAGAAGATCGGTACTATAATGCATTCCGGCAGGTGGTTGGACGCGAAGGGTATGAAATTCCTTAGACTCCGGAAATTCGTCGGGAACTTTGGAAAAACGAGGAATTACTCCTCCCCCATAACCAAAAACACTTACGGTACCGCCTTTCCAATAACCAAGCCTTGTTTCGTAAGAATGTTCTAGCTGGCCCATCAAATCATTCATCATGGGTGCATACTGCTTGTCATCGTCACTTGCTAGCCGCTTTAGACCATCAACAAAACTAGGCCACTTTCCCCCTTGCAGCTCGTCTAATA
>CAZXSC010000057.1:0-16488 GCA_964643045.1 uncultured Rhodospirillaceae bacterium
GGTATGGGTGGAATGCCCGGTATGGGTGGAATGCCCGGTATGGGTGGAGATGACTTCGGAGCAGTCGATTTTTTTAGTGGTGGTGTTTTTGGAGTTACTGACAACTACCACGATCCTTATTCCCATGTCTACGATTATTACGATGACGCACCAGACGTTGTCATAACCTCGGGTGCGGCTGTCGCTTATTCTAGCGCAGCCGTTAGCTCCATGGTTTTATCTGATGGAGGCAACACCATAAGTATCAATACCTCACACCTCATAACAAACGGCACCCTCTTCGGCGGAAATGGGGCGGATATTGTAAACATGACTGGCGCGGGAGCCACAGGCACAATTGATTTAAAAGGAGGCGTTGACTCAATTCAACTGGCTGGAAGTAATACTCTTACCGTTTCCAATACGGAACAAATCGCAGGCGGTAGTGGTGTAGACAATCTTACCTTTACAGGCAGCAGTACCACTGTGATTGGAGGAAGTCAGGGAGCCGACACTTATAACTTATCCTCCACGGCCGGGGCAGCCTACACCATTAAATATTCAGCATTAAATCAACTCGGAGATGACATTAACGGATTTATAAGTGGAACAGATAAGTTTGAATTTAGCAGGTCTGTTTTCCTGGGAGATGGCGATAGTAATGGCGGACTGGATTCTCTTCAGTTTGGATCCGGTGTTACATCCTCCAGCACTGATAATACTTACTGGGTCCGAGATAGCGCAACAAATAACCTATACTACGATGCCGATCATTCGGGGGACGGGACCGGTGTGTTAGTTGCCGATCTGAACGCAACAGTTGCTATTGGGGATATAACCTTTGTCGCATAAGATTAGTTTATCAACGGTAAAAACCAGTATATCCTAAAATAATCGATATTTGAATAATCTGTTGGCGCCCTTATGAAAGAACTTCTTCGCCGATTACTAATGCGACCTGGACTAACGCTAGAGTTAGTATTGGCGTCCCTCTTTGCAAATGTCTTGGCCTTGGCTCCTCCCCTCTTTGTTATCCAAGTTCTCAACCGTTATATTGCTAATGGTGTTCACTCCACCCTAATGACCCTATCTATAGGTGTAGCAATCGCCATTGCGCTCGAATTTGCCTTCCGTCAAGTTCGCAATCGTTTAGCAAAGGGAATTAGCGCCAAACAGGACGAAGAATTAGCTCTCGCTGGTTTTGCCGTTCTTGCTACCGCTAAAGCCGGTTCGATCGAACGTCTGCTTCCCGGCCAGCAACGTGAAATCATGAGTGGAATTGACAATATACGTAATGCCTATGGAGCGGGAAACATTTCAAATATACTGGATCTGCCATTCGCTTTTCTATTCCTGGGAGTATTATATTTACTTACACCTGAGCTTGGCATCATCGCCACGTTATTTGCTATTGTTGCTTTTCTGATCGGCCTGATTATGACCGCAGCCATACGGCCGCCCAGCCAGAAACTGACGGATACAAACAGACACACCAACCTCGTAACTTTTACAGCTATACAAGAGAGTGACACCTTACGCGTGTTCAATGCCGGAGGCTTTCTAGCCAAAGCGTGGCAAAACCACATTACCTCAGCGCAAAGATTTTACCGCAGCATAATCGCCCGTCAGGGATTGCTCGCCTCAATTACACAAAGTATCGTTGGATTGATGGCCACGACAACGATAGCCGTTGGAGCCATCCTGGTCGTAGATGGGAAACTTGATGTCGGCGCCCTCATTGGTGCTAACATATTGGCAGCCAGGGCATTACAACCCATTTCACGCTTCGCACTGCTCGGAGAGGTTTTTCTTAAAGCAAAGCAGTCGGGTCTATTACTTAACGAATTTTTGAAATTACCCCGTGAAGCGGATAGCGGATCAGCAAAACAAAAATATTCAGGATCACTTGAATTGCGTGATATTGGATTTAGTTACCAAGGGGCAACCGGTCCTCTCTTTGAATCCTTATCTGTTTTGATTCCAGCTGGCTCCATCTGTGTTATCAACGGATCAAATGGTTCTGGCAAGACCACTCTTGCACGACTGATTGTCGGATTAATTGAACCGAGTCGAGGGCAAATTTTAGTGGATGGGTTAGACCTTCACCAAGTCCACCCTGAATGGTGGCGAAAACAAGTAATGTATATGCCCCAGGAACCTGGATTCCTCAATGCAACGATTGAAGAAAACCTCACCATTAATGCTCCCGATACAGAAAATAGTCACCTTAATCAAATTATAGATGCTTCTGACCTCCGTGTATTTCTTGATGAGGCATCGAATGGTTTTGACACTCTGATAACTGACAATGGGCATAAACTCGCCGTTGGTATCCGGCGGCGTCTCGCCCTCGCCCGAGCTTTAACTACTGGCGGCAAGCTTCTAATTTTTGACGAACCAACCGAAGGGATGGATAAGCAAGGAAGTGCTGTGGTATCCTCTATTCTTTCGTCCCTACACAGCCAAGGTCATACTATTATCGTAACCAGTCATGATACCAATACAATCCAGCAAGCTGATATTTTTATTGACCTGACCCCCAAACCCGTTCCAACGATCCGGAATCAAGAAAAGCCTTCCGCGGAGGCTGATCAATGAACGAAACCTCTCCAAAGCCCTTACTAACCGCAAAAAACTATAAAGAAACAAATGGCGGAACCCATTTATTCCTTCTGGTCTGTGTCATCGCCTGCATCGCTTTTGGTTATTGGTCGTGGAAAGGTAAACTTGCCATTGTCAGTGTTGCTGAAGGTGAGATAGTTCCTTCAACACAAGTAAAAACAATTCAGCATCTCGAAGGTGGTATCGTTAGAGAAATAAAAGTTCGGGAAGGTGAACGGGTTAAAACGGGTCAATCCTTAGTTATTCTCGAATCGACAGCAACCGGAGCGGATGTTGGTGAACTAAAGACCCGTATTGTTGGCCTAAAAATCGAAATAGCTCGTCTTCGAGCGGCAGCTTCAAATATGGAGAATCCCTCCTTTCCAGACGATTTAATCAAATCTTACCCCAACCTAGTTCGCGAAGCTAAGCAACTCTTTTACAGCAGCAAGAAACGACTAAATGACGAATTTGCCACTCAACGCGCCATTATAGCCCAACGACAACAAGATATCCAAGAAGCTACAGCACGTATTAAAAATCAACGCAAGTCGCTCAAGTTGCTCGAAGAACAAATTGCAATTAGCGACGATCTGCTTAAAGAACAACTAACAAATCGATATAAGCATTTAGATCTCTTAAAAGAATTAGCACGTCTCAAAGGATCCATAGAAGAAGATAAAGTCGCTCTCAAGCGAGCTGGCTCCGCTCTCAAGCAGGCGTCCGCTAACCGGGACAGTATTCGCAGTAAATTTTCTGAAGAAGCCCGTAGCAAAATGGATACTGCCCGCCGTCATCTTGAGGAATTTACCCCCAGAATGTCAAAGTTTGAAGACAGTCTACAACGAACCACATTACGTTCACCCGTTGATGGTGTGGTTAAAACGCTCCACGTCGTAACCATTGGTGGCGTTGTCCGGGCTGGCGACCCGGTAATTGATATCGTACCTGAAGGTGATCGATTGATTGTCGAAGCTAAGCTCAATACTCAGGATATCGGCTATATTAGAACCCAACAATCAGCACGGATCACCCTCGCATCAGCCGATGCAATGCGATTTGACAGTCTGGAAGGTACTGTCATCAGGGTCAGCCCGGATACGATTACGGGTGATGATGGAACGCCTTATTACAAAGTAAGAATTCGCACAAGCCGTAATCATTTCAGGCGTGGTGCAAATCGCTATAATTTATTTCCGGGAATGCAGGTAGTAGCGAGTATTCATACTGGTGAACGGACCGTGTTAGAGTATATCCTCGATCCCTTCCTTAAAGCTGGCGATACAGCACTCAGAGAAAGATAAAAGTAACACCGTCACTTACCTTTAAAATTTGGAGTACGCTTTTCCATGAAAGCACGGCGACCCTCTATGTAGTCATCACTATTCGAACAAGCATCTATAAAATTCTGAATAGTTTCCGTATCCCATCGGGATGGGCTATCACCTACAGCGTTAACGATGTATTTCGCGGCACGCACCGAAAGTGGGGCATTTTCGACAATCGACGAAGCGTACTCTTGAACGAAACCTGCTAACTCACCCACTGGGATTACCCTATTCACTAGACCAATTTGCAGAGCCTCGGCTGCATCATAGCGTCGAGATGTGAATAGAATTTCCTTTGCTACTGGGCCTCCAACAGTTTCAACCACCCAACGGGTAAAGTTTGCTCGATAACCTATGCCCAGACGACCGGCAGGTATGGCAAACACCGAATTGTCAGAGCAAATTCTAATATCGCAAGCACAAGCCAAAGCCATTCCACCGCCCATACAATAACCTTCTATCATCGCAATAACCGGTTTTGGACACTGGCGCACGCCTTCGTACATTCCGTTCGTTATTCTTTCGTACCGTCCTATATCATCTGATGTGGATCGTGACTTTTCAAACTCAGATATATCTTGACCCGCAACAAAAGACTTGCCCCCCTCACCTCTGATAACGACAGTACGCACATCATCATTTTCACTATGCTCAGCAATTAATTGGGTAACTTTTTCTGCCATAGCCAAAGAAATAGCATTTCGACGCTCGGCATTATTAAAAATAATCCAACCTATACCATTCAGAACTTCACTTAAAATTTTTTCAGTCATATATTCATCAATTCCGTACGTGTATTATTATCGATTCTGCAACCTCAGTTCTGCGCAAATTGTTCGCTTTCCCAAAAGAATATATAATTAATTTATTCGCTACTCAATCTAAGGCTATTACTAAATATTTTTCTCCAACTAATCCTCAAATAACATAGCAAAAAGCACCTTAGTACTCCTCAAAACATTCTGGCGATGTGTGAGATACTCGACGTGGGTGTTCGCGGAAACATCAGACTTAACTTTGATTGACCAAAGTGCTTCAATTTTATTTGGAACCATTGAGTAACGGATATCAACTATCTGATCGGGATGTTGTGGACTCACAGCCAAATAACCGTCACTAAACCACCTAAAACGCTTAATATCAGACATTTGTTGCCAATTCGAATTGAGCCAGGAAAAATTACTCTCCGTATCTAGTTTAGGAACTGATGTTCCAATAAATATTCGAGGTTTCAAAACTGTACGTACTGCATCTACATAAAATCGATCCCGAGTTTCATATATAATTTTCCATAATATGATATTTGCAAAGCTCGGCTTAGCTTCAATTCGAATTATCTCGTGGCCACGATTTGCAGCAATAACTCTTCCCATTTCAATAGCAGTGCCTCGCTGTACCAACCCAAAAGATATGTAAAAAAATGCCCATATTAAAGCGATACGACAATAAAGTGACTTTTTTCTGATAGCTGTCAAAAAAACTAGGATCAAAATCGGAAGTGTAAACAGGGGATCAATTATCGATATTGTACTCCAAGATATACGTTCGGCGCTAAACGGCCAGAAAAGCATCGTACCATAGGTTGTACAAGCATCTAATAAAGCATGTGTTGCATATCCTAATATGCAAAAAACAACTGTTTGCTTGAAAGTTAGATGCCACCGGATGGCAATTGTCCAGTGCAATAACACCGCGCAAATAAAACCACCGACGGGAACAAAAATAAATGAGTGAGTAAATTGGCGATGATACTCCAGAAACATTAATGGATCGTGAGACGACCTGATAAATATATCTAAGTCCGCCGCCATTCCAGCAAGAAAGCCCAACATACCAACGATTGTCAGATTTGGCCTACTTGCAATTGATTGCGGTAATGCCGCTCCCACAATACCTTGCGTCAAAGGATCCATAAACTAGTTATACCAATTTAAGATTATTACATGCGTAAAATATTCAAAAACATCAAATCACTTCAACAATTTCTCAATATTAAAGCTTTTTCAAAAATTTGATAGCGCGATCCCATGATAATTGAGCCGCTTCCGCTTGATATCCGGATCCTCTATTCGGAAACATATATCCATGTTCACCGCCAGGATAAATATATAGCTCTGCATCATCGAGTTTCTCACACTCAACCTGAACCCGCTTAATAGCTTCCATTGGAGCAACAGTATCATTATCACCGTAATGAAATTCCAAAGGGCATTGAATTTGTTCAAATTCAGATAGAAAATTTTCGATATAAGAACCATGAAATGAAATTCCCCCATCTATCCCATGCCGAGCAGCAGCTTCGACTACGTAAGGGCCACCAAAACAAAAACCGAAAACAACAATTTTGCCATTACAGTATTCGCTTGATTTCAAGTAATCGATTGAAGCCTTTACATAAATATTTCCGTCCTCGCGATCCAAACGCTTTGACCGGGCAATGGCACGATCATAATCGTTAAGAGAGAGAGGACCAGGGTCGCGTCCATCCTTGCAAAACATATTAATAGCTGCAGCAGGATAACCCTCAGTTGCTAAATTATCACAGATCTTTTTCGTATCATCATCATTCCCAAAAATAGCACTTATCACAATCACTCCGGCTGCCGGTCCAGATGTCTGGATTGATTCATAAGCTGGAATTTCTCCAATTACAGATGGTATAACAATATCTTGACCTATCATACAGAACCTCCACAAAAAATTGCGACAACAATTAATATTAACTGCCTTTTTTCTTTCGCTGGCGGAAGAGAGTGGGAGTCGAACCCACTAAGGACGTCTAACGCCCTTCACCGGTTTTGAAGACCGGCCAGCCCACCGGAGCTGATTCCCCTCCGAAGCCGGTTCTATAGGGTTTTTTCGAAATTGCAAGCGGTGTCCGGAAAAGTATTATTCGACAATTGTATAAATATTTATCTAGTTTTCCATTAGGATATTTTCTGTTAATTTATGGTGGGCTTTCTTTATAGCTCACCACTTGCAAACACGGTTAATGTAATAATCCTTTTATATATCAGTTGGATTATTTTGGAATGTTTTTCATACCTAAACTGATAGCTGCAAAAAAATTGTCACGGATGCTACAAATTGAAACGAGGAGAAGACTTATTATGCGGCTTGAAGACACCGATTTCTCCGATGTGAAAATTATTCATCCAGAAATCATCCCAGACCTGCGAGGAAATTTTGCCGAAATTTATGACAAATCAGCATTTGCTGAATTGGGAATTGAGATAGAATTTGTACAAGACGCGTGGTCATCATCAATAAAAGCCGGTACCATTAGAGGTCTCCATTTTCAAAGTCAACCGCACGCACAAGCCAAGCTAGTCCGTGTCACTAGTGGCAAAATTTTTGATGTGATTGTTGATATCCGCCCCTTAAAATCTAGTTTTGGAAACCATATTTGCCTTGAATTAGATGCAACCACACAGAGCTCAGTATTTATTCCTGCGGGGTTTGCGCATGGTTTCTGTAGTCTAACCGATAATACACAAATTAGTTACAAGATGTCTGATCATTTCTCACCCCCAAATTACCGCGGCATAAGATGGAACGATCCGGAACTAAAAATAGAATGGCCTATCGACCCCTCCTCCGCGATAATATCTGAAAAAGATGCTGCATTACCTTTATTGAGAAATGCTATCAAATGAGAAAACTAAATAAAATTCTTGTCACTGGTGGGGCCGGATTTATCGGATCGGCCGTAGTCCGAAGGATTATCCGCCAAACCGACAACCAAGTCATCTGTGTTGACAACCTTTCATACGCGGCCAATTTGGAAAATCTTTCAGACGCTGCCCAAAGCAATCGTTTTATTTTTGAGAAAACCGATATCAGAGACGAAGTTCGGCTAGGCAAGCTTATAATTAAGCACAAACCAGAGAAGATTATACACTTAGCAGCAGAATCACATGTCGACCGTTCTATTGATTCACCTCTAACATTTGCAGATACGAATGTTATAGGCACCTGCAATCTTCTACTAGCGGCTCTCAAATATTTTGAATCGCTTGGTAACGATGAACGTAGTACATTTCGATTTCACCATGTTTCTACTGACGAAGTTTTCGGCACACTGGGGATTAACGATACACCTTTTGAACCCGATACTCCGTATGATCCTCGTTCCCCCTACGCAGCAAGTAAAGCAGCATCCGATCATATGGTGCGTGCCTGGGGAAATACTTACGGTCTTCCGGTTGTCATCAGTAACTGCTCAAACAATTACGGTCCATATCAATTTCCAGAAAAATTGATCCCATTAATTATTATCCGCGCACTGGCCGGCAAAGGTTTACCCATTTATGGAAATGGTGAAAATATTCGGGATTGGCTGCATGTCGATGACCACGCAGAGGCTTTATTATTAATATTAGATAGCGGAAAATTAGGTGAAACATATCTGGTTGGAGGCAACACTGAGCGAAGCAATATAGGCGTAGTGCATGAAATTTGTGATATATTGGATGATCGTATACCCGGCAAGAAACATTCAAAATTAATCGAATTTGTCCAAGATCGTCCAGGTCATGACCTACGTTACGCAATAAATGGGACCCGGATGGACAAAGAATTGGGTTGGCGTCCCACAATTGAATTCAGTGCCGGCCTAGCACAAACCATTGACTGGTATATATTAAATGAAAATTGGTGGCGCCCCACTATTGAGAAAATCTATGATGGCCGTCGATTAGGTAATACGTAAAGCAATAAGGAGAACGGGACAAAATGAAAGGTATTATCTTAGCAGGTGGAACTGGTACACGTTTGTACCCACTAACTAAAGTTATTAATAAACAATTATTACCAGTCTATGATAAACCAATGATCTACTATCCTTTATCAATATTGATGCTGGCAGGGATCCGTGAAATTCTAATTATCTCGTCACCGGAGTTTTTACCTTATTATAAAAAATTGTTTTCAAATGGATCAGGCCTTGGCCTCAAAATAAAATATGCTGAGCAAGAGGAGCCGAATGGATTAGCAGAATCATTTATTATCGGCCGAAAGTTTGTCGGTTCTGATAGCGTGGCCTTGATTTTAGGGGACAATATTTTCTTTGGACAGGGCATATCAGGGCTCCTAAAAAATGCCAGAGAACAATCCGTCGGGGCTAGCGTATTTGCGTATTGGGTTGCAGATCCACGACCTTACGGGATCGCTGTTTTAGATGAAGACAAGAACGTAATTAGTTTGGAGGAGAAACCAAAGGAACCGCAATCCAATTGGGCAGTTACTGGACTTTATTTCTACGATAATCAAGTCCTAGATATTGCAGCAAATTTAGAGAAATCAAAACGGGGGGAATTAGAAATTACGGATATCAATAATACGTATTTAGCAAGGGGTGAATTACAGGTGAAATTTATGGGACGAGGCTACGCCTGGCTAGACACCGGAACCCATGAAGCACTTTTACAGGCTTCTCAGTTTGTTGAAACTATCGAGGCTCGACAAGGATTTAAAATAGCTTGCATCGAAGAGGTCGCTCTTCGAATGGAATTCATCAGCGTTGCTAAATTCAAAAAAATGTCAAAACAAATGGATCCATCCACGTATAGCGAATACTTGAAGAGAATAGTCAGTGAATTTGAACCGAAAATAAAAAAACGTAAACTCAACTAAATTTTTGATTGTTAGATTCCTAAAGCCTCACGCTTGGCTGTAGAAATCATTTTTCACCTCTTTTGTATTTACCGCAAACGTGGAAATATAGTAGTAATGCCTGAAGCGATAACCCTCCATCATAACCTCTCCAAAATACTATTGCGAAAAACCGAAATCAACCTGGATAAAACTACCTATATCAACAGGAGAGATATCCGAATTCTTCTAGATAAGATAAAATCTGGTCCACAGCCTTTTCTGGGGTCGTGTTAGCACTATCGATAATTATCTCTGGATTTTGCGGAATTTCATAAGTTGAATCAATACCTGTAAAGTTCTTAATTTCTCCATTTATGGCTTTTTTATAGAGACCTTTTGGATCACGGCTAATGCAAAGTTGTATCGATGCATCAATGTATACTTCGATAAACTCCCCTTCGGCTACCAGACTTCGTGCCAAATTCCTCTCAGCTTTGAAAGGAGATATGAAAGAAGCTATCACAATTAGACCAGAATCAGTAGCTAATTTTGACAATTCAGAGATTCTTCGGATATTTTCAACTCGATCTTCATCTGAAAACCCTAAATCCTTATTTAAGCCTTGGCGTACATTATCACCATCTAATAAAATTGTATGTTTCTCTACGGCATAAAAACGCTGATCAAGAATATTCGCAATAGTTGATTTTCCAGACCCTGGTAATCCTGTGAACCAAATCACAAGTGGTTTTTGATTTTTTAGCCGCGCTCGTGACACCTTATCAATGTAAGGGGTTTGCCAAAAAATATTTCTAATTCGGCTCGAAGTATTGCCAGTAACTTGATCTAAAACATCTTCAATATCGTCAAAATTATCACCGCGCCAAGCTACTATTTGGTCAGGACGAATGAGAACATAATCTGCTTGATAAAGAGCGCGTAGCTCTTTGTCAAAAATCGATAGAGTTGAAATCGGAAGATTTTTCCCAACAGCTATATTTTCAAATGCCACAATATCGGCACCCTTTTTAAGACAAAGTAGCGTAAATTCAAAATTAAACCTATCATATATCGATTCACTATCGCCCAACCATACATGTGGCGCACGCCCCCCTGGGTTGGCTGTTGGTGTATAGTCATTAGCAATATCTGTTGGTAAGGTTTCGCTCTCGCAACAAATAATCGGTGAACCATCATAACGAAGCCCAAAGGTAATACCTGGAATATTAAACTCAGAACGAGCATGGGCTTCTAAGTAAATCCCAGCTTTTTTGCGAGCAATTTGCCCTTCTGATGAATTATCTTCAAGTTCAACAGCAGCACTGTAATTACCTATGGAATCGGCAAATTCTTGGGCAAATGAAGTGTTGCGAATTCCACTTTTATACCGTTCTACGTGATAACTTCTAAGCAACCCCTGTCCGCCCCAGCCGTTTAAGACAGCGGCCAATTTCCAACCCAAATTGACAACATCTTCAATGCCAGTGTTATATCCAAGCCCTCCTGTCGGGGTGAAGAGATGAGCGGCATCTCCTGCAATAAACATGCGCCCTTGAACCAATCGTTCTGCTACCAAAGCGAAACCCGCCGTCCAAGATTTTTGGGAAATTATCTCAAAGTCTATTTGTCTGCCAAAGGTTTCAGTGACAAAAGAACGAGCAGTTGACTCATTTATCTCTGTATCTTCTTCCTGTTCTTTTAATTGAGTATGAAATACAAACTCGGACTTTCCGTCTATAGCCGCCATGAAGCTACGTCTATCTCTATTAAATGTCCAATACATCCAGGCTTTTTCACAAGACAATTCATCGTATAAAGTGGGACTTCGAAAATATATAGCGTGCATTCGACCTCCCATAAAGTCGCGAATAACGCCTGATTTTCCCGCATATTCAATACCAAGGTAATTTCTAACTAGGCTTTTTGGGCCATCACAGCCAACAAGATATTTAGCAGTGACAGTTTTCCTGGAATCGTTGTTTGTTGTGGTTGCCGACACATAACTACCATGGTCTTCCACTTCTGTTACCAGGGTACCGAAATTCAATTCAACACTTGGCAACGCTTGTGCATGCTTTCGAAGTGTGCGCTCGACAAGCATCTGAGATACTCTATGCGGTAATTCTGCGGCACTCCACGAGCCAGTTAATGTTCTTATAATTTTTTTTGCTTCATTGGATGATGGTAATGAAAAGCGTGCTAATTCATATTCAGTGTACCGTGTAAAATAAGCTATATCAGTTGGATAATCGGCCGGTAAGCCCTGCTCACGGACCTCATTTGCAAATCCCAATCTTCTAAAATGCTCCATCGTCCTTGCTTGCGTTGCATTTGCCTGAGGATCTGGAGATGTTCCTTCTCTATCATTAAACAAAACTACTGAAATATTACGTCTGCCTAATTCATTGGCTAACATGAGCCCAGAAGGTCCACCGCCAACAATAATTACATCCGCATCCATTTTTGGCACTATCTCTCCACATTGGCAAAAAAAATCTTAATTTAGTTAATGTATAACTGAGGCGTTATCGTTCGGCAAACGTGAACGTTGATTGCTTGAAAAACACTGATAGAATGAGACTAACGCAAGAAAGGATAAATTATGAAAGACAGTTTAACTGCTGGTATTTCAACCACAGCACGAATCTTAGTTGACCAAGAGAGGACAATTGCTTTTATGGGTGACAGAGGGCGAGTTTACGCGACACCCTCAATGGTACTTGATATAGAATATACAGCACGTAATTGGCTCATGGGTTTTTTAGATATGGGGGAAGATACTGTGGGAACTCATGTATCAGTCGAACATATGGGAGCCACAGTTGAAGGGGACACTGTTGAAATAACCATTACGGTCGAAGAAGTAAATGGCCGATCGATTGTTATGTCAGCACTTATCAAGGATTCTCTCGAGGAAGTTGGCAAAGGCAATCACAATCGATTTGTGGTCGATAAAGAAAAAACATTTTCCCGTCTTGAGCAGAAGCGAGCTAAAATAGACGCCCTTTAGGCAAAAAAGGCTTAACAATGGAACAAACCTCAAAAACCAATTCAAATAAAAAATCTATCGCGACTTTCTGTTACCAATGTGTTGCTGGCCCTGATCTCATGAAAGTGGAGGTTGAAGATGGTATCGCAACTAGAATGGAATCAAATTATGATATTCAGGATGAGCACCCTGGAGGAGGTCGAGTTTGCGTTAAAGCTTACGGGCTAATTCAAAAAACCTATAATCCTCATAGAATTAAAACTCCGATGAAACGGACAAACCCCATAAAAAGCCGGAAAGAGGACCCGGGATTTGTGCCGATTACATGGGAAGAAGCTCTTGATACTGTTGCAGCAAAGATACGCGACATTCTTGATACAAATTTGTTAGACGACTCAGGTTTCCCTCGCATTGCGGCAAGTTTTGGTGGCGGTGGTACCCCTACTCAGTATATGGGAACTTTTCCAGCGTTGCTCTCAGCCATTGGCAAAGTTGACCTTGGTTTCGGTGCAGGCCAAGGAGTGAAATGCTACCATTCGGAACATCTGTACGGCGAATTATGGCACCGAGCTTTTATCGTTGCTGTAGACAGCCCGCTTGTAAATTATATCCTCTCTTGCGGTCATAATGGAGATGCGGCGGCTGGGGTTGCTGGAATTTGGCGCCATGCCGATGCCCGCATTAGAGGAATGAAACGAGTACAAGTGGAACCCCACCAGTCAGTTACAGGTGGTGTGGCAGCCGAATGGATACCTATTAAACCCAAGACTGACGCCGCATTTTTGTATGGGGTTATTCATCGTATCCTAATTGAGCGAGATTGGCGCAGTATTTGTGATGTCGAACGCCTTGAACAAGATAGCAATTCACCCTACTTAGTAGGACCAAATGGCTATTGGATGCGGGATGCAAAAACAAAAAAGCCTTTAATTTATGACCTAACCGATCAAACGGCTAAACCATTTGATGCAAACATCATAAAACCTGCTATGGAAGGCACCTTTGCCGTATCAGGTATTGAGATCGGTGCCGATGACGAGAAATGGGTACACAATAATGTCGAAGTTACTACATCCTTTCAAAAATTAATTGGCCATATGAAAGAATACACCCCGGAATGGGCCGAGGAACAAAGCGATGTCTCTGCCGAAAATATTCGGACGGTTGCCGACGAATTCATCACTAACGCCTGTGTTGGTCAAACCATTGAGGTTGAAGGGGAAATAATGCCTTACAGGCCAGTAGCTGTTTTACTTGGGAAGTCTGTTAATAATGGTTGGGGAGGTTACAATTGTTGCTGGGCACGCACGATGTTGTTGACTTTAGTAGGAGCTCTCGAAGTGCCAGGCGGCAATGTAGGGTCTAATGTAAAGTTAAACCGGCCGGCAGATAGTCGCCAAAAATCTGCGATTAAGGGTCCAGACGGGTTTATGGAATATCCATTCAATGAAACTAGTAAAACTGGCTGGGAGAAAGATCCTAGTATCAGGAATGCATTCAAAACATTAGTCCCACTCGCAGCCAATTCACCATGGTCTCCAGCATTAGGTCCTGCTCATTTGCCCTGGTTGTTCCAGAAAACCCCCCCTGAGAACTGGCCTGAAACGACCAAACCAGATATTTGGTTCTGTTACAGAACTAACCCTGCTATATCATCCTGGAACTCGCCAGAGGTAGCAGAGCGGGTAGCTGAATTTCCTTTCATCTGCTCTTTTGCCTACACCATGGATGAGACTAATCACTTCGCCGACATCTTGCTGCCCGAAGCAACAGATCTGGAAAGCACTCAACTAATACAGATTGGCAGTGCAAAATTCGTCGAGCAATTGTGGGCTCACGAAGGATGGGCCATTCGTCAACCAGCTTGTGATAAAATAGCTGACTACATGGATATGAGCGATATTGCTACTGAGTTAGCTGCACGTTCCGGCCTACTCGAGAAATATAATAACGCAATTAACCGCGGTGCCGCCGGACAGCGCCTTGTAACTGATGATTTTGATTATAGACTTAGTGAGAATAAAAAACATACTAACGATGATATTTGGAATGCCACTGCGAAAGCTGCTAGCCACAAACTATCTGACGGAAAAGAGATACATGATTTAGACTGGTTTAAAGAAAATGGCTACATGCTAAAACCTTATTCTACAAAGAATTGGTACCTTTACCCTCATATGAAGGAAAACAAAATAAGGTTTGAACTGCCATATCAAGAACGTATTTTACGACATGGGACACAACTCGCCCGTCGCCTTCATGAGTCAGGCATAGAGTGGTGGGATAAGCAACTCAAAGAATATGAACCGTTACCAAAATACGCTCCTTTCCCTGAAATTTGGAACCAACACATTAAAGAAGAAGGTGGCAATCCGAATGATTATCCATTCTGGGCTGTAACATCACGCAGCATGCAATATTCATGGGGTCTGAACGTTGGTATCCCAATGATTAATGAAGTTGCGCAAAATGTTACCGGGCATAAGGGTGTTTTGATAAATCGCGGTAAAGCAAAAGAAATGGGATTAACAGAAGGCGATCCGGTTCAAATTGAATCCATTACGGGAATAACAAGAGGTTATGCAGTTTTGCGAGAGGGTGTGCGACCAGACACAGTTGTTATGATTGGTCAATTTGATCACTGGAAGACACCCTTCGCCAAAGACCTTGAACTACCAAGCCTGAATTCCGTGACTTCACTATCACTATCGCTAACCGATTCAACAGGTAGTGGATCAGATTTGGCTCGGGTAAAAATTACGAGAACTGACGGTCCAAAGCGGTCAGAAAGACGCGCTGAAGGCGTATCACATCTATGACTGAAGTAACGCATAAGCGTTGGGGCATGACTATTGATGTAAACCGGTGCGTCGGCTGCCAAACGTGCACTATCGCATGCAAGCACGAAAACGATACAGTATCCGGGGTTCAATGGCGTAAAGTACTAGATGTCGAAGTTGGCCAATATCCGGATGTTGAACGATTATTTCTGGTAACGGGCTGTCAGCATTGTGCTGAGCCATCCTGTGTACCTGTCTGCCCGACTGGAGCAACCAAGCAACGCGATGATGGGTTAGTAACAATGGATTACGATCTATGTATAGGCTGTGCTTCTTGCGCTGTCGCTTGCCCTTATCAGGCTCGCACTATCGTTCATGACAAACCAACGTATTTTGAAACGGCAACGGCACAAGAAACGAAAGTGGCTCATGATGAACGGGTTGGCGTAGCACAAAAATGCACCTTCTGCATCGATAGGGTTGATAATGGATTGGCCGAGGGTCATATCCCAGGTCTTGACCCGTTAGCAACGCCCGCTTGCGCATCTTCATGTATATCCCAAGCAATTAAATTTGGTGATTTTAACGATCCAGATAGCCAAGTATCAAAATTGGTAAGCGAACATGAATTCGTGGAGATGCACCAAGAACTTGGCAACGATCCTCAGATAAAGTATTTGATTGAAACACCGGTAGTCCCTGCTCGCCCATCGGATGAGCGCGATATTGATGATGAAGCGCTATCTGATTTAGAAAACCCCCTCGTTGGCAAACGTCAGACCTTTTGGGATATGCGGGCTGCGATGAACTTTATTTTGGGTGGTATAGGATCGGGTGCAATTATTATAGCCTACTTTTTTAATCTTATTGGCCTCATTGGCAATGAAGAATTATTTAGAATTAATTTGGTATCGGTAGCCATTACAGCTATTGGGCTGTTCTTTGTTTGGCTAAAAATAGGCCGAAAATTAAGGGCTCCGTATGCTATTTTGCGCCCTCAAACATCTTGGATGTCTCGTGAAATTTACGCAGTTGGTTTGTTATTTCTCTCCATCGGCCTGTTTTTTTTCTATCCAAATGAAATCTTGTATACTACCGCTGCATTGGCGGCGGCTATATTTCTTTATTGTCAGGCACGTATTTTACACTCGGGTAAAGGTATTCCATCATGGCGGGTCAGCCAAATGCCCCTAATGCTAATTGCAAGCGGCTTACT
>CAZXSC010000058.1:0-16326 GCA_964643045.1 uncultured Rhodospirillaceae bacterium
AATCGCGTGGTATATGACATTACCTCAAAGCCTCCTGGAACAATTGAGTGGGAGTAGTTATTCTTCTATAGGTCATTGATTTATAAGAATAATAGAGTTACACAAAAGTTACCCACCTAAAATCTACCATTGATTTTAAAGCGTAATTTCCTTACGGTTACCCAAAAAGTCGCATAAAACTGTTACTACTGAAAACCATAGTAACTTAAGACGCTGATTAGTAGTTAGAAAACAGACCAAAATCTTTTTGATCAAATGCTTTTATGAAAAATAAAGACCCATATTTTTTTCGCCATCAAGATGATTTATCAAATAAATCTCCTGTTACCCGGTCATCTGCAGTTTTTTACTTCAAGTCATCAAACTATTTTAACACAACTATACATTTCTTAAACTACTGGAAAATAAAGAGAGGGATAAACAATGTAGTGGCAATAGCCACCGTTAGGAACATGTACGGAGACAAATTTTTTTCTACGGAAGTAATGATGCCCAATCAGGGAAGTGTAGAAATTCAAATGAAAAGCCTTCTAAAAAGCAATGGAATTGATTTTGATACTTGTGAGGGGAGTATAGAATTAGAGTTTTTTTCAGAGAAGAATTTCTTTATTAGCTATCCAGCAGTAGTTATCCGATATAATGGAGAAAACTGGCACACCTCTTGCCATAGCACCCAAAGGTATTTCTCTTTTTCTAGTGCTGACGAAAATATCGATGAAATAAGATTTGCGGAAGAAGGGAATCAAACCATCCAGAAAGATTTTAACTTAGAATCTTTTTTCATTATTCATAATGGTCCCAGTACACTCTTGGACGAAGAGGCAAATCTGGAAATTACCTCTTATGATGGAAGAAAAACCCGAAAGAACCTTCCTCAAATTTCATGGAAGCCCAATGAAACAAAAATTTTTTACTTAAAAGATATACTTGATTATCGAAAATTCCTTCAAGGACAATGGGGTACTTATAAGATAAAATATAAATGCAAAGGAGTTTTCCCCAGGCTAATTGCAGGATTTGAAAACTTATCTAATGGGGCTTTGAGTTTGGACCACACAAACTTTGCGGCATCTTCTGGGAGTGTAAATGATGACCAATTTGATGTTGAAAAGAAAGACAGGTTTAAAAATCTGGTTTTTAATGTGCCGAACTTCTCTACCAAAAACTGGAATTGCTATGTAGATATTTATCCTACATACCCGGAAGGGGAATTTGCGATCGAAGTGAAAAAAAATATTGGTATTAACTCTTCTATTGAGAAGGTCTCCCTACCTCCTGTTTCAGAGTCTAGAGTTACAAGAATTAATTCACAACAATCCAAAAACACGGAATTAAACTTTCTCAGTAACTTTAGGCTTCCTAGACGTTTTCATTTGGGGGTTCACTATTCCTATCGGGATTCAGATCCAGCTTTTTTAATAGATGGACCTTTTCCACATCAATCTAAACCAGTTAACACGCGGTGGGCACCAATTTTTTCAGGGCAAGATATTGTAAATTATTTGCTAATTGCTAATAGAGTATTAGCAGAAGAAGCTCCTATTGAAATTCATTTTAATTCTTTAATATATAATGCCTTTGATGACGAACCTCTTCAATTCAAATTCACCTTACCAAAAGAAGATTCTCTCTGCCTTTGCTTAGAAAAAGAAATCGAAGACCTACAATGTTTTCTGAACAATAAATCTGGTTGGATTTATGTTAAAAGTAAAGTCTCCTCTAGATGCGTCTTTCATTATTTATCACTATATAAAGATCAATCTGTAACATGCGATCATGCTTTTTAAGATAAGGGAATGTAAAATGAAAAGTTACAAACCGATGGACATTAACTATTGGGATATCGAAAATAGTTTTTACCTAAAAGCCACCAACGATCGTATCGGAAAACTTCTTTCACACTATGAGATTTATAAGGAAATTTTAACTTTACCTGGAGATATTTTAGAATTGGGAGTGTTTAAAGGCGCTTCTCTTGTAAGGTGGGCGACCTTTAGAAATTTGCTTGAATGCCAAGACTCGAGAAGTATATATGGGTTTGACTCGTTCGGATTGTTTCCAGTGGAAAATATTTCAATTTCCCAAGACCTAGATTTTGCCAAAGAACATGATGATGATGCAGGAGTAGGAATTGATGAAGATGAATTAATGAAAGCCTTTAAGCTAAAGGGCATCGAAAATGTATCACTTATAAAAGGAGACATTTTTGATAGCTTGCCGGACTTTCTTGAGGAACATGCCCACTTAAAAATATCATTACTCCATATTGATATTGATGTTTATGAACCAACAAAGTTTGCATTGGAACAACTTTGGGACAGGATTGTTCCAGACGGGGTTTTAGTTGTTGATGATTATAACGCCGTAGAGGGAGCCACAAGGGCAACCGATGACTTTTTTTCCAAAAAATGTTTTTCAAATTCATATAAGGCAAAATTTTATCGAGTTCCAACGGTCTTTATTAAATAGAAACTCGCTATAGTAATATTAACTTAATTATCTAACCTCGGGCGGGCCGCAAAAGGCGAATGGCGAAGCCACGCATATGCCCTCCGCAGTTTCATTACGTTCACCATATATGCAATTCCAATTCCTTTAATTGCCTGGCTTCACGGGACCTGGAGGTTCACGGCTCTCTTTTTAGTGCTCTGTATTAGTGCCGCTTTTATCTTGGGTGCTGTTATTAGGTTACCCAAAACCAAAGCGCTTTTCAGTCCTGTACATGAATAATAAAAGCTTTTTGGTCCGTTGAATTTTAATGGTAACTAAATTTGACTGAGTTTTACTAGTTTTCTTGAGCTAAAGCTGATTTGGATACATAATTGAAAAATGTTTGATAACACTTCTGAAAAACCACAAAAGCCGGAAAAACAACTAAATGTTCTGGGCACAGATTTAGTCGTATGTGGTACTGATCCGATGACAGGTTTTTATCGTGATGGTTGCTGTAACACGGGTAATGGTGATTTTGGAACGCACACTGTTTGTGTGATCGTTACGGATGAGTTTCTAGAATTTTCTAAGAGTCGGGGAAATGATCTTAGTACTCCGGTTCCCCAATACGGTTTTGACGGGCTAAAAGCTGGCGATGCCTGGTGTTTATGTGCACTGCGTTGGGAGGAAGCTAGAGAGGCTGGATTTGCACCACGGGTAAAACTTACAGCCACCAATCAAAAAACACTGGAATTTGTGAGACTCGATGACCTTAAAGACCATCAAATCGACTTAAATTAGGCTCATGTCATTCTTAATACTTCATCATTAAAGATAACTATTTTTTACGCTTTTTCTCCTATTTAACATTGTGCAATTGAAGCCATAATAAAGACGTTTCACGAAAACGAAAATAAGGAGATTAGAAGATTAATAATTGAAAGGCAGGGAAATTAAATAAAGGTTTATTTATGGGTAGGATGATTGGGAGGGAATAAGTGAATAAAATAAGATATAATTAATGAGTGGGAAAAAATATTTCTTTAAGGGTGGAATGGTTGAGAGGGAGTAGTTTTTGCCCATAAGCTATTGATTTATATTAATAACGTTACACAAAAGTTACCTATCTAAAAAACAACGTATTGAATTTTAAAAACCACGGTTTTGAATCAAAACGTATACCCATGGTCCGATCAACAGACTTTGAACGAAGGGGCGGGCAGACTATGCAAGGCGTATTTAGGATACAACGCAGACTAAAACTAATGCTAAGATCACGAAAAACCCACCGCTGCTATCAATGTAAGTACTGAGTTGATTTAACTTTTATACCAAATATTATTATAAATATCTGAAAATTTTCCATTGGATATCATGTCTGATTGCCGTTTTTCTTTTAGGGAAAAACCGCATTCAGCAAGAATTTTAGAAATTGATGCTTTTTGTTCCAAAAAACTATCGTTAGTTTCTATTAATATAGACCTACAAGTTGGGTGTTTAAGCGTTTCAATCGCTCCAGCTAAAATTAGATGCTCTATGCCATCAACATCAATCTTAATTAGACTCGGACGTGCAGTAATAATATTGTTGGTAAACAAAAAATCCAACGAAAAACCTAATGTTTGATAAATTAAATTCTTGCTGATTAAATTTCCATCATAAGTATAATCAACTCCAAATGTTGATAATGCCCCGCCTTCTTCAATCGTAGAAAACACTAAATCAGCAAATTGATTTTGCTCTGTTAAGGGATTTGTGATTATTTTAATTTGGTCATGAAGTCTGTTTTCAAAAATATTTTTTGCTAACAGTGGCAAATTAAAAGCTGATGGTTCAAACGCATATACCTTGCCTTTTTTTGTAGCGGCGTAATAAAGTGAGTATAGTCCTACGTTAGCGCCAATATCAAAGAAAACACCATCGCTTTTACCTTCATCTATCCATTCAAGTGTTTCTGGTTCTTTAGTAGAAAAAGTACTAGCTCTTTCTCTGCAAATCCAATTTGGTGTAAATAATGTGAGTTTCACTATTTTGCCATTTTGAAAATGTGAAATTGTTTGTTTTCGTAAACGGTTTTTTTCAGCTTTAAATTCAAGCCAATAATCACCCAGTCCGACATTTACGTTCTTTAACAAGGAAGCATAAAATGAAGCAATATAACTTAATAACTTTAATGGTAATAATAAAAAATTCTTAATTAAAGTCCTTGACGGCTCTGTGCTGTCAGTATCTTTAGTCACTGCGCCTCGTTTAGCTTATTGAAATAATATTCTTCTTCATAATATTATAGCCATTAGCCCATAGCAAACTTTCCTTTTCATATTGCGTATTTTAGACTCAAATTATTTACTCAAACAGTTTTGGGCGGAAATTGTTTAAGCAGCTGCTCCAGAAAGCTGGCCGTTTGAGTTGTCTTCTAAAGCAGAGTTAGAGGCAGCGCTTCAAAATATTAAAAAGGCTGCAGATGACTGTGAGTTTGATAGACTATTGGAAGAGCAGTTAGCATGTGGCAGTCGGTTAACTAAACGGCAAGTGAAGCGTTTTGGTTTGCTTTAACGATGCTTAACCACGAAACGCGTAGACTATTGAAATCGAATAGTAAGGCTGGTCAAAATTCAAACAATGATTTGCTTTAGAAACTTACACGCCACTATTATAGGCTATTTAAGATATTGAATTTAAAAGGTAAAAATTTCGCGTTTCTATTGAGTGGGGGTAGTAATTACGTTTTCGTTATTCTCTTTTGAACGACTTTTTAGTTCCGAAATAAAATTAAGTTATTGAAACTATATGGTTATTAAGAAGCTTACTATTGACTAGAAAATAATCTTAATTTCAAATTTTATACTAGACTATGTCTAACGTAATTGAAAATTTTGATACAAATTACACTGAGATTGTAAAAAAAATTGAAGAAAATTTCAGTGATTTAAAAGCAAGGGAAAAAGTGTTAATTTCTTCTCCAAAATCTATTCCTGATTACATAGAAAAAATCCTCATAGTACTGAAAAATAAGTTAAACTAATACATATTAGTCCGTTTTCTGATTTTAACATCTATAATTTTTTTATGGACGTTTTTTTTATAAAAAAATTACCAATTTCAAGTAAGTACTTAAAGGATATAAGAACATCTGAAGGTTTGCAAAATGAGTTGGAGTAGGCTCGGTCCGAAGGCAGGGGCGTGTATAATTATTTTGATATTGATGGTATTGGCTGCCGAATTATTAAGTTATGGAATTTTGTACTTTATCCAAAATAAATATGGACTTCTTGTATACGATGATAGGCGTATAAAGGAAGCGATAATAGAAAACTCTGCTAGCTACGACCCTTATCTTGGGTGGCTACCTAAGGAAGAAGTTGATGATTTTGGCGCACGAATTGATACCTCTGATTTTGCCAGTTCGCCAATTTGTATTGAGATGTATGGTGACTCGTTCACTTGGTCGGGTGAAGTAAAAAAGCAATTCGCCTGGCCTAATCTTGTCTCAGATTCGGTCGGTTGTCGTGTATTGAATTTCGGAGTTGGTGGGTACGGTTCTGATCAAGCATTAATGAGATATAAAAGGCACGAGAATTATGCGGACATCGTGGTTTTGAACCATCTTTCTGAAAACATAATTCGAAACGTGAACCAGTTCAGAAATCTTATATACCCGGGTGATCAACTGACCCTTAAGCCAAGGTACATCGTTGAAAATAATAATCTAATATACGTGCCAATACCAATGATTGATGCTAATAAATTAGCTGCCATACCTAGTCACTTGTCTGATGAATATTTTATTCCCAATGGAAATAGTGGAATCACCTCGAGCTTGTCGTTTCCGTTTACGCTAGCGACAATCAACTTTGCACTTAAGCATTATCACCTTTCAGCAAAATTCAAAGGCGAGCCGAGACATATGGCATTTTATAGTTATGAACATTCCTCTAAAGCACTGAGTATTACCACAAAAATAATGGAAACATTTGTTGAAGAAGCGAGAGAGAGAAACCAGCGACCTTTGTTAACGATCATTCCAACATGCAGGGACTTCGAATATTTTGAAACTCATAATAAAATACCATACCAGCACCTCATTGACACTTTAGGCAAGAGAAATATACTCGTCTTTGACTTCGCTATTCCAATGTTAAGATATGAGACTAATTACCATTCGCTCTATAAAAAATGCTCAACGCATCCCAATGAAAAAGGCTATCGCCTTATGGCCAGAGTGTTCGTCGATCACTTAAAATCTGAAGGTTTGCTAGACTGACATTGCTTAGAAGAAAGAAAGAGAGGCCTATTTATTGAAATATTTTTATTGAGTGGAAATAATTTTTTAAGCTAGTAAACTATATCGATTGGGCTTTTTCCGTGAAAGAAGTATTGATGAATAACGATACAACGACACATTCGGTAATGTTTCACCATTTTCACGACAATACACATCCAAAGGGACAAGGTAGCATCAGTGGTCGCCAATTTCAGCAAATGATTGATTGGCTTGATGTAAGATACAATCTTTTATCGGCAAATGATTATCAAGATCGACTTCTACAAAATCAGTTAGAAAAACATGATATTTGTCTTTCCTTCGATGACGCTTTATTATGTCAGTTTGATATTGCTGTGCCTATTCTAAATAAACGAAATTTGAGAGCATTTTTCTTTGTCTATTCTTCGCCGTTTGAAGGCATCCCAAGCTATCTAGAGGTATTTCGGTATTTTAGAACAGTTGCATTTAGTTCTGTTGATGAGTTTTATCAGCAGTTCTTTGAAAAAGTTCAATCGTTATATGGCGAAGTATATTTCGCTGAAAAAGAAAAATTTGAATTCACAGACTATTTATCGGCTTTTCCATTCTACACTTACGATGATAGGTGGTTTCGTTATTTGCGTGATGAGGTTTTAAAAAAGAATAAGTATGAGAATTTGATGGTGAATATGATGTCAACTCATAACTATAAAGAGGAGGAGATCAAATCAAAAATTTGGTTTACTAATGGCAACATAAAACAACTTGCAGAAATGGGGCATACTGTTGGTTTGCACTCATATACTCACCCAACAAAGATGCAAGACTTATCAAAGGAAAAGCAAAAAGAGGAATATCGAAAGAATCTTAAACACTTAGAAAGATTGCTCGGAAAAGGTTATATTACATCCATGTCCCACCCTTGTGGCAATTACAACGAGGCTACCCTTTCTTTGCTTGACTCGTTTGGCATCAAAATTGGCTTTAGGTCTAGTATGAGTACTAAATCAATTAAAAGTCGTTTAGAAATTCCACGCGAAGATCATGCCAACGTCCTAAAGAGTATGGCCCAATGAAAATTACGGTATTTAGTAGTAATCAACCTCGTCATCTTAATTTAGTAAAACGTTTATCTTCTTTGGCCGATCGTGTTTTTTTTATCAGTGAATGCAATACCGTTTTCCCCGGGTTAGTTCCTGATTTTTATAAAAAATCAGATACGATGCAGAGATATCTTAGAAATGTAACCACCGCAGAAAAAAAAATATTTGGCGATATTGATTTCTTGCCAAAAAATGTCTCAACACTTTTAATTAAAAGTGATGATCTGAATCTACTATCTAAACAACAAATAATTTCGTCTTTGGAGTCTGATGTTTATATTGTGTTTGGCGCAAGTTACATTAAGGGGTGGCTTATTGATTTTTTAGTCTTAAATAACGCAATCAATATCCATATGGGGCTGTCTCCATACTATAGAGGAACATCTTGCAACTTCTGGGCCCTATATGATGACAATCCCTCTTATGTTGGGGCTACAATTCACAAGTTGAGTAAAGGCCTGGATAGCGGCCCGTTACTTTTTCATTGCATCCCAAAACTAAAAGAAAATGATCAATCCTTCGACTTTACAATGCGATCTGTAGAAATTGCACATGATGGTTTGTTTGAATCAATAAAAGATGGCAGTCTTTTTACTATGGATGAGGTTTTACAAGACAAATCGTTGGAAGTTAGGTATACGCGGAAAGCTGAATTTACAGATATTATAGCAAGTGAATTCATGGGCCGTGATTTTGACTCCCGGTCCGTTGAATTTGATTATCCAAATTTAATTAAACCTGTATTCGGATAACAGCCAATAATAAAAACGAAAAAACCTACTTTGCCACAGAGCGTATATAATTTTCTATTTCAATTTAGCAATTCTAATAACCAGTTAGGAATAATTTATTGTTAAGGTATCTTAAGTTTTTTGACTACTATCTAGAAACGTACGCCAAGCGTATGAGCGGACGGGGAAAGATGAACCCTCGCTCCAATGGTGAATTTTCCGTACTAAGGCATATCGTAAAAAATGCTGGCGACCCAGTTTGCTTTATCGATGGAGGCGCTTGCATCGGCGACCATTCCGCACATTTCCTATCTATGTGCGATGAATTTCGGAAAAAAACCAAGCGGCTTTTTTCTGTTGAACCTCTTCCATCTTCCCAGAAGATTCTTAAGGATAGATTACAACTTCAACCGCATTATATTGTTCGCGCGGCTTTGGGCGAATCAATAAAAACGGTAACTTTTTACTATGAAGATGAAGACGGAGGTAATGGACGTGAATCTTTATTCCCACATTATTACTTAACCAAAAAAATTAAAGTCAAACAAACGACGGTCGATGCTTTGGTGGTAGAAAATAAAATTAGTAAAATCGATTTCCTAAAACTTGATATAGAAGGCGCTGAATACAATGCTCTAATGGGTGCTTCCAAATCGCTAAAAAATGGGATAATTGATTACATTCAACTTGAATACAACCAAACATGGATTAGGGGAGGTGGTACGATAGAAAAAATCCTAGGATTATGTGAGAGATACGATTATAATCTTTACCGTATTGATAGTAAAAAATTATTCTCAATTCCAAGTTACAATTCAATCTTAGATGATTTTTTCTTTTGCAACTTGCTAATGGTTAAACACGAATGTCCGCTACCTCTGCCTTGTGAGAGAAGGGCGATTCCTATCATCTAAAAAATTATCCCAAGCAATTAATTTGGTTTCCATTCATATTCTCTCCTTAAATTAGTTGATTTCCCTGCCATTAATATAAATACGTTTTCTTATTAATTTTCCAGAGTTATCATAGTATTCCCAAGGCCCGTTTTGCTCGCCATCCTTATAGTGACCCTTAGAATTTAAAGTTCCTTCTTTGTTGAAGCTTTGCCAGAGGCCGTCCTCTCGCTTTCCCTTAATATATATTCCTTTACTACTCAACTTCCCATTGTTGTGAAACAATACTAGCAGACCCTCTTTCTTCCCATTAATGTAAGTCCCCCTGGAGCGCAATTTTCCATTCGAATAATATAGCTCTCCAGGGCCATCTCTTTTCCCTTGTTTGTAATAATCTTTTATCTCTAATCTACCATTCTGATGAAAATATTCCCAAAGCCCCTCTCTTTTTCCAGCTTTATAATGCCCCCTCCAAAGCAATCGACCATCTTCAGATGCATAGGAATGGAACGGGCCATCTTCCTTTCCATCTCTATATGATGCCTTATAACTTATCTGCCCATTTTCAAAATATGTTACCCAAACCCCACTTTTCTTATCATTCTTGTGGTTACCTTCCTCAGATAATCTGCCGTTCTTGTGATATAATTCCCACCATCCATCACGTTTCCCATCTTTATAATGAGCCTTATAATTCAGATTCCCGCTCAATAAATAAACTATCCATAGGCCATCTATTTTTCCCTTTACGATCTTGCCATTTTTAGCTCCTGTCACTTGACCACTATAAGGAATATCCGAATTCTGATTATAAAATACATCTCCTCGCTTGACCAAATTAGAGAAACGAACCGTCTCACCACTCTCAACATTTGAAATTGAGAAAACTAAAAGACAGATAAATGTAAAAAAAACTTTTTTCATAAAATTCTATGGTTTGGCATCACTGCCGAATAAAGAAGACCACCACTGTTTTATTTTAGAAACAAAATTGCCCGAAATTGGCTCGCCTGTCTCTGAAGAAAGCGAATTTTCGGACTTTTCTGAATTATTAGCTTCTTTTAATTTTGTTGTGCTCCATGATTTTAAACCAGCCATCTTTTTTTGGAGTTTTTTCAACTCTTCAAGCTCCTTTTTTACCTCTGGCGATTGTTCAACGATTTCCTTTTTAACAACTCGACGTCTTACCCGCTGAGCATATTTGAAGCTATTATTCTCCCATATTCCTTCCTGCTCTCTACCATCGGCAAAAGTATAAATACCCTGACCATTTTTTATACCGTTCCTCCATTCACCGACATAAGTATCACCAACATATTCTGACGAAGACCCCCAGGTGTAAGTTCCTTGACCATTGGGTTTACCATCCCTTACCTCACCAACGTAAATATCTCCAGCAAATTTTGAAGGCGGTTCAAATGTAAAAGCCCCCTGTCCAGTTTGCTTGCCTTTCTGAAATTCACCGACATATTTCTTCCCATTGGCAAACTTATAAACACCTTGTCCTTGGCGTTTCCCATTTTGGAACTCACCTATGTACCTGTCTCCAGCAAGTTTTGACTTCGGATTAAATGTATAGGACCCTTGCCCATTAGGCTTCCCATCCCGAATTTCACCAACATAGATATCCCCTCTAGCTTCATTAGCTGCAAGATAATAGTAGGTGCCTTTGCCAAAAAATTCACCTTCCTTCCATTCACCCGTATATTTGTCACCTTTAAATTCATTTTCCGCGAGAAAATAAAATACGCCTTGTCCACTAAATTTTCCATCTTTCCAACCACCTACATACCTATCACCATTGGAAAATGTATAGCTACTATTACCGTGATAGCTGCCATCCTTAAATTCACCAACATATACTTCACCATCATTAAATGTAAATTTGCCCCGACCATGCCTCTTACCGTCTTTGTATTCCCCTTCATATTTATTACCATCCGCGTAGGTGTAACTTCCAAAACAGTCGGACCAACGAGAAGGTGTTGGATTTACGTCAGCCGGACACGGGGGCAAGCCGCTAACTTCCCTACTACTTCCAATAAAAACGGCAAGAGTAATAAAGAAAAAGAAAAAATGTCGCATGATAAAAAAATTCTAACACAAATAGTGCGAATTGAGCAGCCTGTCTGTTATCATTGGCAGAAACATTTCACTTCTATAACTTAATTTTATTAATCTACAATTTACACCTAAAGTTAAGTGTAAGAGCATGACGAAAAATACAGAACCAGACCTAAGCCCTTAAACTACCATTAATCTGAATAAAACTCACTTTTTCTTTAAAAACATATATAAGTTGATGGAAAGTATTTTTGCCAATATTTTGTATTGATTCTAGTTTAGTTAGCCATCTGTTTATTCCGCCTCGCTTCTGGCTAAATACCCCATTAGCATTGAACAAATTTTATAACACTGGCATGTTGAACATCCGGCACCAATCCTATATGGAAGACGACACTTGAGGTAAAGTGAGTATTAATGCCTCTAAATAACTTTTAATAATTAGGGAAATAAATTATGTCAGATCAAATTCGTGCCTCACACATTCTCATTAATCATGCAGAGGCTCCCCAAGCAAATACCCAACTCTCAGCTGATGACGCTATGGAGAAGATTGGCGCACTAAAAGTTGAAATCGAGAGCGGTACTCCTTTTGATCAGGTTGCCGGCGAACATTCTGATTGTCCATCTTCACGCCAAGGAGGTGATTTAGGCAATTTTGGCCGTGGTGCAATGGTTCCGGAATTTGATAAAGCTGCGTTTGACCTAGAAGTTGGTGGTCTTAGTGATATAGTTGAGACAGAATTCGGTTACCATCTAATTTACCGCACGGAATAATTTTGCTCCTCCATAAAGACCCGTATCACTGTTCACTCTGATCTCCATTATGTTTCAAATCCGGTATAATAGCTAACGGGAAATTTTTCTGATTCAAAGCAATGCATGTTATAATTAATTCAGAGATAATTTTTAAAGGAAAGTTTGTTCGGCACTCGTTTGATGCTATGTGGAGTAGATGCGTTCGTTAGGAACAACCAAACAAAAAACGAAGGTCTCGAGTAGCGATATCCAAGCTCTCAAAACCTTAATGCCATATTTGTGGCCTAAACGCTCTCTTGAGATGAAATCAAGAGTTTTAATTGCTCTTCTCTTTCTGGCAATCGCCAAAGGGATAAGTGCCGGTGCGCCCATTCTCTATAAAATGGCGGTAGACAATATTTCTAGCAACCAATCAGCTATAATTGTTGTTCCAATCGGCATCCTGATCGCTTATGGTTTGGCGCGCACTTTATCCCTCGCCTTCGGAGAATTACGAGATGCTATTTTTGCTAAAGTCGCTCAAAGAGCAATACGCGAGGCCGGCCTAAAAACTTTCCGCCATCTACATCAATTAGCGATGCGCTTTCATCTTGACCGCCAAACTGGGGGACTATCCAGAGCCGTGGAAAGGGGTACTAAGGGCATAGACTTCTTACTCAACTTCATGCTGTTCAACGTTATGCCCACTCTTCTGGAAATATTATTAGTCTGTGCAATAATGTGGGGTCTATTCGATATATGGTATGCCCTTGTAACATTCGTTACTGTTAGTATCTACATTCTTTGGACCGTTGTAGTAACGGATTGGCGTTTAAAATATCGCCGCCAAATGAATAAAATGGATGGAGAAGCTAATACTAAAGCTATCGATTCACTCCTCAATTATGAAACTGTTAAATATTTTGGTAACGAGGCACACGAAGCTTCCCGACTCGATTCAGCCTTACGTTCGTACGAAGAATCAGCTATCAAAAGCAAGGTTTCCCTATCGTTATTAAATGTTGGCCAAGGCGCTGTTATTTCCATCGGCATGACCATCTTAATGATAATGGCTGGTTTTGGTGTAAAAAATGGAGACTTGTCCATAGGCGATTTCGTCCTAGTGAATACCTATTTAATTCAGCTCTTCTTGCCACTCAACTTTTTGGGTTTTGTATATCGCGAAATTAAACAATCACTAACTGACATGAACGAAATGTTCAGACTTCTAGAAAAAGAAACCGAGATCAAAGATCTCCCTAATGCTCCTTCTCTTCAGATAGAAGGAGGTCACGTAATATTTGAGAATGTTTCATTTCATTACCAAAGTGTGAGGCCCATTCTAAAAGATATTTCTATGGAGGTGATACCAGGACAAACCGTGGCCATTGTTGGTCCATCCGGAGCCGGAAAATCAACCATTTCAAGACTGCTATACCGTTTCTATGATGTAACCGGTGGGCGAATATTAATTGATGGACAAGACATACGCGAAGTTAAACAAAATTCTGTCCGAGCTGCTATTGGTATTGTTCCACAAGATACTGTGTTATTTAATGACACAATTTTTTATAACATAGCCTACGGTCGCCCCGCCGCTACACCATCAGAGATAGAAAATGCAGCACGCCTTGCTGCTGTCCACGAATTTGTTAGCGAATTACCAGAGGGATATAACACCCGCGTCGGGGAGCGCGGTCTGAAAGTATCAGGTGGCGAAAAACAACGAATAGCAATCGCCAGAACAATTCTAAAAAGTCCTAAGATTCTGATCTTCGATGAAGCGACGTCGGCACTTGATAGCCATACAGAAAAAGAGATACAGGACGCCTTAAAAGAGGTCGCAACTGATCGCACTACCATAGTTATCGCCCATCGGCTTTCAACAATAATTCATGCCAACGAGATTGTTGTATTAGAACACGGAAGAATTGTAGAACGAGGGACACACACTGAATTGCTGGCAAAAGCTGGCACCTATTCAACCATGTGGACCCGCCAACAAGAAGCTGAGAAAGCGAAAGAAACCTTAGAACGCAATCTGGATATCAAGGAAGCTGCGACGTAACTCCTATAATTATGCAACGGACTGTATTCATGCCAGCTTGGATCCCCTTTAACCAGGGCCGGGGAGATCAGCCAGAGGTTTACTGTTTAATTGCTCCGCTCGTTCTAAATGAATCAAAACTGCATAACCTTTTTTTTCAGCGTCATTTTCTCTTTCTTTCGGATGCATAGTATTCCACACCTTTTCGCGGACCTCACCATCTTCGGTATGCAATTCAGCAGAACCATAAAATCTAGCTATTCCTCCAAGCGGCAATAGGCCATTACCACCTCTGGCGCCAAATTCAACATTACGAAAATAAACTGTCATTTTTGTACCATCGGCTACAGCTTCAGTTGTTTTGCCCTTATGGGGCCTGCCACTGCCACGATCCCAAATAGCCAGGGTATTTTCATCATAAACAATTACGCTTCCACGCGGACTAATTTGAGCAAATCCATCATCAAGCGCAACTCCAACGAGACATACATTCTTTGGAAATGCTTCGTTTATAGCTTCAACTAACCATCTTGGTATTAAACCCATTTTATTACCATCCTATACAGTTAAAATTACTTACACTTAATCTTCAACTTTAAATTGTGCGGTTTAACAACATTCCTAAATAAACTTTATACATTATTCAACAGAAATGAACGCCTTTATGTATTCACATCGACTACTATCCGACCTTTAACCTTACCAGCTAAAATATCATCAGCAAATTCTATTATTTCAGCTAAGCTTACAACTGAAATTGTTTCCTCAAGTTTATCGTGCGGCAACTCCTTTGATAAACGATCCCACGCTAGGATACGCCTATCTTTTGGACACATAACCGAGTCTATACCGAGAAGATTTATCCCTCGTATAATAAATGGAATGACCGTAGTCTCCAGCTTTGAAGACGCCGCCAATCCAATTGAAGCAACGCTCGCATGGTATTTCATGTTGGCTATTAAATTTGCTAAAATATCTCCCCCAACGTTATCAACCGCCGCTGCCCATCGCTCAGACGAAAGCGGCCCTTTTGGGACGACTTCAAGCTCTTCTCTATCAATAACACTTGAGGCCCCAAGAGCCTTAAGATAGTCCGCCGTCTCGGCACGCCCTGTTGAAGCGGCTACTTCATAGCCTAGATTAGCAAGAACTGCTGTCGCTATACTGCCGACACCACCCGCAGCGCCAGTGACCAATACTTCTCCATCAACATCTGGTTTTAGGCCTTGATCTTCCAACGCCATTATAGCGAGCATTGCTGTATAACCGGCTGTACCTATTGCCATAGCCTGCTTAGTTGAAATATTTATTGGTAATTTGACCAACTGGCTGCCCTGCACACGCGCCTTCTGAGAATATCCCCCCCAACAGATCTCGCCAAATCGCCATCCGTTAAGGACAACCCGGTCGCCTGTTGAAAATTCAGAACTGTCTGAGCTTTCGACAACACCTGAACAATCTACCCCTGGAACATGCGGATAATTACGAACTAAACCGCCGAGACCCTTGAGAATCAAACCATCCTTATAATTCAGGGTCGAATAATCAACCGCAATTGTGACATCGCCTTCAGGCAAATCATCTAATGCAACATCTCTAACATCACAGGTTATACCTTTATCACTATTATTCAGCAGTAAAGCATTAAATTTATTTGCCAAAATTTAACCCTCCCCATCTTCGTTTTTGATTCTCCAATTAAGCGTTTGCCCAGCTCTAAATGGCCTGATAGAGCTACCGTCTGGCACAGCTATCGTGCCCGGTACCCGAAATTTTTCTCTGGTCATAGTCACCGAACCTTCATTTAAAGTCATTCCATAAAAAGCTGGCCCATGCAATGAGGTGAAGCCTTCAAGTTTCGCTAACGCTTTTTCCTCATCAAATACCTGAGTATATAATTGCAGCGCATTTATAGCTGTAAAAATACCCGCACAACCGCAAGGGGATTCTTTGTCAGCAACAGAATGTGGCGCCGTATCGGTCCCTAAAAAGAAACAGGTGTCACCAGATGTCGCAGCTTCACGAAGAGCTAAACGGTGAACTTCCCGTTTTGCGACGGGAAGACAATAAC
>CAZXSC010000059.1:0-16109 GCA_964643045.1 uncultured Rhodospirillaceae bacterium
TTGTTCAAAACAATCAATCCATTTTGATTCTACCTTTTCTCGCAACATTTTGATTAATCCCGTATAAAAAGATTATGCCTTGGAAGGGAACGATATTAGCTCATTCCAATGAGATAAGCCCCATTCATTAAACCACGTTTTATGCATTTATTTCGATTTGGACAAATTTATACCTTAAAATCTTGATATTTCTGCCAAAATACACTAGTTAAGGATCAAAATATAGAATAAACCACAGCCCGCAAAGGGTATTTTGAAGAAAATGGCAATAGAAATTGCCGTTTTATGTGAGTTCTGGGCGTGAATTCCAGAATTCAAGTTGGTAAGTGTTGAGGTCCGACAGGAGGTCGGTGGGCAATGCAACTTGATACGTTTAATAATGCGACAACCATCGTTGGCGCCCTTACTGGCGGAGTTACCTCCGTTGAGCGTGCATTATTGGAAAAAGCCGGGCGGGCCCAAAATGTGGCCGCAAATAGCGTCCACAAAGTTATGTCGTCGCGAATTGATATGGCTCTTGCTAATTTGAGCAACTCGAATTCAACGGCCATAACAGATCATTTAATGCGTACCCAGTCACACTTGATCAGCCGCAAAGAAAATATCAACGAAGCGATTACAGTGTTAAGTAAATCGCTAGCCCAAGTCAATGATATCCGAACTCATATCGACTATATGCGCAAAATGCTGACCTTTTTAGAAAATGGAGACCTAACAGCAGCTGAGACAGCAATAGATTGGGATAACAAACTTAGGAAAATAAACCTCCTAGCTCGTGCAGCGACCGGTCGTATCAAAGAGGGCGATACCTATATTTTAAAGAATTTGATTAATACTAATTCTCGTGACACCTTCAAAACACAAAAAATATTTGCTCCCTATACCTCAGATTTTGGTGACCTTTTTCGAATTGATGGGGTTTATCTAGGGACTGATTACTTCATCACGGAAAACGGCAGTGGTGACTTCTGGAACTCGGATACCAGTCATTTAGCCTTCGAAGCGCAAGTCGGCACTTTGACCGAATACTCAAGTTATCCTAATACAAAAACAGGTCAATATGAAACAGTCGAAACTTTACAAGTTAATAGCTATAATCCATCAACTGGTGCCATTAATTTTACATTAGGTGGATATCCTCAACGGATGAGCGACGTAGAGTCAAACAACACCTGGGAAACAGCCCAAAATATGGCTCGTCAGGCATTTAAAATTGATGCCAGCAATACCGATATTGGTGATACAAGCATTCCTTGGGCTTCTATTTCAGGTAACATAAATAACACCGCTTCTATTGCAGCGGGAGATGGCTCAACGCAGGATTATGATTGGTTCAAGTTCGACTTGCAGGCAGGGGAAACACTGACATTCGACGTTGATTATGGCAGTGGGATGGGTGATGATTTTGACTCTGTCCTCGATTTTTTTGATGAGGCTGGGGCGATAGCTGACAACAATTCTATCGGCTATAGAAACACCAAAAGCCCTAGTTCTCTGGCATTCAATGATGATAACGCAAGTAATACTCTGGGTGGAGGCGGCAGTACCGGTTCCAGCCCATACGACACTTATTTTTCAACCACGGTAGCTACAGATGGAACTTATTATGTCAGAATGCGAGCATACGATTACAAAAGATATACTACTGATGGTGCCGGTGACTACGTTATAAATGTCAGTATTGCCCCAACAGCTAGTTCAACGGGACTCAGCGGCGGAGACATTGATGGGATTGTTACTGGCGGCGGTCTTGCTCTACTTGATGCCTGGATATACAAGAATTTTGAGTCTCAAGCGTCAATTAACCAAGCGAGGGATGCTTTAGATGCAGCCGAGGGGCTCGTTTTAACCACAGAGGCTGAGTTCCTTTCCGATCGTGCTACCTTAGAATCACGTAATAGCATTTTCAGTTCCCAGGTCGGTGGGCTAAGTAAAGAAATTGAAGACATAGTTGAAGATATACAAGACGCGGCCCGCGCGGAAGTTTTAGCAAGGCAACTGGAATACACTATAGCTGAATTTGATTTTACCCTATTGGCGGCTCGTACTAATACTTTGGTGCAAAGTATTTTGATCTCTCAAGATTCGAATGATTTTGGAAAATCAACGCAAGAAAATGCCATGCGCGTGGGCATAACATTAAACCAAGGTCTTAATATCCTTAGCTAGTCCTGGTAATTGAGTGCACGTGCGATGACCTTCTTCATGACGGTGGGAAATGCATATTTTTCAAAATCCAATATTTCACACCAAAAGCCATCTAAGTTAGGCGACTTTTTGCTACGACCAATAGCAACGACCAATTCTAGGTGAAAATGTGAGAATGTATGCTTTATTTTACCTGGAAGTATCGACCAGTCAGCATTACAGGGCGCTTCGTCTAAATTCTTTTTCACAGAAAAGCCGCGTTCCAGCCAACTTGATGAAGGTACTTCAATCATACCGCCTAGCAAACCTTTTTCCGGACGCCGGCGGAGTAATATTTCACCTTTATCATTGGTAAGCCAAAATACAACGGCCACTCGCGTTGGCTTATTTTTCTTTGGTGGTCGTCTTGGTAGATCCCCTTCGATCCCTTTTGCTTTCGCCTTACATTCCCCCAGCAAAGGGCAATAATTACAGACCGGATTTTTCGGCGTACAAATCGTTGCGCCAATATCCATAAGCGCTTGCGCATAGTCACCAGCTCTATTGTCTGGAGTCATTTCACACGCCAATTTATATAATTTTTGCTTTGACCTTGGTAAGAACTGTTGAAGCGCAAACAGTCGCACTAAAACACGTTCAATATTACCATCAACTGGCGTGGCTTTCTTTCCAAAAGCTATCGCCGCAATCGCAGCGGCTGTATAGGACCCTATCCCAGGAAGTTTTTTTAGTTCTTCCTCTTCCTCAGGGAAAAATCCACCATATTCAGATACTATAACTTTTGCACATTTATGAAGATTACGTGCCCTAGCGTAATACCCTAACCCCTGCCAAGCATGAAGAACATCATCTAAAGAGGCTGCGGCAAGACCATCAACCTTTGGCCATCTTGATAAAAAATATTCAAAGTAAGATTTAACAGTTTTCACGGTTGTTTGTTGAAGCATAATTTCGCTAAGCCAAACATCGTATGGGTTAGCCTCTACGCCTGGCAGCGAACGCCAAGGGAGGTCTCTCCTGTTTTGATCATACCAAGAAAGAATCTTATCAGAGTTGGTTAATTGCATCTTTTCATTTTGAAAGCTTAAGGTTTTTTGGTATAATTTTCACTAGATTCGGTTTGTAAAATGCTTACACCCTCATATCATAGCCTCATGACACCGCCAATGGAAAAACTACAAATAGAAAAACCTGCCCAATGACAATCCCTCGGTTTAAACCGCGAAGCATTAGCGCAACTGTAGAGAAATTAACGCGGCCTTTATTTGGTAAGAGAGGGTTTGGTCAGAGTACTATGATTACCAATTGGCAACGGATTGTGGGTGATGCATTAGCACAACATACATTACCAGAAAAAATTGTTTATCCTCGGAACGAACGAAATAATGGTATATTGCATTTACGCATCGATAGTCCAGCTCTTGCTGTTGAACTGCAACACAGAGAAAATCAATTAATCCAAAGCATTAATACTCACTTTGGTTATCGAGCTATCACGGCCATTAGAATAATCCAAGGCACCTTAACTAAGATACAGGGCAAACCTATTGAAAAAAAAAGAAAGATCACTGAAAAGGAACGAGAATTACTGGATGCTGATTTATACATTGTAAGTGACCCCGATTTAAAAAATGCGTTACGCGCACTTGGAACCGAAATTAGAACTACTGACCAAAACTAAATTCTGTTAATTCTAATTCATAATGATCCTGAAATTTGGCCAAACAAAACTATTGTGTAGATCATTTCCTCCCGACTTTTTATCAATTTTTTTGTCATCTCGGCTTGTTGTATAAACTAATGGCACTTATATTAATCAATATATAGTAGCAAGGAGCCTAATTTGCCCAATTATGTAGTGAGAGTGATTGATGTTCTGGCCAGTTTTTTTGCCGTTTGTGCGCTTTTCGTGATAGTGGCAGATACTTCCACTGCTAAGTCAGAAAACACAAGTAGCAAGATTGAACTTTTTCCAATTAAGGAAATTTTAGCCGACCGTATCTTAGGTGATCCTAACGCTAAGGTAACTATAGTTGAATATGCTTCTATGACATGCCCACACTGCGCCGCCTTCCACACCGAACAATTTCAAATGCTAAAAAAAGAATACATTAAAACTGGAAAAGTTAAATTTATATATCGGGACTTCCCCTTAGATAGTCTCGCTCTGGCTGCAGCGATGATGGCTAGATGCGCACCAAAAGAACGCTACTACCCGATCGTCAGCATAATTTTCCAAACGCAACAAGATTGGAAGAATAAGGCAGACCCTAGTGAAGCTTTATCACAAATTGGACTCCTTTCAGGAATTTCTAAAGATACCTACAAAGCCTGTATTAGTAATAAAGACATTTTTGACGGGGTTATGAAAATTCGCAACCACGGAGAACAACAGTTCAAACTCCAATCTACACCAACGATTATTGTAAATAACAAAACGGTCACGGGTGGCCTAAGCGTGAAAAATTTGCGCCAAGTGCTTGATGCAGAACTAGCAAAAGAAAAAAGTAACAAGCGTTAAAGAAAGGCATGGCTATACATGCAATTTTCTAAACTTCGACTAATCGGATTTAAATCCTTCGTCGATCCGACGGAATTAGAAATTCAGCCGGGGCTAACGGGTGTCGTTGGGCCAAACGGTTGCGGTAAATCTAATTTAGTTGAAGCTTTAAAATGGGTAATGGGTGAAACATCAGCAAAGCAAATGCGTGGCGGCGAAATGGATGACGTCATCTTTGCTGGTTCACAAAATCGCCCTGCCCGCAATATTGCCGAAGTTGCTTTGGCAGTCGACAATTCAGAACGCAATGCGCCCTCGCAGTTCAATGAAACAGATGACCTCGAGGTAACTCGCAAAATCGAGCGAGAAAAAGGCTCTATTTATCGGGTAAATGCTAAAGAAGTTCGCGCCAGAGACGTACATTTATTGTTTGCCGATGCTGCCAGTGGCGCTCGCTCAACAGCATTAGTAAGCCAAGGCCAAATTGGCGAGGTGGTGTCTGCAAAACCCTCTGAACGAAGGAAGCTATTAGAGGAAGCAGCAGGGATTTCTGGCCTACACTCCAGGCGCCATGAAGCCGAACTTCGCTTGCGAGGTGCTGAAACCAATTTAGAACGCCTCGATGATATTATGGCAGGTCTTGAATCCCAATTGTTATCCTTACGAAAACAGGTGCGCCAAGCTAAACGGTACCGCAATTTAAACAGCCATATTGAAAAAGCGGAAGCTACCATGTTCCAAATCCTGTGGATGGACGCTTCAGTTGCACACGCAAAAAGCAAGAAAACTCTTAGTAGTGCTGAAGCGGCTGTAGTTGAAACCACCGGTCTTGCATCTGCAGCATCGGTCAAGCAAGAGTTGGCCGCACGATTCTTACCTGAACTAAGAGAGAAAGAAGCCGCAGCAGCAGCGGCGCTTCAACGCTTAAACCTAGCTAGAGAAAACCTCGAAGAAGATAAGGTTCGCCTGGAAGCACAAAAAAAAGAGTGCGAATCCCGCCTGTTGCAGGTTGAACAAGACATTGAGCGCGAACGAATTCTTTCTGAAGATGCAGATACCGCGGTTAAGAATTTGGAAGAGGAGAAACTTCGCGTCGTTGATATTGAGCAAGATCAAAAAAACAATATAATTGAAGCAAAAGAACAACTTGAAAAAATAAAAAACGAATACGAATCAAAGGAAGAGTCTCTTGAAAAACTAACACTGAAATTGGCAGACCAAGAAGCTCACCGCAATAATCTTGATAGGCATCGTGCAGAAACTGAATCAAGGCTCACACGTTTAAGGCTAAATGAAAATAAGTTAAAAGAAGAAATAGCTCAATTAAAAATAAATGCAGTTGACGTTTCAGTAATTGAAGCTGCGGAAAAAGAACTAACCTTGGCAACCAATAAACTGGAGGCGTCAAGAGATCAGGTTGAACTTGCAGAATCATCTAGAATTAATGCTGCGCAGCTTTTAAACGATGTCCAAATTCAAGCACAAGAGACTTTATCCAAAACGGTTAAACTCGAAGCTGAAATTCAAGCGCTATCGGAACTTGCAGAAGCCAAAGATCAAGAACTTTGGCCGCCATTAATTGATTCTATAATAGTTGAGCCAGGATTAGAGCGTGCTTTGGGAATGGCCCTTGGTGAAGATCTTAACGCATCAACTGATGAAAACGCCCCTATTCATTGGCAACACCTGCCTGAAATAATTCCAGGCACTCCCCTACCTGAGGGGGCGGAACCGCTCAGCAATTTTGTGAAAGGCCCAGAAGCACTGATTAACAGACTATCGCAAATCGGTGTAGTGACCGATGCAACAATTGGTCGCCGCCTAGTTGCCCAACTTAAACAGGGACAACGCCTAATTACACGCGAGGGAGCATTCTGGCGTTGGGACGGATTTTCTTCAACAGCTGAGGCGCCAACTCCGGCAGCAATGAGACTTGAACAAATTAATCGCCTTACAAACGCCCGGGCAGAGCTAAAAAGTCTTCAAAAAGAGAATGACCCTTCACAAACCAATATTGACTCTGCGCGAGAATTTGTTGAAACATCAGAAAAGACCGAGCAGATGGCGCGTATTTCAGTTCGTAAGGCCGAAATTATCCGCGATAAAACCCAGGAAAGATTAACGCAATTGCATAAAGAAACATTAGAAAATAATACAAGACTTGAATCACATATAGATGTTGCTGGCAACGCTGCTGCGGAGATTGCTGAGGTTGAAAAATCTCTCAGCGGCATTATTCAAAATGAAAAAATATTATCGGATTTAAAGGAAGAGCGACAAGCAGTAATTTCACTTCGTGTTATTACCAATCAAAAACGCGATGCTCTCGTTGAAGCTCAATCAAAATTTGATTTACTCCATAGTCAAACTGAAGAACGCAAGAATCGGCTACAGGTTGTTAATACCCAAATTACTAACTGGTATCACCGTAAAGAAGAGGCCGAAATACAATTAAATGAACGTTCTGACAGAAAAAGAACGCTTGAAGCTGAGAAAAAACACCTAACCAAACAGCCGGAAATAATACGAAATCGTTACCAAGAAATATTAGATAAATTGGAAGAAGCTGAAATAGGAAGGAAAAATGCGGCCGATAGTTTGACAGAAGCAGAAACTAAACTTGCTAACGCTGTTCGAGAGCTACGCGAAATAGAATTAAAACTTGGCGGTATAAGGGAAGAGCGCGTTCGTGCAGAAGCCGCGGTCACTCATACTAATCAGGTTTCTTCAACATTGATCGATCGTATGACTGAACGACTTGACTGTCGACCAGCTCAATTACATGAAATTTCAGGCATAAATGAAGAATTAGACCTTCCACTCCAAGAAAAAGCAGAAAAACGTGTCGAGCGACTACTGCGGGAACGCGAGAATATGGGTCCCGTCAATTTATTAGCGGATTCGGAAAATAAAGAGCTTTCTGAACAAATAGAAACGCTTACGTCGGAACGCGAAGACCTTATCAAAGCAATTAGCAAACTGCGCAGAGGTATAAATGAACTAAACCGGGAAGGTCGTCAACGACTGTTAAAATCATTTGAACAAATTAACAAGCATTTCCAGAATCTTTTTGTGCGTCTATTTGGCGGCGGTAAAGCCCACCTTGAACTAATCGAATCGGATGACCCCCTTGAAGCAGGTCTAGAAATTATGGCAAGCCCGCCAGGAAAACGTCTCCAAGTCCTTTCGCTTTTATCTGGTGGAGAGCAAGCTTTGACAGCATTATCACTGCTGTTTGCAGTATTCATGTGCAACCCAGCACCAATCTGCGTCCTTGATGAAGTTGATGCTCCTCTTGATGACGCTAATGTAGATCGGTTTTGTTCCATGGTTGATGAAATGGCCCATAATCTATCAACACGTTTTTTAGTTGTCACTCACCATCGGATGACAATGGCTAGGATGGACCGCCTTTTCGGCGTGACTATGGGCGAACAGGGTGTTTCTCAGCTTGTATCCGTTGACCTAGGTGAAGCTATTGAATTACGTGACATTGCCTAACCGGATAAATGAAAATTAATTCCTTATTATCAATGACTTATACCGATATAGCAGTTTGCATTGTATCTTGACACGCCTTTGCCGGGGAGATATGTTCCGTTCCGAATTAATGGATCTTATTTGTTTAGAGAATGGTTTTAATATCTTCCTCAAGAATAACAAAATGGACGTTATCGAATGAGCGAGAATATTAATAGTAAACTACAGCAAGGTAAAAAAAAAGGTCTCACGGACTTTGATTTACGTCTACAGTACGCACGTGAGGTAAATAGAGAATCAAGTTATAATAGAAACGGGAAACTCCCAGAAGGCGGGAAGGCTAAAGCTATCAGAATAGGGACAGAGTTAATTGTAGCGGTGGCTGTTGGAGGTGGAATAGGATTCCTAATTGATACTTGGCTGGAAACTAAACCTTGGTTTTTAATTGGATTCATTCTATTAGGAAATATTGCTGGATTGTGGAATGTCTTTCGACTAACACTTGGTCAGAGTTATAAAGTAGGTTTCGAACATGGCAAACGGTCAGAAAACCCAAGAGAAAAATAAGGTAATTACGAGTGGCTGAATCACATAACCCTTTAGAACAGTTTGTCATTCAAACTTGGGTTCCAATTAAAATTGGTGACATAGATGCGTCATTTACCAACTCTTCTGCCTTTATGTTATTGGCTGTAATTTGCGCAAGTGCTCTTATGATATTGGCCGTTCGGCAACGTGTTGGGGTGCCGGGACGTTGGCAACTACTTGCTGAGCTATCTTATCAATTTATCGCTAAAATGGTCAGCGACAATATTGGTAAAGAGGGTCGGGCTTATTTTCCACTTATTTTTTCGATTTTTGTATTTGTTCTTTTCGGTAATCTGCTTGGCATGATTCCCTACAGCTTTACGTTCACCAGCCATATAGCTGTAACACTTATGATGGCTTTAGTTATTTTTATCTTAGTTACAGTAATTGCATTTATGAAACACGGTTTTAAATTTTTCTCATTTTTTTTGCCAGACGGTGTACCAATCGTGCTTGCACCACTAATGGTTGTGATTGAAGTTATTTCGTATTTCACCCGGCCATTTAGCCTCAGTGTTAGATTGTTTGCTAACATGATGGCGGGTCACACATTACTAAAAGTAATTGGTGGGTTTGTCGTACCTCTAGGTGTATTCGGTATAGTACCAATCGCCGGTTTAGTAGCCGTAATGGGTTTGGAGTTTCTCATAGCTTTTTTACAAGCCTATATATTCACTATATTAACCTGTATATACATTAACGATGCTATCCACTTGCATTGATTTGGTTTAAATTTTGTAACTGCTCACTAAATACTAACAAAAGGAAATTAACAAATGGAATTAGATGCAGCTAAAATGATCGGCGCGGGCTTAGCTACCTTAGGTTTCGTCGGACCCGGTATTGGCATAGGGCTAATCTGGGCGGCATTAATCAACTCAGTCGGACGTAATCCGGGAGCAGCTGATGCTGTAACAACAACTGCTTGGGTTTCTTTTGCTCTTGTCGAAGCCTTGGCTATCTTTGCACTGGCTATCGCACTATTAATACTTTTTGGTTAATAGTGTCCAAAATAGATTCTTAATTGATAGGCTGATTATCTATGCCCCAGTTGGACATTTCAGCATTCTCACCACAAATTATTTGGCTGATTATAACATTCTGCGTACTTTACGTATTAATGGCCAGAGTGGCGTTGCCGAGAATTGGGAACGTTTTAGAACAGCGACAAAGTCGCATAGATGGCAATTTAGAAATGGCTCAGAATCTTCGAAATGAATCGAAGGTTGATGCAGAAGCTTATGATCAAGTGATGGTAGAAGCTCGCGAACAAGCACGAAAAGCGATACATAATACTGTAAAAGAGATATCCGATGAAACAACACGCCGGCATGAAGAGATCAACACTAAATTATCAGACGAGTTTAAGATGGCGGAAGATCGGATTTCAGCCGCAAAGATTGCCGCAGTTAGAAGTATACAAGAAGCCGCTGCTAGCGTTACCTCAGAAGCAATTGAGCGATTAATTGGTGAACGTCCTGAAGATAATGCAGTGAAGAAAGCTATTTCTTCAGCTTTTGAAGAAGCAAATAAGGGGCTTAACTAATGTTATCTCCAGCTTTTTGGGTAGCAGTCGCATTTGTTGTATTTGTATTGATCTTCGCAAAACCAGTATGGAAATTTGTAACCAAGGCTTTGGATGCCAAAATTACTGATATAGAGGTATCAATCGAGGAAGCAGCCAAACTAAGGGAAGAAGCCCAGGACTTGCTTGCTAGTTATAAACGGAAATTGGTAGATGCTGAAAAGGAGGCTGAAACTATTATTAGCCAGGCCCGCGAAGAAGCGCTAGCGTTAAAAATTCGTATGACAGATGACCTTGAAGCATCACTGGAACGTCGAGAAAAACTTGCGATGGAACGGATTTCGCAAGCAGAAAACGATGCGACAGTAGAAATAACTACTATGACTAGCGACATTGCTTTAACAGCCGCTCGACAACTTTTAATCGAAAATATTGACGAGTCTAAGGGAGATGAATTGATTGATTCTGCTATTCAGGATTTAGAAAAAAGACTGGGTTAATAGATTATAACAATCTTTATAAAACTTCCCGCTCGTACTTCTTTCTTCATAAGAAAACAAACATTTATAATATTGTGAGTGCCAACAACTAAATTTAACTTCGAGGTGAGAAACTAATTTATACTTCGAAATTATTTATTACTACAGTTTGGCTTCAGACCCAGACAATTTAACAACGCTAAACAATATCTCATCCTTCACCAATCAATTCTAGCCATTCGCTCTCGGTTAACAAATTTAAACCGAGATCATTTGCCTTTTTTGCTTTAGCTCCTGCACCTTTACCGATAATGACCATATCGGTCTTTTTTGATACGGAACCGGTGACATTCGCCCCCGACTGCTCAGCTTTAGCCTTAGCCTCGCCTCGAGTTATGGTTTCAAGAGTCCCTGTGAACACAACAGTTTTTCCAGATACCGGTGACAAATTCTCATCCTCCATCCTAAAATCCTGTATATTGAGAAGAGTTTCAAAATCATCAAGCAAGTCTTGGTTTGCCTTGTTTTTAAAAAAACCCACCAAATCATCAGCAACAGAAGGCCCAATGCCATCAATATTATTAAGATCCTCCAGCGCCTCTGAACCAATACCGGATGCTGCGGCCATCGACGCACGAAAAGCGCTCATCGAGATATATTTCTTCGCCAGTAAACGAGCATTTGCCTGTCCAATTTGACGTATTCCTAAAGCAAAAATAAAACGATCTAAGCTTATATCAAGGCTAGCATCTATCGCGCTTAATAAGTTCTCCACGGATTTATCTCCCCAACCCTCTCGATTACGAAGTTCGGTTTCGTGATCTTTAAGACGAAATATATCTGCTGGCGTTTTAAGAAAACCCTCATCAAAAAACGCTTCAACGTGCTTGCTCCCAAAACCTTCGATATCGAAAGCGCCCCTGGAGACGAAATGCTTAAAACGCTCAACTTGTTGCGCTGGGCATATTGAACCACCCGTACATCGCCGCACGGCTTCATCGTCATCTCTAACAGCTTCAGAATTGCAAATTGGGCACGTCTTTGGATATAAAAAAGGAGTTGAGAAGGCCGGCCGTTTTGCTAATACAACTTGTACAACTTGTGGGATTACATCACCAGCACGCTGAATGACTACTGTATCCCCAAGGCGTATATCTTTACGAGAAATTTCATCTTCATTGTGTAGCGTTGCATTTGAAACCAATACCCCTCCGACATTAACCGAAACCAATTTAGCAACCGGTGTTAACGAACCAGTTCTGCCCACTTGAATATCAATTTCTTTAATAATCGTCTGGGCTTGTTCAGCAGGGAATTTATGCGCAACAGCCCAGCGGGGAGCCCGGCTTACAAAACCCATTCGCTCCTGCCAGTCTAATCGATTGACCTTATAAACAACACCGTCGATATCGTAATCAAGTTCAGCCCTTTTTTCAAAAATAGATCCATATGCTGCCATTAGTTTATTTTCATCATCGCAAAGACGGTTTAAGGGGTTTACATCAAAACGCCAATCCCGAAGCTGTTCTAGGCACGCCCACTGGGTATCCCCAATAGGCTCACTCAATTCGCCCCAAGCATAAGCAAACATTTTTAGTGGGCGCGAGGCTGTAATAGTCGGGTCCAATTGACGCAAGGATCCGGCCGCAGCATTTCGAGGATTGGCAAATAATTTTTCACCCGCTATAGATTGGTGATGATTGAGATCGCTAAAATCTAATTTTCCAAGATAAATTTCACCACGTATTTCAACGATTTCAGGAAAAAAACCGGTTAACTTAAGAGGTAATCCATTGAGTGTCCTAACATTTTCAGTAACATCCTCACCTGCCAAACCATCACCGCGGGTTGCCGCAGAAACAAATACTCCCTCTTCGTAGCGTAGCGAAATGGAAAGTCCGTCGATTTTTGGTTCAGCCAAAATCTCAAGAACCATAGTGGGATCATCCGTCAACTCCTTCAAAAAACGCCTGATCCCGTCTATGAAATTTCTCAAATGATCTTCAGAGAATATATTACCTAAAGATAACATTGGGCGAACGTGTTGAATTCTTGAAAAGCCACTCGATAACGCTGCGCCAACTTTTCTGGATGGACTATCTTGGCGTACCAAATGAGGAAAAGCAGCTTCAATAGCAAAGTTACGCAAACGCAAATTATCATACTCACCATCAGGGATGGTAGGTGCATCGTTCTGATAATATGCATTATCATGGGCTGCGATGTCTGCAGCTAACCTTTTCAACTCACTGCGGGCTTCCCCCTCAGACATATTCTCGATAATTTTTTCTTGTTTATTCATTGAGCGAATTCAGACCAGCCATTAACATTTAATAGACTTTCAGCAGCAGCACGTGCTTCTTCAGTAATTTTGGCACCCGACAACATACGAGCAATTTCCTCTTTACGAACGTCACCGTAGAGCTCATGAACTTGGGTTATATTACCAGTTTTATCAGGACTTTTGCTTATATAAAAATGACTGTCACCGCGTGCAGCAACTTGGGGAGAATGTGTCACAACCAGAACCTGAGCTTCCTCAGCAAGGCTACTCAAACGATCACCAACAGCCGCGGCCGCAGCCCCGCCAATTCCCGCATCTACCTCGTCAAAAATAATCGTAGGAATGGCATAAGCATGCGCTAATACGACCTTCAGAGCCAGCGTTATTCGGGCTAATTCGCCCCCAGAAGCTACTTTTTGGATTGGACCGGATAATGTGTTTGGATTTGTTTGCACCTCGAAGTGGAGCGTTTCGGTACCAAACTCATTCCAATCGTTTTCATCAAGTTTTTTTACGCATGTGTTAAATATAACTGTATCAAGTTTTAGAGGCGCCAATTCCACCATAACAGATTTGTCGAGTTTTCCGGTAACTTCACCCCGTGCCTTTGAAAGTTTTTTTGCCGCAGCCCGATAACTTGTCTTAGACTCTTCAACTTTCTTCAACAAATTAGCCAAATTATCTATATTATGAGTTAACATCGAAAGTTGCTCTGTAACCTCAGCTAATAATAAAGGTAATTCCTCAACCTTAACATTGTGTTTGCGAGCCAAACTACGAATTCTAAATAAACGCTCTTCAACCCTTTCTAATTCCATTGGGTCCAAATTTATGACCGCAGACAATCGTTCCAACTCGGCTATGCCCTCATTCGTTTCCAACAATGCCCGCTCTAAGGATTTGAGTGCATCATCAAATTCACCATCAGTTTGATCTGCAATTTTACTCACCTTCTGCACAACTTTGTGCAGACTGGATTCAATATTAGTTCCGTGATGAATCTCGCTGAAGATCTCTTGAACAGTTCCAGCTATTTTTTCTGAATTCATTAAAAGTTTTCGTTTCTTGGCCAGTTCTTGCTCTTCATTTGGTACCAGCTCCAGCGCTTGTATCTCAGCAATTGTGTGTTGGAGAAATTCTTCTTCTATAGCCGTTTTCTCTATATCTTTGTTAGCCTTTTCATGATCATCAATTGCCGCCCGCCATTTTCTAAAAGATTCTGAAACCGACCCGAGAAAATCATCGTGGCCACCATAAGAATCAACAAGGCCTCGATGTGTGGCTGGATCCAACAAACAATGCGTCTCGAATTGCCCGTGGATTTCAACCAACATCCCACCTATCTGCCGAAGCAATGCTACGCTCACCGGTTGATCATCTATAAAAGCGCGGGAAGGTCCATCTTTTGAAATAACGCGGCGCAAAAAGAAATTCTTCTCAGTTTTGATACCGTATTCGGAAAGTATTCCGTTAATTATGGTATTGTCTGATAATTCGAACTCGGCAATTACCATACTTTGATCTGCGCCTTGGCGAATAAGTTCATTATCAGCCCTAGCTCCAATAGTTAAACTTAACGCGTCTAATAAGATCGATTTACCAGATCCCGTCTCGCCTGTCAGAGCACCGAGGCCGGAACCAAATTCGAGATCCAAACGTTCAATCAATAAAATGTTTCGAATAGAGAGAGTGCGAAGCATACAAAAATTTAATCCATGATCAATGGCAACTTTAATAACGCTAATTAAATGGCCAATACCAGCGTTTTTTCTTAACTTTATTAATGGTTTTCTCTTCCTCAACCAATGCGTAAGAATCAATGTACCAATCACTACCGGGAAAATTATGGCCCAATACCGAGGCTGTTTTCCTCGCTTGATCAACGAGACCTAATGCGAGATAGGATTCGGTCAATCGATGCAAAGCTTCCGGTACATGAGTAGTCGTTTGAAATTTACCTATAACATTCTTGTACCGATTTATTGCCCCCAGATACAGGCCTCTATTTTCATAATAACGGCCAATTTCCATCTCCTTGCCGGCTAAATGATCTTGCGTAAGTTCAATTTTTAAAGAGGCATCCCGCGTATATTTACTTTCAGGGAAGCGGACAGTGATCTCTTTTAAAGTTTTTAATGCCAGTTGTGTCATTCTTTGATCTCTTCCAACATCAGAAATCTGTTCATAATAACACAAAGCCTTTAAATAATATGCGTAAGGAACGTCCTTGTTGGACGGGTGTATGGCTATGAACCGGTTCAAAGCAATTATAGCATCATCATAGTTATTATTCTTATAAAAACTAAAGCCAGACATAAGCTGAGCCTTCGTTGCCCAGACAGAGTACGGATGCTGGCGATCTACCTCCTCAAACGCCTTTGCAGAATTTTCATATTCTCCATCGGCTAAAGCCGTTAAAGCTACATTATACAATTTCTCAACCGGCTCTTCCTTATAGACCTCTTCTTCTGTGGCGCAAGCGACTAGCAGACACAACAAAAATGAGGGCAATACGATTCTAATTAAAGTCATCGACACCTACCAACTTGGATGAAAACAACTAAATTATATCACTTTTCTAAGATTTGTCTGCTGAAATTAAATACCACCTATAAAAGGGAAAGCTAGCCCAAATCTTGGGCTAGCTTTAGAATCCATAAGACAATATTCCCTAGGCTGTAACCGCGACCTTATCTACAATTACTGTTTCATCAGGAACATCATCAACAATAATTTGTTCCCCCAAATATAAATAACGCCAAGCCGATTTATCAGCAAATAAGGCACGGAGCAATTGGTTTGTTAACGAGTGCCCAGAACGTACACCCTTATAATTTCCTAGGAGAAAACTACCTGATGTATACAAATCTCCAACAGCATCGAGGACCTTATGACGAACAAACTCATCATTATAACGCAGTCCATCTTCATTAAGAATTTTATTTCCCGCAACAATTACCGCGTTATCCAGTGAACCACCTAAACCGAGTCCTGCTGCACGAAGTTCCTCAACTTCATGCATAAAACCAAAGGTACGCGCTCGGGCAATCTCTTTTTTATAATTATTATCAATCATACTCACTGAAATAGTCTGATTTGAAACAA
>CAZXSC010000060.1:0-15791 GCA_964643045.1 uncultured Rhodospirillaceae bacterium
TTTATGTCGAAGAAAGCTATTCCATGGGCATCGAAGGCATGTCTGAATATGAGGCGGCACCCTTATTGAATTTTTTACAAGAGCACATCACCCAACCTGCATTTACTTGCCGCCTGCGTTGGCAGAAAGGTACATTGGCTCTTTGGGACAATCGGATTTGCCTTCATCATGCTTTTAATGACCATGATGGATTTCGCCGAGAAATGTATCGCACGACTGTTTTAGGCGAAGTGCCACAATAATGGTGTAGGGTATTGTAAGCTTGTGTCTAACGTAAGAAGGATCCCCGGCTATTGTGGGCGATTTGTGGTGAAGTATATACTTTGATACCACCTCTTCTTCCAATTATACACTCTTCCTCCTTTTCGATATGAATATTTTAGTGTAAACAATCATCATAGAGAGGGACAACTTATGTCTTAAGGGAGGTCATACTTTAGCCTCCCGTTGGTCGGTGGGGTTCCGCCCAGAGTTATTTTGAGTGAGGGCTTTATAGTATACGATAAATTGAACATCATGTAACCCTCTTTGAGTTATACTAGTTATGTCGCGCTACATGCTCATTGGCCTTCTATTCCGTAACTAAGACGATTTCTTCGTTAACTATTTAGAATCAAGTACTAAGCCATCTAAGAAACGCTTTTGGACGCCCCAATTATTCACAATAACCCCGAGAAGCCTCTTCGTTCGAGATTAGGCAGCAATTATTGGCTGGGAAATGATCCGTGCGGAGCATGGGGGCTAACTTGTTTTTCTGGGATCGATTTCTTAGGCCCCCACATACGATACTCAAATGGAGGAGCGGCCTCCACGAATGCCCTTCGGGCTTTCATTTGCTCAAACCATTCGGATACTCTAGGTAATTTTTCCAAAACGCGAAGCAAATCTAGATATTCTATCCGATCAAGGATGGGAGCAATGCTGGCATCGGCCAGCGAGTAAGTCCTTCCGCAGATCCATGGACCTCCAGACGCGATCATCTGATTTTCCAGTCGCTCCATGTGCCAACAGAATTTTTCTACTGCTGAATTTACAGCTTTTTGATTAATAGGAGATGAAATTCGATTTAGATAATCTTGGGCACGGTTTTGATCGGGATGCTTTTTTGACCAATCTCGTAGTTGCTTCACGCCATAAGCTTTTTCTCGAAGCGTCATCATTAGGTTGAAACTCATAGTAATGATAAGTGGAAACAGATAAGCCTGCTCATCTTGCATCCATTGTCGCATGACAGCTCGACCATAACTAGAAGCAGGTTTTAATTCCTTATTTGTGAACTCTTCATCAAGATACTCAACAATTACGTTAGATTGAAATAAAATCTTGCCGTCATGAATAAGCGTAGGGACTATACTATGCGGGTTAAGGGATTGGTAATCAGAACGAAAATGGTCAAATTTTACTGATGCCAACAGTTTAGGCATCCACTCAATCTCTTTTTCTGAAAGAACCATTCGGACTTTAAAACAACACGGTGAATCCCAGAAATGGTACATCTCAATCATGCAAAAAAGCTACCATTTTTTCATGTCCTTTAGAAAGTAAATTCTTGGGGCAATGTTGAGCGGTCTCTCCAAGTAACGTTCGATAGCTGACAAATTTGACATATTGGGCAACTTACCGTCAAATAAGCTACTGGGGGTATCGCTCTCATTTAGATCAGTTTGAACCTTTGATCACGGCAACAGAGAATAGAAATATGGGTATTGTTCATACTCAAAAAATTAACGGACCGACAGCGTGGAAGGCCTCTGATTTTCATAATGATTCGTCATGGATAAGACCTCTTTCAGAAGCGGCAATTAACGAACTGAAAACTGCTGTCACTGGTATTAAAGACCGAGGTTTATCTTTCCCTCATTTTACAAAGAGCGACTTTCCACTGCCAATTTATTCATCAAATTTAGCCAACTATGGTAGTGAATTAGAAACAGGCTGTGGTTTCATTTTGCTCCGTGGTATTCCGGTAGATTTTTATGATGATGAATCTGACTTAGACATCCTCTATTACGGTATAGGACTCCATATGGGTGAGCCTGTGCGCCAGAATCCGCAAGGCGATCTTATTGGTAAAGTCATGAACATAGGAGATCTAACCGACCGGCAAACCCGGGTTTATGAAACGAATGCATATCTTCCCTATCATAGTGACCCCAGTGATCTTGTGGGGCTTTTGTGTATTCGACCAGCAAAATCCGGCGGAATAAGCAGTCTAATAAGCTCGGCCTCACTTTATAACGAAATGTTGGGAATGCACCCCGAGTATTTGTCCGTTCTCTACCGGCCAATGCTCTTTCCACACGTTGGTGACAAGCCATGCTTCTCACCTATATTCAATTACCACCAGGGAGTGCTTTCGTGTCGGTATATGCGGCAATATTTAGAATTTGGCCACGACACGATGGGGCATTCTCTATCACCGGTAGAGATTGAAGCTTTTGACCGACTTGATCATATTATGCAAAAGAAAGAAATGAGGGTAGACATGATGATGCAGCCAGGGGACCTGCAATTAGTCAACAACTACACCGTTCTCCATTCACGTACCAGCTTTGAAGATCATGAGGAACTGAAATTACGTCGAAAAAAACTTCGGCTATGGTTAAAAAATCCTCACGCTCGTCAACTGGGCTATGAATTTCCGGGACGAGACGGTTTTCCCGAACCCTGTAAGGATATGGTTAGTTCCGGCGATCACTAGGCTGACGTTGGTATTGGCGCAGCTCCTGATATTTGGCTAATAAATTTTCCATCCTAAAGGTGATTTTTAATAGACCCTAAATTTAGTTTGCTTCAATCGAAGAGGGAGCGGTGACGAAAAATTTAGCGTCACCAACTGAGATAGTTTTTTTGACATAAGGTTGCCGAGAAAAATTTCTAATTTCAGGTTCGAATTTTTTCCACGAATTCCCATATATCCACTGACTAACACCATCTACAGCTTTACTGTAGCTCACATAAATATTCGGATAGTTCAACTGTTCAAGCACATCTTCAAAATTATTGGCTTCCCGAATGCGTTTCTGGAAGTCATCACTCCAAAAATCGTAATCGGAGAAAAAATTGCCCCCAAGATAATATCGTAATCCGGAGCCGGGTTCATAATACAAATAGATGACAGGAGTAGCGACAATCTTTTCAAATTTCTTCCTATTGGAATATTTTCTTTGAATGGCCATTGCCATAAGGCTATCTGTTTCGTTTGCGCGGTAAGAATTGACAGCCATGGTGTAGCGCTGAAACAAATATTCAAAATTTAGTTTTGAAATTAAAATTAAAATACATAAACAGGAAATTGTTAAATATTTGAAAAAAATCTGAAAACGTTGTGGCCACCATTGAGTTAATTTAAAGCGCGAAATTAACCACCAAGGGTACCAAGAATAAAAAAATATCGAGACATAATAGAGCTTTGAACCGTAAGAAAATTTTCTAAACCCTGTGATAATTTCTACAAATATTGGCGCGACGAGTATTAGGGCCGGAGCAAAATAGATTGCGATAAGGCGTGGCCTTACAGCAACTTCTTTTCGTTTCAAAAAAAGAATTATTATCAATGCCAGCATGGAGAAAGATAGCATAGGTATTGAAAAGGCAAATATATTAGGGTGAGGGATAACTCCCAAATCTGTTAATATTCCCCAAAAACTTTTTGATAAGGAGGGCGCGTATATCTCCAAGACGCGAGGGCGTGCGGAAAAAATTCCACCTCGCAACAGTAAAATAATTTCCCTGAAAGACATTATTCCGAGCACGATGGAAAAGAATACCCATGCCCAAAAAGTTTGCCGGAGAACGCCTTTTTTTAAATCTGTAATAAACCCACTTACGGCAAAAAGAGCACTATAAATAGCTCCCGAAGGCCGCGATAATACGGCAGAAGCTAGTACGATTGCGCTCCCAATCCGGGCAACTCGCCCGGCCTCTCCAGAGGAGATATAATAAATTGCGGCGGCTCCTGCCAAATATGTGATATGGTCGACAATATTATCGACCAGTGGCGTTCGGAAGAAATATCCATAACGCATGAAAAACAAGAATAATACGGTGTATCCAAAAAGTGCAATCGGACTTCGTCGCAAACTAAATGAAAGAATCGAGAATGCGGCAATTACGGATGAAATTGAGGCTGCTAGAATGGAGGATTGAGCGCTTAAGCCCGTCGCTAAATGCAACAAAGCAGCCAAGCTAAAGGAATCTGTTGGATAGTATGCGGTCCTTGCAAGGAATCCGACGCCGAATGCCATATCCGAAATGGTTAGAAATTTTCCTTGTTGAACGCTAGATATTAAATATAACGGGTTCCAGCCTTGGAATATTGAATATCCGGCTTGGGGGAAAGGGGTCAAAAGGCGCACACAGCAAATTAAAGCCGAAATAGTTAAGACAACTAACCAAGTATGAAACCCTGCTGAGCGTCCGCGAAAGGGTACTGTGAAAATGAATTTCCGCATTCCTGCGATAATTGAAACCAGGAAAATAAATGAAAGAAAACCAAAGTTCCAAAAAGATAAGCTAAATTCGCGCGATATATAAAAAGCAACACCGCTGGATGCGGCTGCAAACAATAATCCGGTTGCCGTTCCTTCTAGAATAGGCCGTCGCAAAAAAATACTAATCAGCGCGCCGAAAAAAAGGAGCACTACAACGGCCGTTATTGTTTCAATAGAATTTAAAAATAAATTCTGATCCATTTTCAGAACCTGTATGTCATTTGGCAGAGGGCTTACCTACGATTAGTTTCGTGGGAAATCTATAATAATCATTCTCAATGCAAACATTATCAGAATGCTATGTTTGGGCAAAGACGCGCTTAAAAGCGATATCGGAAAATTGCCCACATAACGGCAAGTATGTTGATAGGTTTTATTTTCTTGCCTTCTTTATAACTGCGTCCACGGTATCTGATCGGCACTTCATAAGTAATGGTAGCATTTTTAATTGCTTTTGAAAGAATTTCCGCGTGTTGCCCCCAACCCTCGCATTTTAGTTGGTCACCTTTGAACAACGAACGACGACATATTAGGTACCCGCTGTATACATCGGTAAATGTTGTATTGTTCAGGATATTGAATATTAGCGTAATGAGACGGTTACCTAATTTATGCCAAAAGTAATGTACTCGTACATAAGGTGGTGCCGAGAGTCTGCTTCCGATAACCAAGTCAGCTGAAAATTCTTTTATGGGGAATAGTAACTTACCATAATCCTGGGGGTCATATTCCAGGTCGGCATCTTGAAATAAAACGTAGTCGCCAGAAGCTTCCAGGACACCTTTTTTGACTGCAGCACCTTTGCCACAATTTTTAGGCAGAGTTAGAACCTTATGATAGAATTCGGCGTTCTGGCTTAACAATGTTGCTGTGGCGTCGGAAGAACCGTCGTTGACAACGATTACTTCTAAATCGAATCCCTCCACTGTCTGGGATGCGACCGATTCAAGTACTTCAATGATCGTATTCGCTTCGTTATAGACAGGGATGATAATACTAATTTTAGTCAATTTAAATAATCCCCCAATCGTCGGTACTAATTAGACTTAATATTAGTTGAGAATTAGAAAATTCCTAACCTATTTTTCTTGCGACTAAGATGAGGTTTTTGCCGAACGGAGGTTTGATAATGCGCTCAATCCAGCGAGTTATGGGAATGCCGATTCGGTCATAAAGAATAGCTGAATTACTATCTATAGTTTTTCTCTTCAATACTACATTTAAAAACCACCAAGATGTCGCACCTAGCCAGTCAAAATAACGTAATTTTATGATTTTAAAACCTGTTGTGTTAACTTTATCTCCCAATTCAGGTAAATGGTATCTGCGATGATGTCCTACAGCTTCATCCAGTTCGCTGAAGAGCGACTGTAGGGCAGGCACAAAGAGTAAAAGGTGGCCGCCGGGTTTAAGAACGCTGAATATGATTTCCAGTGCTTCTTTATCTTCTTGGATGTGTTCCAGTACATTTATTATCATTGCGCAGTCAAAATGCCGATCTTCCGGCCAGGCTTTCAGGGAATCTAGATGAGATTGCAAAATCTCAACGTGGCCTTCAGCCGCAAATTTTTGTTGGAGTTTTGCGCAGAATTGATGAGAGGGCTCCAAGAGAGTTAGATTATCAACTCGGTCGATAAAAAGCTCAGAGAACGTGCCAATGCCGGCACCGATTTCGATTAAAGACCCTTGGGTGAATGGATAAAAACTATCGGCAATCCAGCTATTGTAATTACTTAAACTAGCTGTTGTTTCCAGTTCAAAAGAGATATCGTTGTTCATTAAAGTAATGATAACCTTATGTTATAGGAACCTAGCCACGAGGTCGACCAGAATTTTGGTATCCACATTTATCACATACCTGATTTTGTTCATCTGTATAATAGGCGTCAAAGACAGGAGGCATATCGCGCTCCATAACCTCCATATAAGCCGATTTTTCGAACAAGAGATGATTGCATTTATGGCAATACCATTGGTGGGTGTCAAACTCTCCCGGTTGACGAATACTCTCGACAATGAGACCAACCGTATTTTTGGGCCGCTGTGGTGCGTGGGGTGTCATAGGGGGCAAAAGATAAATTTCTCCTTCGCTGATTTGAATGTGACGTACGCGTTGGTCTTCTTGGACGCTGAGGGTCATGGTGCCGGTGAGTTGATAGAAAAACTCTGAACCTTGATTGACGTGGTAATCTGTCCTTGAATTTGGCCCCCCGACGATAGTTACCATATATTTGTCATTGCGAAGAACAGTAGCTGCTGTTGTGGGTGGTTTTAATTGTTTTTTATTTTTTTCTATCCACTCTTTGAGATTAAATACATCTGGCAATTTATCCATTTGCATTTCTCCTAATTCGTTAAATATGATCGACGGGATCCCATCCAGTTTTGCTTGCTAAGCCAAATTCTTCGCACCATTCTAAAGTTTCAGTATCTAAGTCAACACGAAGCACGTCATTAAAACAGTTCATCCATCCAAATAAACTGACAACTGCGGTAATTTCAACAATTTGTTCGTTTGACCAATGTTGTCTAAGTTTATTAAAAATTACATCATCGACATAGTTTGGGACTGTTGCCGAAGCTTGGGCAAACGACAAGGCTGCGCGTTCCGCAGGTGAAAAGTATGTACTTTTTTTATAATCCCAGACATTATTGAGTTGACCGGCAGAAACGCCCCATCGATCAGCACTCTTCACATTATGAGCTTGGCAATACTGGCATCCTCTTGTCCGACTCGAAATATACGCAATCAAGAAGCGAAAGCCCCGATCGATCGTTCCTTCATCTCGAATAACGGCTTTTGATAGGTCCATTAATGCCTTAAGAATGCTAGGCCGGTGTGCGAGAACTTTATAGCTGTAGGGGATATATCCGTTAGACTTTAAAATAATATTGAAATCTGACGACAGTTCTTCAGGCAAGTTCTCATCAGATACGGGTGTAATTCTACTCGACATGGGGCTCCTCCTCATCTTTTGGTATTTTGGTGAATTTTATATAGAAAGTATGTCAGTGAGCAACTGGTCTCGCATCTGCGTGTTTCGTTTTTTATCATTGAACTTGATGACCCGATCGCTCCTTCTTGATTAATTTTTTTAGAATACGTTTTAGAGATTTTGAATCTGTTAAGCCAAGTGATGCTTCAGCTCTCTGCTCAGCTTCTTTCACACGTTGTAGCAAAGGTGTTACCCGATTAAAGCCTTTATCAGTTAATCGAATTTCAATCCGTCGTCTGTCTCCAGGTGAATCGCGTCTTGATAGTAACCTTGAGTTTACCATGTTGTCGACAATTCTGCTTAACGTTGACTGTTTTAACTGCATCATTTCCGCCAATTTTCTCAATGACAAACCATCATTACCGATCAGCGTAGTAAGTACCTTAAACTCATTAATTGAAATGGGCTCGCCTCTAATTATGGTATTTAGCCGCCGCCACAACAAAGAGTGAGTATGAGAAAGTAGATAAGGGAGAAAATCATCAACAAATGATTCGTCATCTGAATCTTTCCTTTTGCTAGGAAAATCTGATCCCTTACTAAAATTGTATTGATTAAAATGTTCTGTCATTGATATCTCAATTATTCAAAATATTAACAAAAATTCAAATGTCATTAATGAGCGCTACCGCTGAAATCCATTTGAATTTTGCAATCTGTCACTCGGATGTTTCGATTTCCAGCTGGTGTGTTTCGGCTTCTCCCAACAAATCGTGGGACGCCGTTGGTGATAACGGCACAAACGGCGACAATGTCGCCGTTGCGAAGCCCATCAAGGGCATTATCCTTAGAGCTTCCAACGCACGCATCTAGCAAGATTACATCGGCATCTTTTCCGATTTGTATAAACCCTGAATTCAAATTATAAACTTTAGCATTGTTTCCCGTGGCGGCGGCAATGGCGTGCTCAACAGGCAGATCCGATAAGCTCGCTAGATGTGTGATTGTATACATCATGCCAAGGGGCATAATTCCAGACCCAGTTGGCGTATCCGTTGCTATGAGAAAACGATCAAATTCATCTGCTTTTTGGATTAAATCAGCGGTCATGAGTAATGTTCGAAGATTTCCGGCTGTGCAAACTTGCAGAGCGATATTGCTTTCATTGATTATTTTTGGAAAATCTTCGTCTGGCATAGCTGCTGGACCACCGTTGACGTGAAATGATACATCAGGCTGCATTTTCAAGAGATGATCGGCCCAGATACCTGATGAGCCGGGTATGGAAGCCCCACCCGTATGGACGGTTGTTATCATGCCATGCTTTTTGGCCCAACCAATCATTGGGGCATAATCGTAAGGAGTTCTAACCGCTCCAAACCCCGCTTTTGCTAGCCAGACTCCCTTGTCTGCTATTTCCTTGAAATCATTCTCGATGAGGCCGGGCTCCAGAATAATTGATCCGGCCCAAAATCGCATCCCGCCGGGGCGATAATGTTCGAAGCTCTTCATCGCTGCAACTGCAAGGGCCTTAACTCCCTCGGGATCTTTGGGCCGTCCAGTAACATGGACTTCAGACGCAGTAATGCCGGTAGTGGTACCTCCGTGTATATAGCTCTCTAGAAATCCAACGGTTTTTTGTCGTGGCGTATAATCTCCAAATGTATTATGTACTTGAGAGTCAATAAACCCAGGGGTAGCCGTCGACCCATCGGCATCAATCACGACATCACAATTACTAACCGAGTTGCTCGAGGCCGTTCCAACACTTTCTATTTTTCCATCATCCATAATTATAGTATCGCCGCTGACTATTGGGCTGCGCCAATCTCCAGTGATAATAATACCTATGTTGACAATGGCTGTTTTCATTTTTTCTCCGTTGAATTGGCTGACTAAATAATCTTGGTAAAATTATGCCGTAGCCTACTATCTATTTATCTGGATTTGAATCAAGTTTAGGTGGAGATACGACAGGTTTCCCATCTTTTACTTTCATCTTCATTCGGGCTTTCTCCGCATTCATTGGTGCCATTCTCTTGAGGGGTTTTTTTGTATAGATTGTAATCTCTATGTTTGGTCCATGGCCAATATTTTTATGAGAAACTCCCCTGGGAATTACTGTCATTTCACCTTCGTTGATTGTAATAGAGCCGGTTTCGCTCTCAAGTGTGCGAGATCCCTTGTATTGGAATGCCCATTCGTCGCCGCCTAAATTACGGTGCCAGGCACTTTGCTCACTGTCACAATTTGCGACTTCAATTATCATATCTTCATTGGCATATAAAACCAATGGCATATATCCATTAACCATATCGACACCAGTCACTACTCCCTCTTCAAATATGTCATTGAGGGAAATTTTTTCCATTTTTCGACCGCCATCTCCACTGTTTTTCAAAAGATTCTCATCTCTCTCAATTTCGTAACGTTTCTCTGTACCGTCACCCCATTCAGAGACAGCCGGCCCCCAATAGGTGACAAGTTCTTTAACTTTTTTTCCCATCAACTCCTCCTTAGATTGTTATTTTTATTCTTGAAATGGAATAAGTTCATCAATTAACTGGTTTAGAATTCAGAACTTGGAAAAGTTATCAGATGGAAATTTACATGTAAATAGAATCATTCCATTTTCAATTATCTGTTGCAGTAGCTGGGAGAATATAAGATAATTTATAATGGTCGGCACTTTTTATGTGCTATTTAACTCAGGAATTTTTTTATCGATGGCCGCAAAGTGACATTTTTAGGAAATTGCGATGGAGAGATTAAAAGATAAAGTTGCTGTCATTACCCAGGCCGGATCGTACTTTGGGCGCGCGGTTGCTGAAGCTTATGCTGATGAGGGGGCGATGATTTACTTGCAAGATTGGCAAGAGCGCAGCGAACTTCTAGAAAAATTGGCTGATCAAATCCGACAAAAAACAGGAATGAAAGTTCAACAGGCAGCGTGGGATATCACGTCGGGCAAACAAACGCTTGCAATGACTGAGGATATTATAAAAAAATTTGGCAAAGTTGATATCTTAGTAAATACAGCTATGGAAGGTGGGCATGGGATATTATTCGATATTCGTGAGCCGGAATGGGATATTTGTATTGACCGTGGTCTGAAGAGTTACTTTCTAACCTGTCAGTACATTGGTGAAGAGATGGCGCGAACCGGATATGGGAAAATTATCAATATTACGTCTATTGTTGGGAAAATGGGGTCGGCTGGTTCTGTACCTTGGGGGGCGTGCAGGGGCGGCGTTGACGCCCTTACTTACGGATTGGCCCAGTCACTTGGTGAATACGGTGTCAGATGTGTTGGTCTTGCCCGCGGAGCAACTGATTCCACTCCATATACGGATGAAGCCCGAGCAGCAAGAATAGCCAAAATTCCTTTTAAGCGGCTAGGAACCGAGAAGGATATAACTGGTCCGGCAATATTCTTGGCCACAGCCGAGTCTGATTGGATTACCGGATCAGTTGTATACGCTGATGCGGGATATGCTCATGCAGCTGCTACCGACCTTGAGCATCGCGCTACTGAATTTCCGCTTAAACGGCGTGGCACGAAACACCTCGAAACACCCCGAGAAAAAGAGGCATTAGATCAGTTTAAATCATAATTAGGACATTAATTTTTAACATGGGTGGCCGCAAAGTAGTAATTCAGGCGTCAGTAGGTATCGTTGGCGCCGGTCCGGCGGGCTTAATGACGGCAATGGAACTAGGCCGGAAGGGAGTGAGTTGTGTTATATTTGAGGAAGAAACGGGACAACCGTGGCTGCCTAAAGCTAATTCGTCAACTGCCCGAACCATGGAACATTATCGACGCCATGGTATTGCCGAAGAAATACGAGATGTTGGTCTAACTGCTGATCACCCGCAAGATGTGGCCTATTATACTCGTTATGGTACTGGCTATGAGTTGGCCCGTCTTAAAGGCCCCAGCCGGCGTGAGTCTCGTGATTGGGCAGGAATTAAGAATGATGACTGGCCCACACCTGAGCCAGTTAGCCGATCAAATCAACTCTTCATAGAGCCTGTTCTGCGCAAGGAAGCCCTGAAGTATTCGTGTGTTGATTTACTATTGGGGCGACGAGTGACAGAGGTAAGGTCTGAGTCAGATCACGTCAGCGTTAATGTTGAAAATGTGGATGGAGGGCAGATTGAAACATTTTGTTTTGAGTATTTGGCAGGATGTGATGGTGCGCGAAGCCAGGTGCGGAAGAGCCTTGGGATTAAACATGAAGGTGTCTTCGATGAAGAACGCCAATTTATGGGTGGGCAAATGTTGGCCACGCGTCTATATGCACCTGATTTTTACAATATTATCAAGGGAGATCCTGCCTGGCAGCAACTAGCGATGAACTGTGAGCGGCGTTCAATAATGGGCGCGCTCGATGGGGAAGGTATTTTTACTTTTCACACACAATTGCCACCGGGTGTTGAAGCTTCAGAGGAGTGGGTTAAAGAATCGCTAGAACTGACAGTAGGTTGCGACTTTAATTACGAAATAGTTGGGATGGCCAAGTGGACAGCCGGGATGACGTTAGTAGCTGAGAAATTTCAAATAGGTAGGGTTTTTCTTGTAGGTGACGCGGCACACCTTTTTACCCCTACAGGGGGGCTTGGCTATAATACCTCTATTGACGATGCGGTTAATCTCGGCTGGAAGCTAGCTGCTGCATGTAATGGTTGGGGGGGAGCGTCATTATTGGGGAGTTATGAAAGTGAACGCCGTCCGATAGCTCATAGAAACACGCGGTTTGCGCGTTCGCTCGCGGACAACTTGGGTAAAATGGAAATCAGCGCCGAACTTGAAGAGAACAATGAAAAGGGCCGGCGGCTTCGAGAGAAGCTTGGTGAAAAATTACTCCACCACGCAATGATAGAGTTTAATACACAGGGAATACAGTTAGGTGTTCAGTACTGTCACTCGCCTATTATTGATCTTGGCGGTGACACACCTCCATTGGATGATCCCCATAAATATGTTCCAACTGCGACGCCTGGCTGTCGTGCCCCCCATTATTGGTTAGACGAGGAGACGGCAATTTTTGATAAATTTGGGCCCGATTTTACCTTGTTGCAGCTTAATAGAGACATAAGCGTTACTCCAATTATTGATGCCGCTAAGTCCAGAGAGGTTCCATTAGATCTACTTCAGATTGAGGATGAGGGCCTCCGGGCTCTTTATGAGGCGGATTTAGTGTTAATCCGTCCGGATCATCATGTAGCGTGGAGGTCGGAAAGTCCCCCGTTAAACCCAAGCCAGCTATTTTGTAAAATCACAGCAGGTTTATAGTGTACCCTAGTTGGTTTACAGGAAGTAATCATGACACATGAGAACCGCCATTTTTTCTACCCTGGTGGGCACGTTCCAATATATAAATAATTACTTTAATTTGATGATTTTGTATCTAATAATTTTCGGCTATTAATAAACTCATAGCCGATTGTACCAATAGCGATTAATAACCCAATTATTGCTAATGGAATACCGGCGTTAAAGATAGTATCGGGTAAGAACATTCCGACACCTGCAATTCCAAACAAGGCTCGTTTTACGATATTGATTGGTTGAATGACATACCCCATCAAGGTCACAGAAATTAACCAAATGCCGAAGACAGATTTTACAAATATGAGTAATATACTCATTGTGCTCCCAACCATTAATAATTCCGGTACGACAACAAAAAGAAAAGGTACTAGATAAGCAAACCAGCCAAATCGCATTGCAGCAAAACCGGTCGCCATTGGGTCTTTGCCTGTCAAACTGGAAGCCGCGAAAGCCGCTATTGCCACTGGTGGAGTGATCATTGACATCATGCCAAAATAAAGAATGAATAAATGGGCAGCCATAGGATCTATCCCAACTTCAATGAGAGCTGGTGCAACTAAGGTCGCCAGCATTAAGTAGACCGCAACGGTCGGCATCCCCATTCCGAGTAAAATACACACTAGCGCTGATACAAAAAGTAGAAGAAATATATTTGTGCCGCCAAGCTCAACAAGAACAAGAGATAAGCCAAAACCGACGCCAGTTACATTCAAGATGCCGATTACGATCCCCGCGGCGGCTCCTATCATAATAATATCTAGAACCGAATGTCCGGTTTGTCGAACAGCTTCAAATAGATTTGATATTGTTAATCGCTGACCTTTGTAGCCAAAAAGCATACTTGTGCAGATGATGACTACTACCGCTAACAGAGCAGACATTTCGGGCGAATAGTTGTATACGAATAAAGCAACAATCAAAACAGCGAATGGCAATGGGAAATACCAGCCCGTTTTAAGGACGTCAATAAATCCTGGTATATCCTCTTTTTTCATTGGTTTGATATTTGTTCGGGCCGCTTCTAAGTCGGCGAGAATAAATAAGGCAACATAATACAAAATCGCTGGGATAAGGGCTGCAACAACAACTTCTTTATAGGGTATCTCCAGGAACTCCGCCATTAGGAAAGCAGCGGCGCCCATTATGGGTGGCATTAATTGCCCCCCTGTTGATGCAACCGCTTCTATTGCACCGGCTTGAATTCCTCGATAGCCCGCGCTTCGCATAAGAGGAATACTAATAACTCCTGTCGTAACAACGTTTGAAACCACGCTCCCTGAGATTGAGCCAAAGAAGCCTGAGGCTGTCACTGCAATTTTTGCTTGTCCGCCTCGATAGCGTCCAACTAGCACCATTGAAATTTCTGTAAAAAAAGTTGAGCCGCCCGACTTGGTCAAAACCTGACCAAAAAAAACAAAGGCCATAACAATCGAGGTGACAATTTTCAAGGGAACGCCAAGGATACTTGTTGGGTCCCAAGCCAAATAATAAAATAGGTCGCGCGTTAGAATTTCTTTACCGGCGAGTTTACCCGGCAAATGGTGACCAAAAATACCCACAAGTACAAAAAATAAAACGAGACCTGTGAGCACGTTCCCAACCGTTCGGCGCAACCCCTCAATTAAGAGAACAACGACTATTACGCCCGGGATGAGACCATCTAGCGGGGCATCCGAGACGAGTTCTGCTAGGACGGGATATCGAACAGCCATATATATGGCTGACAAAAATACGATTAGGGATAGAACGTAATCATACCAGGGAATATTGGTATGGTTTCGTTCTCTGTCGGCGCGGATTGATAGAAGCACCAGTGGAAGGGCAATTGCAATTATGCCTGATAAGAATTGCTCCGTATAAAGCAATAAACCAGCTAGTCGAAATAGATCAGATGCCCAAGCTATAGATACCAAGGTCAGACCTACGGCAAGAACCGTTATAAATTTGTTCATTGCCGTGGGTCTTTCGATGCATGGGTCAATCGTTTCAGTTTCTGTCACAAATGACCCCCACCTGGTTTATGGCAAACTTTGGGATTAAAATTGAAACCTTTATTTTGGTGGCCACACACCTTTTTCTTTATAAAATTTAATGGCACCTGGATGATAGGTCAGGCCCTTGAAGTTGATTGCCATCTTATTTGACCGAAAACCGCCCCATCCAGGGAAAGCTTTTACTAATGCCTTGCGGTGGTCGTGCATGGTTTTTACCACTTTGTAAACCACTCCGCTGGATACATGGTTGCCTGCAGCTAGTGTGTGCCAATAAGTTAAAACGTGAATAGGTTTGGATACGCCCACGTTTCTTTTGGAAGGTTTTTCAGGTTTTGCAAACGCCATAGGAACAAATTTGCGTGCCGCAGCTAATGAAGCAGGTGACGGATCAAAGTCTAATACACGAAGTCCACCGACTTTTGCGTTTACTTCCCGAACCTTGCCTGCCCCAAAGACGAAGAAAAAGACATCTGTTTTTCCGGCAGCAAAATCATTACCACCCTTAACCACATTTGGTGTCGGTACTTTTATTACGTCATCATAGCTTAAACCCGCACTGGCTAGTTGTGCATCCATAAGAGGTTGGATTATGCGCTGAGATGCCCAACCACTTGGAACACGTTTTCCTTTAATGTCTTTCACGGATTTGATTGGTGAATTTTTCCTAACAAATATAGCAACACGAAACGGAATTGTTGCAGATACTACACGCAAATTGGGGTGTTTGCGTCCAGGATAAATTCCAGTTCCAGTTACAGCGTAAAGAGATTCAAGTTCATTTACTAAACCAAATTCCAATTTACCTGCATTAACGGCCGGAACGTAAACACTCGATCCTCCGAAAGGTTGCGAGCGCATTTGTATATTTGTTTTTTGGGAGACCACTTTTGATAGTGATTGTCCAGCTTGATTGGTAAAACCACCCTTGGTGGTGCCTACCCCAACTGTTTGGGCTAACGTCACGGACGAAATAAGTGTGCTAGCAAGTATTGAAGTAAAAACTAAATGTAGTTTCATTTTTCCTCTCCTATTT
>CAZXSC010000061.1:0-15699 GCA_964643045.1 uncultured Rhodospirillaceae bacterium
TTGTATCAAACCGAAAATCAACAAACCAAATTTGGGCAATGGGGTATCGATTTTGTTCTCATTTTTCTGGTTGTCCTATCGATCGTTTGGTTTTCTTCCGTTTATGATGAACTTGAAAGTGGGCTCTATAGTTTTTTGCCGGATGATCTTTTTGTTGGATGCGGGGGATTGCTTGTCGTTCTTGAGATGACGCGGCGCTGCTATGGTTGGCCTCTGGCATTGTTTGCCTTTCTTACGATCATCTATGCTTTATTTGGAGCTGATCTTCCCTGGATTTTTGCTCATGGAGGTTATGACCTTGAATCGGTGCTGCGGACAGTTTGGTACAGCTTCGATGGTGTTTTCGGCTTTATTGTTATTATTGTTTTATCACTTATTTTTATATTCATCATCTTTGGTGCAATGCTGGAGGCGACAGGGGCAGGCAGTACCCTCTTAAAAATAGCCATTAGCCTTACGGGCCCGTTGAGAGGAGGGCCGGCTCATGCTGCAATCGCGGCTAGTGGATTTTTTGGCACGATCTCCGGTGCGGTCACAGCAAATGTGGTCGGGACGGGTGTTTTTACGATACCAATGATTAAAGCACGCGGTTTTAGGAATTCCTTTGCTGGCGGGGTCGAAGCGGCAGCCTCTTCAGGAGGACAATTCATGCCACCAGTTATGGGCGCAGTCGCTTTTGTCATGGCTGATTTTACGGGTATTGCCTATGTTATTATCATAGCGGCCGCTTTGATGCCGGCTTTATTCTATTATGGGGGCTTATTTATTGCGGTTTGGGTTGAAGCGGCGCGACTGGGAATTACTTCGATACCAAAAGAAGAGCGAGAGGTTTTGACACGGGAGGATTGGATCAAATCTCTTATGTTTTTTGTTCCTGTAATTGTTATCATTGGCGTTCTTGTTACCGGTCGCTCGCCGGCATCAGCTGGCCTTTGGGCAACCGTGGCGGGCGTCGTCATGGGATTTATCAATCCTATTGTTCGCAAAAGACCCCAGATATTTATCGATGCGCTGGCCAAGGGTGGTGAACAATGTGCTCGTATTATGGTGGCTGTCGCCGCTATAGGTATTATCGTGGGTGTTATGAATCTGACGGGTCTCGGTATACGTTTTTCTAACATGGTTTTAGCCTTTGCCGGTACTAATTTATTTTTTGCTTTGGTATTGATGGCTCTTGCCAGTCTCGTGCTGGGCATGGGGCTTCCGACAATACCGGCCTATGTGATTATCGTAATTATTATGGGGGGAGCGATTGAAAAACTAGGTGTTCCAAAAATGCTAGTCCATCTCTTTGTGGTCTATTTTGGCGTATTGTCGGCCATTACGCCACCTGTTGCTATTGCCGCTTATGCGGCCGCGCCGATTGCCAATTCGAACCCCATGAATACAGCGATGCAGGCACTCAAGCTCTCATCTGTTGGATTTATGATCCCCTTCGTTCTTATTTATAACCCTTCTTTATCACTGGTTTATAACTTTGAGGTTATTGCTTTTGTATCGGTTGTAATCAGGCTTGCCTTGGCTATTTGGTTGGTGACGACGGCATTGGGTGGTGTAGACCGCGCACCTCTGCCGATTTATTCTAGGATTTTACGTATAGCGCTTGGAGTTGTAATTTTGCTCACTTATATTGAGGTTCAGATAGCTGGTTTTATTGCTTCGCTTATTCTGCTTTATGTGGACGCCAAGCGGGCAAAGTCAACAATACCTAGCACGCCAACTTGATTTGATTTGTTTTAAAGTATTATTTATGTTTAATTCACCTTGCTATTTAAAATTTATTCATCCGTATCACACTGATTAGAAACCAACGGGAGGACATTGTGATTTTACCTGAAATAAGAACAAAGCTTTTTGCTGCCGCGGCTGTAGCGATGATGTGTATCGGCACAGCGCAAGCAAAAGATTTTTACAAGATGTCGACCATCAGTCTGCCGACACCGTTTGCAATTAACACTACTTTTGCCAAAATTGTACAAAAATACAACAAAGGCATCGAGATTCAGGTTAACGCGACAGGCGCCGCGCCGCGTCATGCCCTGGATGCGGCTAATGGTAAGACAGACCTGTTTTTTGGAGCACCTTCGTTGATGTGGCTAATGAACAAGGGTGTCGCCATGTTCAAGAAGGTCAAGAAGGCTCCCGAGCTCGCAAAAAATCTTCGTTTGATTTTTAACTATCGAATTGGAACCTATAACTTCGGCGTTTATGGTGATTCTGGCATAAAAACGCTGTTTGATATTAAGGGTAAACGCGTATTTATTGGCCCGCCAACCGGAGTGCAAAAGGTCGTATCAGCTCAATTTATTGAGGCTGTGACGGGTTATAAAATGAATAAAGATTATACACCTGTAAAACTTGGTTTTTCCCCGGCCATGCAGGCATTCCAGGACAGGCAAATAGCTATGATAGTGGCTACTTCGAACCATCCGGCCTCTTTTTTCTCGCAAGTAGCTTTGACCAGTAAAATTCGCTTCTTGGGTATCGAAGATCCAAAGTCTTGGGATGCACCTTCGATGAAAAAAATGTTTAGGGTTCCAGGTAAAGAGCGAACTACATTTGCGCCGGATATTTACGGAAAAAATCAGGTCAATGAGAAGCCTATACACACGGTTGCTGCTTATACTGGATTATATACTCGGAAGGGCATTCCAGAGGATGTTATCTATAAAATGACTAAAACATTTTGGGAGCATATTGATGAAATGTGGTCTGTGACTAGTTGGGCTAAGGGCGCCCTAAATAAGAAAAATATATTTGCACAGAATAATACAAAATTGCATCGCGGTGCACTTAAGTATTATAAGGAAATAGGACTAAAAATACCGGCTAGTGCGAAGTAACTCTATAAATTCGTCGAGAAACCCGCCCATGTCTTGGGCGGGTTTTTTATACCATTTCTCGAAGCTGTGTTTTTAATACTTTGCCATAATTATTCTTGGGTAGTTCGTTGAGAAATCGATACTCTTTCGGTCGCTTGAAGCGTGCTATGTTGGCAATACAGAGCTCATCCAACTCGATTTCTGTTACGATGGTATCATCCTTGCAGACGACGAAGGCAATTACATCTTCTCCCCATTCGGGATTAGGTCTTCCTATTATCGATACTTCAGCAACATTAGTGTGTTTTAAAAGAATTTCTTCAACTTCTCGGGGGTAAATATTGGATCCGCCGGAGATTATGACATCCTTTGAACGATCCTTTAGAGTGAGAAAACCCTCCTCATCAATTTCACCCATATCACCCGTGTGGAGCCAGCCGCCGCGTAACGTCTGCAGGGTCGCTTCATCATTTTGCCAATAGCCGATCATCACAACATCACCACGAACGCAAACCTCGCCGACCTCGCCGTTCGTCAGGACTTCATCCTTTTCGTTGACGACGCGAATTTCTAAGTCACTTCTCGCAGTTCCTACAGATCCAAGTTTATGAATATAGCGTGGATCATTGTTAGCGGTGTGAGTTTCTCGGGAGAGGGCGGTTATCGTCATCGGAGATTCACCTTGTCCGTATATTTGGACAAGCTTGGAACCCAAGATCTCCAAGGCACGTTGGCAGTCGTCAACATACATTGGCCCGCCGCCATAAATAATAGTTTTGAGATTACGGGTATCGCCTTCAGCTATTTTCTTAGAATTAATTAAACGGGTAACCATTGTTGGGGCGAAGAAGGCATTCACATTCTTGTGTTTAATCAATAAATCTGCGATCTCATCGACATCAAAGCCTCCGCTAGGTGGAATAATTTGGAAGGCGCCCTTTGCAACATATGGCAGTATATAAAGTCCGGATCCGTGGGACATAGGAGCCGCGTGCAGGAGACTGTCGTGTTCGTCAACGGGAACAACATCGCCAAAGTAGCTGATTGTCATCATTAGAAGGTTTCGGTGGGTTAACATTGCGCCTTTTGGCCGTCCAGTTGTTCCACTGGTATAAAAAAGCCAGGCAATATCGTCGGGCTTCGTTTCTGCCATTTTGATTTCTTCAAATTTTTGTAATTTGCCATATTCGGCACTATCGGTATTCAAGATGGTAAGCTCGGCATTCTCCTTGCTTGCTTCCTGGATACTCTTTTCAAGGTCGGATGTTACAAAACACATCCTTGCTCTGGAATTCTCCAATATAAATTTAAATTCGCGTGGGTGTAGTTTAGCATTCATTGGAACAGCAATAAGACCAGCATGCCATGCCGCAAATAAAACAATACTGTAATTGGTGCAGTTCTTCATCGCAATACCCACGCGTTCACCTGGTTTCAGGCCTAATGTATGGATCATTGCCCATGCCAAACGACGCACATTCGTTCCAAACTGTTCGTAGGTATGGACTGTTTGGGTGCCGCAGGCGATGGCAGGGCGACTTGCCCAGGTGACACTCGATTTTGTTAGAAAACTAGCAATATTCATTGTTTCATCAGCATGCTGTTAGACCGGGTTCGCATCAACCAAAATAGCTGCCAAGATACATGGTTCATCTGTACGTACGCTCCAGGAATGGTTAGTTCCACGTTGAACCATTACGTCACCCTGCCTAAGACATGTCTCTACACCATTGTCGAGTATTGCCCAGATTTCACCTTTGAGAATGATAAGATAGTCAACGGTCGAAGTCTTATGCATCATGGCGTCATCGGAATTGTCATCGGTCGCGTGATCTGCGCCAATGGAGCTAAAGGCGTCCTTGGCGTCGGCACTATCTCGCCAAGCTGAATCTGGTGGGAATTCAACGATTCTGAATATTGTGCCGTGTGCAGGTGGTTCCAAAACAATAGGGCGGTCAGCGGTATCCGTGCTGCCACTGTTATCGGCAGGTGAAGATTGTGTGACCCACAGATCGGTCAACGCCAATCCTGGCATGGATTCCATTTCTTTTACGCTGGGTGCTGGTCCGTCTTCCATGAAAATAGAGTTTCCGTTATCATCGTGGCTGGTAACTACTCTTCGAACTTGTTCTACCATGCGGGGTCTCCTTTTTACTGTTCCTTGATAATTTTATTTCGTAATGTTCCGATGCCCTCGACTTCCAATTCTATAATATCCCCGGGCTTAAGATATCGTTCAAGCTCCAAGCCAGATCCTCCACCGACGGTTCCTGAGCCAAAAAATTCACCGGGATAGAGCGTTTCCGATTTAGATATATAGGAGATCAAATCATCAAATTTCCAATTCATGGAACTGCTTGATCCTCTTGACCATTCTTCGCCATTAACACGGGCGATCATAGTTAGATCATATGGATTAATTTCATCAGCGGTTACAATACAGGGTCCAATGACGTTTCCCGTATCGAAATCCTTTCCCTTGGCAGGCCCGAGGCCACCTTGCATTTCTGTGGCCTGAGTATCGCGAGCGCTGATATCATTAAAAATTGAATAACCAAAAATATAATCCATAGCATTTTCAGGCAAAATGTCCCGGCCAGATTTTCCGATAAAGAAGCCAAACTCTAATTCGAAATCCATCACACTCGCATAAGGAGGCCAAACAATATCTTGGTCGGTTCCAATGACGGAAAATCGATTTGGTTTATAATAAATGGGCTGTTGATACCAAACTTCCGGAATACGAAAGAGACCTTGTTCTTCGTATCGAACCAGGGCGGCTTCCGGGTCAGCCTCTTTTGAAGCTTTAATCTTACGCAGTACTTCATAAGCTTGAATTAAATGTTGTTCAAAGCAGAGACAGTCGCGAATTTGAGGCGGCTGGGGAACTGGGCTGCACAAGGTTACCGATGCGGTATCGACGAAAGCTTCTGAATGGGGATTACTTAGCTCCGAACAAACATCCGCGAGCGATTCTTCTCCACCTTCTATAATGCCTAATATGGACGAAAATGAGGAATTGATTCGACGTCCATTCTTCTGATTCGAAGATTGTAAATCTACAATTTTTTTCTCGTCCGCGACCAACACTCCAGGTCGTTCTTTTTTATTGCTGTCTAAGAAAGTTACAAGTTTCATTGGCTTCCGATCAAGAAGTTGTTCTAATATAATCATAACAAAGTCCGGCAATTAGCCAATACCTTGAGGAATAAAGATGGCAAGGTTATGGTCCGGAAAACATAAAGAAAATGGGGAGTTAAATGGAATTTACGACACTTGGACGTACCGGACTTAAGGTAAGTGTCGCTACCCTCGGTTGTGGGGGAGGGAGTGCGTTGGGAAGATCGAGTGGTAAAAGCGAGCCACACTCAATTAATGTTGTAAAAAAAGCTATCGATTTAGGAATTAATTCTTTTGATACCGCCAACGCCTATGGCACAGAATCAATTGTTGGAAAGGCAATTAAGGGTGTACCGCGTGATCAGGTTGTAATTTCCACAAAGCACCACGGAGCCTGGCAAGGAAAAATTTACTCGACGGCAGAGGTGATAGCAGGCTTGGAAAATTCGTTGCGTGCCCTAGATACAGACTTTGTAGATATCTTCCATTTGCATGGTATAACACCAAATTATTTTGAGCATGCGATGACGTTAGTCCCTCATTTGCTCAAAGAAAAAGAAAAAGGAAAATTTCGTTTTTTGGGCATCACGGAATCGGCACCTGCCGATCCAAAACAGCTTTCGCTTTCAAACGCCTTAGGTGCTGATTATTTTGATGTAATGATGTTTGCCTTTTCCCTCATGAACCATAATGCCAGAAAAGTGCTGCTGCCAGAAATGATTAAGCAGAATGTTGGCACAATGGCAATGTTCGTCGTTCGTAGCTTATTTTCTGTTCCCGGACGTCTGCAGCGTGATATTAAAGAACTTGTCGGTAACGGTCGATTACCAGAATGGTTTGCTGCGTCGGAAGATCCGCTTGGTTTTTTGGTAAGAGATGGTGCCGCTTCGAGCGTGATGGATGCCTGCTATCGATATGCTCGTCACGAGCAGGGTATTGATACCGTTCTATTAGGTACAGGTAATCTGGAACATTTGGAAACCAACCTTGCATCGGTCCTCGGTCCTCCGTTACCGCAGGCAGACCTTCAAAAGATAGAAGATTATTTCGGTCATCTCGAAGGCGTGGGATTAGACCATCCTGGAAAGAGGTAAAATTTGTAGTTGACCAACCTCATCACCGTATTTAGGTGAGGCGCGTTTCAGCCCTGGCGCCCCATTGTACATCTAAAGCGGTCGCGGCGGGTGTATAACCTGTTGGTACATCTTCATTAATTTGATCACCATCCGTCCAGTGCTCAAGCCTTAACCCAAGTGGATCAAACCAATAATCAAAAATCTGAGAACCTAATATATGGCGTCCTATTCCCCAGGAATGTTTGTATCCTTGAGATTTCAGGTGGTCATGTCCCAGGTAAATCGCATTTATATCTTCAACTTCAAAAGCAAGGTGGCCAAGGCTGGCTTTGGCAGCTGGAACAGTCAAAAGTGTATGATGGTCGACGAATTCTTTTCCTTTATCTAACCGGTTAAAGGCAAAAACGGTCTTCCCGTTCTCGTCTTGACATTCATCTGAACTTATAAAACCAAAATTTCCCTTATAAAAAGCATCGGTTGCGTTAAAATTGGTAACATTTAGAACGATATGTCCAAGTCGCTTACATTGAATCGGTCCAGGTTGGAGTCTCACAGTTTGCCCTTTGCGCCTTACATCATCTCCACTATTGGTTTTAAAACTATTTTTTACAGAGATACGGTCCAGCAATTTTATTCCATGGACAATTTCGATTTCAAAACCATCTGGATCTTTCATCCAGACACGTTTTCCTCCACCAGGCTCAAGGATATCTTCGACGTCTGATGCTTCGGGGCTTTTAGATAAAATTTCTAAATCACGTTCACTGCCAGCATAAAGCGCGAAGCCTTTAAATTCTGGTTCGCCGATTTCGGTTATATGGACGTGATGCTGTTTGTCCGTTGCTCGCATGTAAAGTGCCGTATCTGTTCGCGCGGATCGTGCGAGGCCAAAATGCTCCAAAAATGTTTCCATTTCATCTAAATCCGGGGCCCGATATCTCGCGTACGCCAAGTCAGTGACTTTGATCAATGGTTGTCTCCCTATTTTAGCACGTGTGATACAAGCTATTCGGATTTCTAATATGAATAAAACTTGCCATATTATAACATTTAGATCAATTAGGGGTGCACTGATGTCTGGTTGATGAGCATAATCATGTACAAGTCTGGACACCAATTTGTCTCCAGTGTTGTTTATAATTGAAAAATTAATGTTGAATTATTTGAATAGATGAGGAACTTTATGGCGCTCAGCAGGCCCACATTGATTTGGAAGCCCGATTAACAAGTGGTTCGGTAGTATCCTCACCTGATTAATTAATCCACGATCTCATGGTTAGGGACGTCAATAATAATCTAAGTTGTTTGGATAACCATACATCGGTTCCTGTTCTACTATTTGATGACCATGCTTTTGTTTGAAAATGTTAGATCAACCGTAATTTTTCCTTCGTTTAATAACCATGGTCGAATGCGATATGAGCGTGCGCCTGATTTATGCATTGGATCATTATCTGCAATTTCTTTTGCGGCAGCCATCGATTCAGCCCTGACAATCACCATGCCTTCTCCGTTCCACTTTTGCTCGGTGTCATCGGAGAAAGGACCAGCCCCAAACATAATACCTTCGTCTTGTATTTTGTTTTGGTAAGCTAGATGTTCGTCCAAAACTTCCATTATCGGGTTTAATCCGTTGACCGGCGAGGTGAAGATTACATATAATTTCTTGGCCAATAAACCAAGATCTGAGCATTGGTCGACCATATCGCCCCATGTTGGGCCATCCGTAGGCATCTTATTTCCCCTATTGTTGAAATAAATTTGTAATTAAACGTTTTATGTAAAGTAACGACTGGGGTTGGATTTGTCTAATCCCAATTATTCCGTTTGTTTAGGCAAACGCTGGCATCAATGGTCAGGCTGAGGGGGCTTTCTCTAATAGGCTGCCATCTTCTGTAGGTATTTCAAATACATTGAGTTGGATGGCTATATTGCAGTAATAGCCGATTATAGCTGTCAATTCGAGCAAGGTTTTTTTACCCATTTTATTTTCAGCGATAACAAACATCTCATCTGAGAGGGTCTTGGTGTCGAGGATAGATGTTGTAATATCAAAAATAAGTTCTTCATCCTCCCGCTCAAAATGCGGGCGTTTTCTTATTCTAATTGCGTCAATAGTTTCCTGAGCAAGTCCATTTTCGAAAGCGATTTTACTGTGGGCAAACCATTCAACATCTGCGTCCCAGTGGCGCGCGACGATGATTATAGCAAGTTCAGATAGTCGGGGTTCTAGCGACGTTTCATAGCGGCAGAAAGCACCGACTTTTTGAATCAGTGAACCATATGTTGGACTCAAAAACCAGGTATGCATGGGGCCTGCTATATGGGTTCGGGGTCCTGATAAGATTTCGTCATGGAGGTTTTGTTGATCTGGGGTCATTTCTTCATAAGGAATCTGCGGTAATCGGCTCAATGTGGAACTCCTTTTTTTCAGGGGCAATCGATTTCGAGACCTTAAGTTCAAACAGATTAAAAATAAACTCAAAAATATCCGCATTATAATATGGTTGTCATTTCTCGCTTTGGTAAATTTGATTGGTATAGCTCAGGCGACATTTTTGCTCTATTCTTTTTCGGGTAATTGTTTGATATTGGTGGTCATGTGTTAGACCAATTGAATATGCCTTATTTTTTAAAATTGTTGGATTAAGATGCCCAATTTTTCTTCAAATATATCTCTGATGTTCAAGGAACATGACTTCTTGGATCGGTTCCGGGCGGCCAAGAATGCTGGATTTGGTGCCATAGAAATGCAATTCCCGTATAATTTTTCACCGAAAGACTTATTGCAAAGGAAAGTGGAAGAAAATCTTGAAATTACGGTTATTAATATTGGAGCAGGTGATTTAATGACTGGTGGTCCAGGTCTCGCGGCAGTGCCAGGCCGTGAGGATTCGTTTAAAGAGGCCGTTGAGCAAGCCTTTGACTATGCTGAAATATTGAAGCCCATGAATATGAACGTTTTACCAGGTTGGCCGCCTATGGATCAATTTGATCGGGAGGAATGCCTAGACGTATTAGCCGTCAATCTGCGGTATGCGGCGGAAGCATTGGCTCAAACCGGAAGCAAGGTTTTGGTCGAAGCATGTAATACATTTGATCGTCCTGGCTTTATAGTATCCACTTCAGCTCAAGCAATCGACGTCATCAATAAAGTTGGTCATAAGAATCTTGCTTTACAGTATGACTTGTATCATATGCAGATTATGGAAGGTAATCTTGTTAACCGAATTAAGGAAATAAAGAGCCAAATAGGTCATATTCAGTTTGCCGATACTCCAGGACGCAACGAGCCTGGCACAGGTGAAATTAATTTTCCTTACATATTTGAGGAGCTTGATAACATGGGCTGGCAGGGCTGGCTGGCGGCAGAGTACATTCCCTCTCGCCCCACAATAGAAACACTTGAGTGGTTGCAGCTGAATTTGTAATGTTCACTTTACTTTTATTTTTTTTGTACGCCGGTTAGGTTGTTTATAGTAAGAATAAGGAGTTACACGGCTTGAGCAGTGCGAATCTAGAATTGATAGAAAACTGTCTTACTGATGCAGAATTCAAACAGTTGCCTAATTTTTACCGGGGTAAAGTTCGAGATGCTTACGGAATTTCCGAAGGGCGAAGATTGTTGATTTCTACAGATCGTCAGTCTGCTTTTGACCAAGTATTAGCGGCCGTTCCATATAAAGGCCAGGTGCTAACTCAAACAGCAAAATATTGGTTTGATTCAACATCTGATATTTGTCCAAATCACGTTATCAGTTATCCTGATCCTAATATTGTCATGGTTAAGGATCTTGACATGCTTCCGATTGAGATGGTGGTACGTGATTATATGACCGGGTCGACGGAGACGAGCATTTGGCCGATGTATGAGCGTGGTGAGCGAACTCTTTATGGGCATAGTTTTCTTGATGGACTTGTCAAGAATCAGAAATTACCAACCACGATTATCACACCCACAACCAAAGCTGCGCAGGGTGACCACGATGCTCCAATCACCGAAGCAGAAATCCTTGAAACGAAGTTGGTGACACGTGAACAATGGAATGAATTATCTGAAAAAAGTTTGGCATTATTTAGTCGCGGCCGACAATTAGCTGAAAAAAATGGTCTAATATTAGTCGATACCAAATACGAGTTTGGTATTGACGAAAATGGTATCATCACGGTAGCAGATGAAATACATACACCCGATTCCAGTCGCTTCTGGATAGCTGAAAGTTATAATGAACGTCTGGAAACTGGGAAGAACCCTGAAAGCCTTGATAAAGAGTTCTTGCGTCTATGGATTGACGCTAAATGTGATCCTTATAACGACCCTATACCGGAGATTCCGCCAGAAACGTTACTTGAGTTTAGCGATAAATATATCAAACTTTTTGAGTTGGTAACCGGAGAGGCCTTTGAAAAGCCAGATCCTTTGATTTCTGTTCGCGATCGAATTGAGAAAGCTTTAGCCGAAGAGATTCCTGAATATTTTTCCTAATGCATATATTAATCGCTATTGGCTAATTAGAACACCAGAGTTGCCACATTCTGCGATAGGCACTTTCCATATTTTCAGCGTATGATTTTCCTTGGCAGAGGGGAGATTGTATTAGCCTCTCGCGTAATGAGCGACGTAAAACGCTCAAATCACCAATATCTGAGGCTAGATCCTTGGCGACGTTAGCATATTGTCTATGTGTGTCAGCACTTAACCTATTGAGTTTAACGGCGTTTAAAAGTGAAGCTGCTACGCGGCTGATAAAATTGTGTCCCTTCAGAGCAACAACCGGAACGCCCATCGCCAATGCTTCAAATGTAGTTGTTGCGCCATTGAACGGAAATGGATCTAATGCAACGTCTATATGTTGATATTGTGCAAGATGATTTTGTCGATTTGTATTATGACCATAAAATATCAAACGGTCTTCACTAATGTCAAAGCGCGTAAATTTATCTTGCCAATACTTTATTAGGACTGGATCGTTAAAGTAGGCCCCATATTTCAAGAAAAGTTTTGAATTTGGAACCATTGCGAGAATTTGTGCCCATAGTTCCACAACAGAATCATTTATCTTCTCAGGTTTGTTGAAACACCCAAAGGTAATAAAACCGTTTTCTTCGGCGGGAAGAGTCGAGACGAGTGGAAAGTCAGTAGGTGGATTAAATTGATAAAGAATTGGCAGGCGGTAGAGTTGTTCTGTGAATAGTTCGTTCGAATTTGAGGGGTGGAGAAAGTCATCGGTTAACCAAAAATCCATTTCCGACAAGCCTGAAGTGGCGCAATCATGAAAACTGATTTGAATTGGCGCCGCTCGAAAGGCTACAATCGTCGGTCTGTTTGAATTAAAGCGTCCCGCTAGGCTAATCAAAATATCGACTTTATCGTCTTCAATTTTCTGAGCTATTTGTGCATCAGATTGTTGATTAGTTGGCAGCCAATTGTCCGCAATTGCACGAAACTGTTTGCTGACTGAATCGGCTATTTCATTCTCACTGTAAATGTAAATTTCTACTTCTTCGGCGCCGTGATTTTTTAATAGTGGGAGTATGTTAAAGCCAACTGGATGGGCGTGAAAATCCGAAGATAAATATCCGATGCGGAGTCTGCGGTTAATATCTTTGTTACGTGTCACGAATTTATCACTTTTTATATTATTCTGGTTGTATTTTGCTCCGAAGTCCTCATGCAATTGAAATAAACTGCCGTGGTTTTGGTCAGGGAGGTTAAGTGAATTGATCAGTAAATTGCGTTCAGCCAATGCGCAATTAGGATCGACTTTTAATGCTTGCCTGTAAGTTTCGTTTGCACAGTCTAATAGCCCGATGGTTTGTTCCACAAATCCAAGATTGTTGAGTAGACGTCCATCATTTGGCCGCAAGAGAACTGTGCGGCGGAGCTGGTCCATTGCTTCGGTTAGCTTTCCAATTTTTGATAATGCCTGGCCTAAATTGCTCAACGCTTCAACATTATCTGGTTCAATTTCTAGAGCTATTTGAGATTGTTTGACGGCCTCTTCAAACTGACTGGCTGCTATGAGTGCATTACCTAAATTGACCAAGCAGGGAAAACTATTCGGATCAATTGAGAGTGCCGTTTTAAAATATTTAACGGCATCAGTTGCCTGTCCCAGCTCTAAATATATAGTTCCGAGATTAAAGTGAGCTTCAAGGTTCTTTGGCTGATTTTTTATCGCTTGTAAAATCAACTTAGATCCCTGATCGGAATGACCAGTCTGGTGAGCTAAAAGGCCGAGTAAACGAAGAGCTTCACTATGTTCCGGATCTTCTTCAAGTAGGTTTCTGTAAACTGTTTCAGCTTGAGCGAGTTTCCCAGATTTCTGTAAACGTTCTGCTTCTAGTATGGTTTCCGATTTAAAAGCATTCTTGTTCACGGGGTGCATCACTCCATTTATATGACAGATCACGACTTTTGTTTAAATTTTTCTCTTATTCTCAAATTATGAAGAATTTATGTTAATTAGCCGTAAAGGAGCTGTTTGTTATCCCAATAGTGGATTAATGAATTTACACACTATCTTTCATTTCGTTAGACTGGTTATTCATAAAGTTTTCATTGGAAACAAAGATGGCAATGCAAATAAATCGCAATCAGAATTTAAAAGGCATAGGTTTAATGATCTTTGGCATGGTGGGTTTAGCGGGCACTGATGTACTGGGAAAGTGGCTCATGATCGAAGGTTACTCTGCGTTTCAAGTGATAGCCGTGAAAGGATGGATTATTGTTGTCTTGATGACAGTTTGGATTTTGTTGACTAGGCGGATCTCACAAATAAAAACATCTCGCGCTGGAGCCCATGGTTTAAGGTTGGTACTGACGTGTTCTGGTCCGATATTGATTTTGATAGCATTGGCTGAAATGCCATTGGCAGATGTCACGGTTATCGTTTTCAGCTCAGTATTTATAACAACGGCAATGTCGGCTCCAATATTCAAAGAAAAAGTTGGTTTCCATAGATGGGCGGCGGTTATTATAGGTTTCGCTGGTGTGGTTTTAGTGCTTCGACCGGGTATTGGCGTGTTTCAGCCTGTTGGGATCTTGGCTTTGCTTGCGGGTGCGGCCTTTGCAGCCCTCAACCTGACGACACGGTGGCTCCGGGATACGGAAACGACGTTGAGCCTTATTTTTTATATTATGTTAGGTATGGCCGCTTTATCGAGTCTCATTCTTCCTTTTGTATGGAAGCCAATATCTTTTTTGGATTTGATGATCTACACTGTTATGGCTGTTTTTACCTTAATAGGGTATATAGGTATGACGGGAGCATTTATGTGTGCTCCTCTGGGTGTTGTAGCGCCTTTTGAGTATACTCTCATGTTATTCGCTGTTGTTTCTGGTTATCTGATTTGGGAAGAAATTCCGGATAGATTTGTTTGGACTGGAGCTACTATAATTTTAATGAGTGGGATTTATCTTATTCAACGCGAGGCACGGGCACATGGGGTTATTAAAAAGAACAATCGTTTAGAAAAAAGTTAATGAGACTACAGGAGTGTGGTGGTGGGTGGCGATAGTCTTCTATCTTTAGATTCAAAATATAGTTCAAACACGGGACGCATTTTTGTTACTGGCACGCAGGCGTTGGTGCGTTTACCCATGTTGCAACGTCAACGCGACATGTCATCTTCACTTAATACCGCCGGTTATATAACAGGGTATAGAGGTTCTCCGGTAGGTGGATATGATTCGGCTTTGATGAAAGCATCAGATTTCCTTACGCAACATCACATCAGGTTCCAGGCGGGTGTTAATGAAGATATGGCGGCGACAGCGTGTTGGGGCACGCAACAGGTGGGTATTTGGGAATCGGAGAATGAACGGGCAAAATATGATGGTGTTTTTGCGATTTGGTACGGAAAGGGGCCCGGTGTTGATCGATCCGGTGATGCACTTAAGCACGGTAACTTAGCGGGTACATCGCCGAATGGGGGCGTGTTGGTTCTTGCAGGTGATGATCAAGGAGCAAAATCTTCCACAACCGCCCATCAGTCTGAACAAGCGCTTATGGCAGCAATGATTCCAATCTTATACCCAGCTAGTGTTCAGGAATATATTGATTACGGATTGGTGGGAATAGCCATGTCGCGCTATTCCGGGTGTTGGGTAGGATTTAAATGTGTGGGAGATATAATTGAAAGTACCGCCTCTATCTCAATCGATCCTGACCGAGTTAATATAAATTCACCAAAAAATTTTATTTTACCAGATGAGGGGGTCCATATCCGCTGGCCTGATAGCCCGGTCGAGCAAGAAAAACGGCTAATATCAGTGAAGCTTAAAGCAGCCCAGGAATTCATTCGTGTGAATAAGCTAGATCGTATTAGTCACACAGTTACAAAAAAACGACTTGGTATAGTTGCGCCTGGTAAGGCGTGGCTTAATGTTTGCCAAGCCTTTGAGGAATTAGGCTTAGACCAAAGTGAGCGGGAGAGCCTCGGCATAGGTGTTTTTAAGGTAGCAATGCCTTGGCCACTTGAGCCAACCAGAATCCGTGAGTGGGCGGAAGGCTTTGATGAGATTATTGTCATCGAAGAAAAACGTAACTTAATAGAAGACCAGCTAGCTCGTATTATTTTTGATCTTCCGGAAACCATACGGCCAATGCTAATTGGGAAACAAGATATTGATGGTAACCTTCTCGTGCCAGAATATGGTGAACTTAATGGGACGTTAA
>CAZXSC010000062.1:0-15678 GCA_964643045.1 uncultured Rhodospirillaceae bacterium
TGGGTGTTGATGTCGGTGGCACCTTTACAGACTTTGCCCTCATTACAGAGTCCGGGATTGAGACGCTAAAACTACCAACCACGAGCGATGCTCCAGAGCGAGCGATTCTAACAGGTGTACGGCAGCTTTTAGCAGAGAATAATATTCGACCTGAGCGGCTAGATGGACTCGTACATGGCACCACCTTGGCGACTAATGCGATAATTTTGAGGAGCGGAGCGCGTACAGCTTTATTGACGACGCAGGGGTTTAGGGACGTTCTGGAACAGGGCGATGAAAGCCGCTTCGATCAATACGATATTAATATCGAAAAACCCAGACCATTGATACCGCGATGGTGGCGCTATACTGTTTCTGAACGTTTATCGGCAAAAGGTAAGCGGTTACTCCCTTTGGATGAAGTTGCGCTGTCTGATTTTGCGGATCAGATCAAAGCTGAAGGAATAGAAAGTGTGGCAATTTGTTTTCTCCACGCACATATGAACAGCGAACATGAAGTTCGCGCTCGAGATATATTGCAGCCGCTTTTGCCAGGAATTACAATTTGTTTGTCGAGTGAAGTTAGCCCGGAAATTGGGGAATACGAGCGCTTCTCGACAACAGTAGCAAATGCATATGTGAGGCCAGTTATTTCGAATTATTTGGAACGGCTGAAGGTGGGGTTAATTGCTGAAAAAATTCAAGTGCCGATTTTTATGTTTCTTTCTAATGGAGGACTCAGCGATCTTGAAACGGTACAAAGGTTCCCAATACGACTTGTCGAATCAGGGCCGGCCGGTGGGGCAATTTTTGCTTCTAATGTTGCCCTTGAGTTGAATGAGAAAGAAATACTTGCTTTTGATATGGGGGGTACGACAGCAAAAATATGCTTGATCGAAAATGGTATTCCCCGCAGAAGTAATTCGTTTGAGATGGCAAGAGAACACATGCATCGCCAAGGCAGTGGATTACCTGCTCGTATACCTGTCATCGATTTGGTTGAGATTGGAGCAGGTGGAGGTTCAATTGCAAATGTTGACAATTTGAAGCGTTTACATATAGGGCCCGATAGTGCGGGGTCAACTCCTGGCCCAGCGTCTTATGGTCGCGGTGGTGAACATGCTACCGTTACAGATGCAGATTTGATCTTGGGTCGGTTATCATCGATCGACTTTAAACCTTCGGGCATCAATATTTCAAATGGCTTGGCGAAAGATGCAATTCAAGTTCGCATCGGTGATCCCCTAGGCCTTGCGGCGTTACCTGCCGCCGCGGCTATCTCGGAGATGGTTGAAGAGCAAATGGCTTCTGCGGCAAAGGAACACGCACGTGAAAAAGGTGTTGATCTGAGAGAGCGGAGCATGGTGGCGTTTGGCGGCGCTGCGCCACTTCACGCTATGAATGTTGCCCGGAAGTTAGGAATTAGTCGTGTTTTTATTCCAGAAGCCGCTGGTGTTGGGTCAGCCATTGGTTTTTTGCAATCAGAAGCCATATTTGATGTTTCGCGGAGTATCAACATGTCGCTCACCCATTTTGACGCGGGTGTAATTAATAACGTGTTTAAAGAAATAGCTGTTCGGGCGAGATCTGCTGTCGAGGCCGCTGCACCAGATTCGGAGATAGTCGAAAGCCGAACTCTCTCCCTGCGTTATCGGGGTCAGGGTCATAATTTGACAATTGACATTGACAATGAAATTCTATGCACAGAAAGTGTTAAAGAATTAAATAGGAAATTCGTTCAGGCTTACGTCTCCATTTATCGGCGTGAACTCAAGGGTCTTGAAGTGGAATGTGTGGGCCTTAGTTTGCGCGCATCTTCGCGTCAGGCCGGTGCCTCAAGGGTTAAAGGTTTTAGTAATTGTTTTCTGCAGCCACTTTCAACCAGAAAACTTTATGATCTGAATACCGATTCGGATATTCAGGCAACAGTTGTTGGGCGCCAAGAATTTGAAGAAAATACTCCTTTGTTGGGACCTGGGCTCATTAAGGATAGTGGCACTACGATTTATGTGCCGCAAGATAGTCTAGCTGATTTACACTCGAATGGTTCCATTTTGCTTAGAACTAGAGGTCCCTTAAGTCAAGGAGTCGTTAAATGACGAATCCAATGGATGAGGTTCGCTTCCAGGTGGTATGGAACAATCTAATTTCAATCGTTGAAGAGCAAGCGCGCCTCCTTATGCGCACAGCTTTCAGCCCGGTGGTTCGTGATTCTGGTGATTTGTCTGCAGCACTTTTTGATCAACGAGGTCGTATGTTAGCGCAAGCACAAACCGGTACTCCGGGCCATGTAAATTCAACAGCCGCAGCCGTACCTCTAATGCTCGAAGAAATCCCGGCGGATCAACTTGTCGCAGGAGACCACTTGATCACTAATGACCCTTGGCTGGCTTCTGGCCACCTGCACGATATCACCATAGCGTCGCCGATCTTTAAAAACGAAAGCCTCATAGGATTTTTTGCGTGCACCTGTCACCAGTTGGATATTGGTGGGCGAGGTCAGGGGCCCGATGCGGCGTCAGTCTATGAGGAGGGGTTGGCAATCCCGGTGATGAAACTGATCAACGCGGGGGAAGTTAACGAAGATCTAGTTCGTATAATTCGTAAGAATGTGCGAACACCGGAAGAGGTCGAAGCTGATATAATGTCTTATGTAGCAGCTAATGAAGTCAGTTCGGAATCTTTGTGTGAAGCGTTGGCTAAATTAGGCCTCGATAGTTTAGAAGAAATTGGCGATGAAATTATTAATCGCTCCCGGGTATCAATGATTGAAGAAATCCGTAAACTTCCTAATGGAAAAGCCCAAAACGCGATAACTTTGGATAGTTTTGGAACACCAGTGAATATTGAATGTTCGGTCGAAATTTGCGATGAGGAATTATTGATTGATTTTAAAGGGAGCAGCCCAGCCAGTAACAAAGGTATAAATCTGGTGTATAATTATACAAATGCTTACTCATCTTTTGGTGCTCGGTGTATCATTGGTCCTGCGATTCCAAATAATAGTGGTTCGCTGTCCACTATAAAAGTATCAGCTCCAAAAGGCTCTATCTTAAATGTTGAGTACCCCCGGCCAGTTTGTGCTCGGCACATTATTGGGCAGTTCTTGCCAGAAGTTGTGATGGGTGCACTGGCGAAGGTGTTACCCGAAAAAGTGCCCGCTGAAGGCGCAGCTTGTCTTTGGGGCATACAAATTCGTGGTGGGCCTGAGATTGATGGGAATTTTGAAAACTCGTCCAAATGGGGAAACGACCGTTATGAGGTTTTGTTTTTTAATGCAGGTGGTATGGGGGCTCGGCCTGGTAAGGATGGCTTGTCGGCAACAGCGTTTCCAAGTGGAGTTAAGGCCATGCCAATTGAAGTTGTTGAAAATTTTGCACCAATTGTAATATGGCAAAAGGAATTGTTACCGGGCTCTGCCGGGGCCGGGCAGTATCGTGGGGGATTAGGACAAAAAATTATTGTGAGCACACTGGATGGTCGACCTTGCGGATTATTTGCAATGTTTGACCGTACCACAGTGGAGGCAAGTGGACGAGCCGGAGGTGAAAATGGAGCAATAGGACAACTTTATCTGGGGTCTGGTGCAGCATTAGAATCAAAGGGTTTTCAACTGATAGGTCCAAATGAACGGATTTGTTTTAAAATTCCTGGCGGTGGAGGTTTTGGCTCGAAAAATAAACGTGATCCTATCCAACAGAAAAATGACAAACGTGCCGGTATTTTGGATAATGACAGCCTAGGATAATTAGCTTGCTAATCGTTGGAACGAAGTTAATCCGTTAGGTGTTCTGTATCGCGATGTTATAAATTAACTCAAATAAAATTTTGCAAACTTAGCCATGATATATTCAATAGCTTCCTTGGATACGTGACGATTATCATCATCGTAAGGATCTTTAAGAAATGACTTCACCAATTCATAAGCTGGAAAATAAAACAAATTTGCATCGTCCGCGTGACAACGTGTTATTTCGTCTACGGCTACTCTTAAGATTGACTTTGAAACAGTATCTGCGGCAATGCCTGAAATATGTCGAAAACTGCGAGCCAATGGTACTGGCGACAATGTAAAAATAATAATTGATTCTTTATTTTGACTGCGAATATACCCATATATTTTTTCTAGATTAATCAAGTTTTCGTCAACACTCGCGACACGAAATGCATGTTGGTCGCTACGAAAATGCTCTGAAGGCAAAAATCGCATAAGAACTTCATCTGTTTTTTTATGATATAAGACCTCAGATAGTCCTAGAGTAATAATGAAAACATCAACATCTTTAAATATACATTCGGTAGATTTTCTAGCTATTTCTGTGTATTCAACGGGGACGTTTTCATTATCAAACCACAACGGCTGAGAAAAATCAGCATTTCCGAATGCCCATTCAAATTGTTGCAGTAATGTATAAGTATTTACTATACCATCGGTAAAAGAAAAAATATGTGCTTTAGATTGGCTGCTGTTGTCATTTTGTAGTTTATAAAACTTTTCATTAAGGTAATCTTTTATATATCCGGCAAAACAACTACCAAGAGTTAAAATATTTTTATCTCGTGTAATTATTGGTTTTTCCGGTACAAGGTTCTTAAAAAAATAATAATCCACTGAAGCATCTTCTTTCAGGCAATCCTTTGTTGGATAATTACTTCCGAATTTCCCCCGTCTCCAGTCATCTCCTTCTTTTTTTGTCCGATAAAACAGCTTCTGACTAATATCTAGGAGTTGGAGGTCTTTTGCAATTTTTGTTTGCCTATTTTTTGCTTTAAACGCCTCTCTCATTTCTGTATCTAGAATTTCTTTCTTGTTCTCTATTGATCTATTTTGTTTTTCAAGTTTTAAATTTTTTTGTTCCTTTTCACTTTTAATAGCAATAATTTGGTCTGTATTTTTTACCAATATGCTGAGTTGCGGGAGTTCTGGAAAGTTCTTAAAGCCCCCGCTTTTTTTTGCTAAATCCATCACAATTTCTGAGTGTTTGTAGAATAAGTCATATTGTCCTAAAAACCAGAAGGTAAAAGCTAGACCCAAATGGGCTGAAATAGAATTAGGACTATTGTTAGTGTAAAATAAAAAAATATCCTTCGCTTGAGAAATATTTTTGCTATGAAGTAATTTTGACGCATAATTCAACAAGTCGTTTTTGTCCTCATGTGAGGATATTAAAACATCATTATATATTTTCACAAATTCTGATAATTCGTTTTTATCAACTTTTTGAACTTCCATAAAATTGCTCCAAATTATAGAACCTATATTTTATCACTAAATACTTTTCGATCATAAATATATTAAATTTTATATAAAAAATTGGTATCTGGCGAAATTTGAACTTAGGGCCTCTGCCTTCCGAGGGCAAGAGAATGGGATGACACTTGCCGCCATTAGAATCTATATCAACACGCTATCAATGATTTAGGGCGACACCAGTTTTCTCATATGCCTGTTGCTACCCGTTAATTTGGTTGCTAACGTATTGCCCGCAAACAATACCTAGTAACTATGAGGGCGGCAGAAGCAAGTTCAAACCGATCCATCACCCTGGGAGTCGTAAAAAAGTTAGCCATTGGCGAGATTGGGCGTCGGTAGTGTTCGTGCTCAGCATTTTTTTAGTTAATCAACTTACAGCCAAGTGGTGGGTGGTGCGTTGAACTATCTTTCGCGCAAACGGTATTTTTTCTCTTTAAATTCTTTCCAGTCGCCATCATCTGGGTAACTGTAATAGCTTTCATCAATACCATCGTTGCCCAAAGCTTTATGGGGAGCGCCAGTTTTCAGCTTTGAAATTGCTCCGACGGTTGCTTCAAAACTAGCTTGGAAACAGAGTTTATATAGATAGACTAGGGTGTCCCCTTTAAAAATGGGTACATATTTTCGGGACAAAACTGCACCTTTATCAATTGCCCACATGAGGCATTTGGGGAATAATACGGGAAACAGCATCTTGATACGCAGCACCATTAACGCGCACGCACGTGCTAGTTAGTTGTCCGTCTATAGCAGCTTCAAGAATACCATCATTAAACCCGTCGCTTAAACCAAGGTCATCTGCGTGAAATATTATGTGGTTGTTGTTTTCCATTGATTTCCAAAAAATATATTAGGTTTTGCTAATCGGTTGCTAGGCAAAATTTCGAAATTCAAAAGAAACCGACAAGTCATAAAAATTATTGGCGCACCCGACAGGATTTGAACCTGTGACCTCTGCCTTCGGAGGGCAGCGCTCTATCCAGCTGAGCTACGGGTGCTAATCGGCTAGTATTTATTAGGTTAAACCAATTTCAGTTCAGATTAGCTTTCGATATTAGTACCCCCACCTCCGTCGTGCGAGCCTGTCATTAACAAGAAAATTTCTTCTAAATCACTTTCCTTTGTAGTCAGATCGGTAATCTTATAACCAGCGTCTCGCACAGAATCCATTACAGTTTCGATTGGAACCTTGGTTGGCGGCACCCGGAAAATAAGTTTGCCATCCTCACTTAATTTGACATTGAACCCACCGAGTGTTTCTGGCACTTCAGCCAAGTTTGTATCAACAGTTATTATCAATTCTTTCGAATCAAGCGAGCTAAGTAGATCTACAGTTTTTTGGCTCGTTACTACACTACCATGATTAATAATAGCTATTTGATCACATAATTCTTCTGCCTCTTCCAAATAATGAGTTGTCAATAGAATCGTCGTACCTTGATTTTGTAGGTTGCGAAGGTGAGACCAAAGTTGTTGCCGAAGTTCAACATCAACTCCAGCGGTCGGTTCGTCAAGCACTAGTACTGGTGGTGAGTGGACCATTGCCTTAGCCACTAACAAACGCCGTCGCATTCCCCCAGAAAGGGAGCGTGCATAGGAATCAGCTTTGTCCGATAATCTAACGGCCTCAAGAATGTTGTTTGTCTGGCGCTTTGATTTTGGAACACCATATAGGCCAGCTTGAGTCTCCAAAACTTCCCGAGGAGTGAAGAAAGGATCAATATTGAGTTCTTGAGGAACAATACCAATGGAAGAGCGTGCTTGGCGCATCTGTTCTTCAATATCGTATCCCCAAACTTTAACATCCCCTGAGCTTTTGATAACCAATCCGGCCATAATATTTATAATTGTTGATTTACCAGCACCATTTGGACCCAGAAGGCCAAAAAAGGATCCGCGAGGGATTTCTAGGTTTATATTGATAAGGGCCTCTTTTGCTGGCTGTATTGAGTTACCTTTATAGGTTTTATTAAGACCCTTAATCTGAATTGCATAATCTGGTAGAGAGTTGGATTTTATTTTGCTCATTTTTATGCCCATCTAATTCTGGTTATTGGTCCCGTCTGTGTTTGGCCATTGTTTGAATGTGGGTTATCATCGACTGTGCAGGTGGTCAATGATCAACTGAACTTTGTTCGTGGTGAAAATTAGTAGGAGTAAATTCAAAAGCGATGGAAAAAAGTGAATTAGAGCAACCAACTACTGTGGATTCAAAAACCGTAAGCTGTGATGGCGGAAATGGATCATCAGGGCACCCCCATGTTTATCTGAATATAGGAGATAAAAATAAGATATCTTGTCCATATTGCAGCCGGCTTTTTGTTTTCGAAACTGTATCTGTTGAAGGAGAGGGTCACTGACTGACAGCTCAGGAGAAATGAAGCATGTGTTTTTGATTGATGGATCAGGTTTTCTGTTTCGTGCTTATTATGGTGTGAAGGCACGAATGACCCGCCCTGATGGAACTCCGACGAACGCTGTATATGGTTTCACTCAAATGCTAATGAAATTAGTTGATGATACTAATGCTGATCATATAGCTGTTATATTCGATCGCGCTCGGAAAACTTTTAGGAATGATATCTACAAAGATTATAAAGCTCATCGTCCACCACCGCCCGATGATTTGATCCCGCAGTTTGAGTTAGTCCGGGAAGCAACCCGGGCGATGAATATTCCGGCCGTGGATATGGAGGGTTATGAAGCTGATGACTTAATTGCGACGTATGCTAGGCAGGCAGTTGATGCTGGTGCAAAAGTTACCATTGTATCGACTGACAAGGACCTAATGCAGTGTGTGAGTTCGGATATCAAAATGTATGATGTTATGAAGAATCGTGAGATCGGTCCTGAGCAAGTTATTGAAAAATTTGGTGTTGCCCCAGATCGTGTCATCGATGTTCAAGCATTAGCTGGCGATTCTTCAGATAATGTTCCCGGTGTCGATGGAATTGGTGTAAAAACAGCCGCTCTATTGGTAGAAGAATATGGTGACCTTGATTCAGTATTGGCTAATGCTGAAAATATAAAACAACCGAAGCGTCGTATGGCCCTTCTCGAGCAAGCCGATTTGGCTCGAACTTCTCGCGAATTAGTTACACTTAAAGACGATGTGCCAGTTGAGGTGCCACTTAAGGATTTTTTTATAAAGGAAATTGATCCTAATATTTTTTTGCAATTTCTCCATGACCAAGCGTTTAAGTCACTAATTGTGCGCATGGAAAACAAAATTGGCCAAATACCCAATGACGCTCTTAATATAGAAAATAAGAAAGAAAATATCGCTAATAATAGAATGGATTGGGGTAAAGATTATACTGATGTTTCTCTTCGAGAAAAGATAAATTACGAGCTGGTGCAGAATAAAGCACAACTGGAGATCTGGATTAATGAGGCTATGTCGGTAGGCATGTTTGCTATTGATACGGAGACTACATCGCTTGATTCAATGTCCGCGGAGCTCGTAGGAATTTCAATGTCTGTTCACCCTGGCAACGCGTGTTATATTCCGGTAGCACACAGGGCTGATTCAGACCAAAATAGTCTTAATCTTGGCCTTGAAGACCTCCCGAGTGTAGACAAAAAAATCGAATTAAAGCAAATATCACGTGATGTTGTTATCAGTATGCTCAAATCACTCCTAGAAGATCCTTCAATCCTAAAAATTGGGCATAATATTAAATATGATGCAAAAATCTTGAGGCATTATGGAATTAACATAACTCCAGTAGATGACACGATGTTGATTTCTTACGCGATTGAAGGGGGGCTTCATAAGCATAACCTCGATGACTTGGCCGAACTTCACCTCGGCCACAAAACAATAAAATTTAAGGAGGTCGCGGGGAGTGGAAAATCGCAAAAGACTTTTGATAAAGTCCCCCTAGAAGAAGCTTTAAATTATGCCGCCGAAGATGCTGACATTACCCTCCGTCTTTATAAAACCCTAAAACCTCGGTTAGCCCTTGATCATATGGTTTCTATTTATGAGACTTTGGAACGTCCACTTATTGGCGTGCTTACTGATATGGAGCGTGCCGGTATTCAAGTCGATGCTACGGTTCTCAGGAGGCTTAGCGCTGATTTCTCAAAACGTTTGGGTCAGCTTGAGATAGAGATTTTTGATCTCGTTGGGCATGAGTTTAATATTAATTCGCCTAAACAATTAGGAGAGATTCTGTTTGAGGAAATGGGTATCGAAGGTGGTAAAAAAACCAAGACGGGGGCCTATCAGACCGGTGCTGAAGTTCTTGAGGGTTTGGCTAGTGAGGGGCATGAGCTGCCCGTCAAGGTACTGGAAAATCGGCAGCTTGCTAAATTAAAAAGCACCTATACTGATGCTTTAATCGAGCAAATTAACTCACATACCGGGCGGGTCCACACAAATTATGGTCAGGCTATAGCTTCAACAGGGCGTCTCAGCTCTAATGATCCTAATCTACAAAATATACCAATTCGAAGTGAAGAAGGCCGAAAGATTAGAACAGCATTTGTAGCCAGTAAGGGAAACCTACTTTTATCGGCTGATTACTCTCAGATCGAGCTACGTTTGTTAGCACATGTTGCTGATATTGACGCACTCAAAGGCGCGTTTCATGAAGGAGCTGATATCCACGCGCTTACCGCATCTCAAGTATTTGGAGTGCCAGTTGAAGGTATGGATCCAATGGTTCGCCGGCAGGCAAAAGCAATTAACTTTGGAATAATTTATGGTATATCTGCGTTTGGCCTTGCCCGTCAACTCGATTTGTCTAGGACAGAGGCTGGTAAATACATAGCCGCGTATTTTGATCGTTATCCCGGCATTTTAGATTATATGGAACGGACAAAAAAAAGTGCTATTGAACTAGGCTATGTTACAACATTATTTGGCCGTCGTTGTTATGTTCCAGGTATAAAAGATAGTAATAGCGCAATGCGTAGCTTTGCCGAGCGAGCGGCAATAAACGCCCCCATACAGGGTGGAGCAGCAGATGTTATTAAACGTGCAATGTTGCAATTACCGGTGGCTCTTGAAAGGGAAAACCTTGGTGCTAAAATGCTTCTGCAAGTTCACGACGAGCTAATTTTTGATGTTCCAAAGAAAGAAATGGATAAAACAATAAATATAATTAAATCAGTAATGGAAAACGTAGTCCAATTAGATGTGCCATTGTTGGTGGATACGGGCTTTGGAGAAAATTGGGGCGAAGCGCATTGATTTATAAAACAGCTTAAAAATAGAGAACTAATTGGAAGGTGGAATCCAAAGAGGTTAAATATGCTAATTAAGTATACAAAGATGTCAGATATAAAGTCGTCTGAAATCACACCGAAATCTGTTTTTCTGAGTCGTCGTAGATTTATCCAAACGGCTATAATTTCAGGTGGTTTTACTTTATTACCAGGGTTCATTGGTTCGAATCTAGCAGCGGCGAGGACCAAATTATTAAATGTTAAAAGAACATCATTTGGGGCGGGTGATAAATTAACCTCATACGAAGGTATCACAGGATATAATAACTTTTATGAATTTGGCACAGGAAAGTCCGACCCTGCGCGAAATAGCTATACTTTGAAACCAGAGCCTTGGACCATAGAAATTGCCGGTCTTGCTGCAAAGACGGGTAAATTTGACGTGGACGATATTGTCAAGCGTCATCGACTGGAAGAACGAATTTATCGTCTACGTTGTGTTGAAGCGTGGTCGATGGTGGTTCCTTGGGTTGGAATACCTTTGGCAAATATCATTAGGCGTATGGAACCAGATTCAAAGGCAAAATATGTTGCTTTTGAAACTTTGCTGGACAAGGAACAAATGCCGGGTCAAAGAAGCCGAGCACTCGATTGGCCATATGTCGAAGGCTTGCGTATGGATGAAGCTCTCCATCCTTTAACGATCCTGGCTGTTGGGATTTATGGCGAGCGTATGCCAAATCAAAATGGAGCGCCAATTCGTCTTGTAGTCCCATGGAAATATGGATTTAAAAGTATAAAATCGATTGTAAAAATCAGTTTCGTAGAGAAACAACCTCCAACGACATGGAGTATCCAGTCACCTAAAGAGTATGGATTTTACTCAAACGTAAATCCAAACATAGACCACCCGAGGTGGAGCCAAAAAAATGAACGGCGTATAACAGGAGAAGGGGGACTTGGCGCTATCTTTTCTCCTAGGATTGAGACAAAATTCTTGAACGGGTACGCTGGTGAAGTTGCCGGTCTCTATAAAGGAATGGACCTCAAAAAGTTTTTTTGATGAATATTGCCAGAGCAAGCTATAGGAAAATCTTTAAAACTTTAATTTTTTCCATGAGCTTAGTTCCTTTGGGCTGGCTTATTTTTTTTATTTACTCCGACACTGTTCTTGGCACGAAGTTATTGTCAGCCGATCCTATCCAAAAACTTGACCGAGAACTTGGTGATTGGGGTTTAATATTTATTATTCTTTCACTGAGCGTTCGACCTTTGGCGGAGTTATTAAAATTTTATGAGTTGATAGCTTATCGGCGTATGGTGGGGCTATTTGCTTTTTTCTATGTTTTTTTGCACGTATTATCTTATGTTGCCCTTAATCTACAATTTAATTTTGACACTTTTCTGAAGGACATCACAAAACGAAATTTTATCACGGTTGGTATTGTAGCGTTTATATTTTTGATACCCTTGGCGATTACGTCAACCAAATCAATGATCAAATGGATTGGCGGTCGGCGTTGGCAAAGGCTACATATGCTTGTTTATCCGATCTCATTATTGGGTGTATGCCACTTTTTCATGATGGTCCGGGCTGATTTTTCACGTCCGCTGATCTATCTCATTATTATTATTGCTCTACTACTTTACAGAATTTGGTGGAAATATAAAAAACGCATGTAGTATAAATAACGTTGATATCATTTGGTTTTTATTCACTGATTCGCCACACAAGCGGCGCTAGGCTAAGACGTTTGTTAAATTCCAAACGTTGGTTTTCGATTTCGGGAGGCAGGCGGTCTTCAAAGGTTGCGAAGTAATTTTCCAATTCTGCCACCTCTTTTTGTCCAGCTTCACGATCAATGTCCATAATAGTGTCAAAGGTTTCTGAAGTGAAATTTTCTAATCCCGACCAATTAATATCTTGATACGTAGGCATATACCCAAATGGGCTCTCTGCAGCTTCTTTTTTTCCATTCACCCGATCGACAATCCACTTTAGCACACGCATGTTTTCGCCAAATCCCGGCCAAGTGAAGTCCCCGTTTTTGTCTTTTCGGAACCAATTTACGCGGAAAATTTTTGGTGGATGTTTAATTGATTTTCCAAGGTTTAGCCAATGGGTCCAATAGTCGGCCATATTATAGCCACAGAAAGGCAACATTGCCATTGGGTCACGTCGTATCGCGGCTTGGTTCACAGCTGCGGCAGTTGCTTCTGAACCCATTGTTGCTGCCATATAGACGCCGTGTTTCCAATCAAAAGATTGATAAACTAACGGAAAAGTATGACTGAGGCGGCCGCCAAAAATAAAAGCACTAATTGGTACTCCAGTTGGATCATCCCAAGCAGGATCAACCGTTGGGCATTGGCTTGTGGCGCACGTAAAGCGTGCATTTGGATGAGCAGCTAATTTTGTATTATCAGGTGTCCAATCATTACCCTTCCAATCAATTAGATGGTCTGGAGGCGCTTCGTCGTGGCCTTCCCACCAGACATCGTGATCATCTGTAAGGGCGACGTTGGTAAAGATCGTGTTACTTTTCATCATACTCATAGCACTGGGATTGGTTTTCATTGATGTTCCGGGCACTACACCGAAATAACCTGCTTCGGGATTTATGGCGTAGAGCCGCCCATCTTTACCTGGTTTTATCCAGGCAATATCATCACCGACTGTTCGCACTTTCCAGCCTTCAAAACCTTTGGGAGGTATTAGCATAGCAAGGTTTGTCTTGCCACATGCGCTGGGAAAAGCCGCAGCGATATAAGTTTTTTTACCCTCGGGAGATTCTAAACCTAGGATTAACATGTGCTCCGCTAACCAGCCCTCGTCTCGGGCCATTACGGATGCAATTCTGAGAGAGAAGCATTTCTTGCCCAGTAAAGCGTTACCACCATAACCACTACCAAAAGACCAAATAGATCGTTCTTCAGGATAGTGGACAATATATTTGGTTTTATTATTTGGCCAAGGCACATCTTTTTCTCCAATCGCAAGAGGAGAACCGACTGAATGCATGCACGGAACGAAATCACCATCATCGCCTAAAACATCAAGGGCAGCCTGACCCATCCTAGTCATTACGCGCATGCTAGCTGCAACGTAGGGGCTATCCGTCAATTGCACGCCGATATGCGCAATATGAGACCCAAGAGGACCCATGCTGAATGGAATAACGTATAGTGTGCGACCTGCCATTGAACCATCAAATAGTTTTTTCATGGTTTTTTTCATTTCAACCGGGTTAATCCAATTGTTTGTTGGACCAGCGTCCTTTTCCGATTTTGAGCAAATAAACGTTCGATCTTCAACGCGGGCGACATCATCTGGATCAGAATTTGCCAAAAAAGATCCGGGGCGTTTTATTTCGTTGAGCGGTTTCAATGTGCCTGCTTCAACCATTTTTGTACAGAGTTGGTCATATTCTTCTTTTGAACCATTACACCAAACCACGTTGTCAGGTTTTGCCAAAGCTGACATTTGTTCAACCCATGCGATCAATTTCCGGTTATCAGTATGATTCGCTCCGGTGTTTTTCATCGGTTGTTCTCCGTGTCTCCGATATTATTATTACCAATAATTTCTGACTGATGGCAAAAAAATAGTCCCATAAAATTATTTTTCCACACCTAATTCTATGTTTTCTGATAGAACTGTATATTCCGAATTTCAAGCGTGCAACCGCCATATCTTAATTTTGATTTTTAAATGTTTTGAGACTGGCATAAAATTACTGTTATGCATGGGTGGCGACAACAATGGTTTTTTAATTTTGGAGTTGTAGCATGGTACTAATTATTGGAGCGTCTGGTGCAGTTGGCATTCCTCTAATCAAGCAGTTGGTTGGGCGCGGTGTTGAATTAAAAGTTTTAACATCAAATAAGGTCTCTGAGGCGAATCTCAAAGCACTAGGCGTTAAAAAAACTGTAATAGGTGATTTCAGGTCCGATGATGATTTAGCGAAGGTGACACGAGGAGTAAGATCAGTTTGCTATATACCCGCACGTTTTAAACAGGATGAATTCCAAGTAGGAAAACGTGTTGTGGATGCTGCAAAATATGAAAATGTAGAGCATTTTTGTTTTTGTTCCGCCTATCACTCTCAGATCAGCTCCCTTGGCCATCATTGGGCAAAACTGCTGGTCGAAGAATATCTGATTGAGTCCAATCTTATGTATACCGTTGTCCAACCATCAATGTTTATGCAGAACCTCCGAGTCGAATGGCCTCGAATCCTAGCTGAAGGTGTTTATGCTCGTCCTTATTCCGTTAATAGTCCAATGAATGTAATTGATACTGGTGATCTTGCTGAAGCGATGGCCAATATTCTCACCAATAAAAAATTTTGGGGGGCCACTTATGAATTATGTGGTTCTAGCACGATAAGCCATAAAGAAATGGCTAGAATTATAACTGAAGAACTTGGCAAACCAGTGAAAGCAATACATCGTGATATCAATGATTGGAAGGCATGGGCCGTCGAACAAAATTGGACCGAATATGCAATAGAGCACTATATTAGAATGTGTTCCCATTATGATCAGCATGGTTTCAAATTTGGCAATGATGTTACATTACAGGCAATAATTCGAAGACCGGCCACGGACTACACTAGTTTCATTCGTAAATTCATTACCGAATATGGGAAGGGAATTTCAAAGTAGTGCATTGAAACTTGGATAACGATTTAGACCCAAGTAGACGAACAATTTTATTGGCTAATAGCAGATATTATTGATGCTAATTTTGGTATTAATATTTAAATACTGTTTGCCTTAATTGGGCTATACTTTTGACATATTTATGGCGTTTATTTAATTTAGAGAAAAGCATTCATTGTCACTATTTTTTTTTATCATTGACATGCAAACCCTGTTGGACACTTTAAATGCGTAGGTGGATTTATGCCGCAATTAATAGCTATAGTTGATGATGATAGAAATATATTGACTTCTGTATCTATAATGCTGGAGGCAGAAGGTTTTAACGTTGATACATATCTTGATGGATCCAGTGCCTTGCGAGGTCTTTTTCAAAAGCCAGCAGATTTAGCTATCCTAGATATAAAAATGCCACGTATGGATGGGATGGAATTACTAATAAAAATTAGAGAAAAAAGTAGTATTCCTGTCATTTTTCTAACCTCTAAAGACGATGAAATAGATGAAGTGTTTGGACTTAAAATGGGAGCAGATGATTATATCAGAAAACCGTTTTCGCAACGGTTGTTGATTGAGCGCGTGAAGGCTTTGATCCGTCGCCGAGA
>CAZXSC010000063.1:0-15544 GCA_964643045.1 uncultured Rhodospirillaceae bacterium
TCTCGGAAGATGGGTATTTTCGCACTATGTCACAAACTGCGGGTGACGTTGTGCACAAGAATATGTCAAAATCTTTAGCGAAGAAGCTTACCGCAGCTTTTATTAAAGATCTCGATCAATTGAAGAAAAAGACCCCGTGGGCACCTGGCGCACTTTATGGAAATACCGATCTTAAGCGGATGGGCTATTGCAAATGCGGAGTTAAATTTCATCCTGGCGCTGTTGAGGCGTGGGAAGAGGCTGGACGTAAAATCCCAGATTGTGCAAAGCCGTAAGTGCAATTTTAATTCTCTCATTATTAAGTAAAGCCGGAGCATGTTACTCCGGCTTTCTGATTGATGCGGTATATAAGTGTGGAGAAAACTCTACGCTTTGGTATAAATACTTCAACCATTGACCCAGATGTTTGCCGATCGTGTTGAGAGATGAAGACTGGCAGCGGCGTTTAAGTATTTGGAGGGGCGATAAATTTTGTCTGATGCTCGAGTAGAAGAACCCGACTTTGTCAAACGTAGCGCTCTCTTTCTGGGTTTTATCCTGGTTGTTATGGGGATGGCTAACAACTTACCGAATATACCGGGTTCGCTTGAATTAGTTCAAATGGTTCCCGGGCTTGGTGGCATTCCTCGCCTAAGTAAATACCACCCGGAATATTTTTATCCATTAACCTTTTTTTTCATGCTGTTAATTTCCCTTCTCGGCTGTTCATTTGCCAAAGAAGGTTTTATCAAGTCGAAAATTCATGGTTACATGGGGCTCATGTTCGATATCTTTATGGTCGTTATCACCATTGCGGTCACGATCGTTTATTTGGTTGAACACGATCAGGTTTGCCTCATTGATCAAATTACAGGTGAGCGCGCGCGCTTGATGGCGGCGGATACGGCTCGGGCAAAGGAATATTTAGAGGCATTTGGCACCATCCTTGAGCAGGAATTGCCAGATTGTCAGCAGACTTCCGGCGACTGGATACTTCCATTATTGCTAATAGCCGTCGCAGTATATTTTGTTTACATTATCAGAGTATGGGGATTTCCCATAGTTGCTGTTGCTATTTTTGTTGCGGGTTACACTGTAATCACTTCGGCTGCATGGTATTTTAATTGGACTGATCATGCTTATCTTACGACGGCGATCGGAACCATTGAAGATGGTGTCCGCAATTATAAAGCTGGCGTAGAGGCCGCTAGAAGTGCGCTGACAATTGATTCAAACGGGCTGCTCGGGCAGTTTCTAGGTATTACGGTTAACGTTGTTTTCCCTTATGTTGTCCTCGGGTCCTTGTTTGGAGCATCGGCGGGGGGGCAAGCGCTGATAAAATTTGCGATTATTGTCACTCGTAAATTGCGTGGGGGCCCTGCTCATGCTGCAATTGTAGGCTCAGCAACGTTTGGAACTATATCCGGTGGACCGGTCGTAAATGTATTGGGCACCGGGACGCTTACTATTCCCATGATGATGAAAAGTGGTTTCAGGCCGGCATTCGCGGGTGGCGTAGAGGCAGCGGCATCCACTGGCGGTCAAATTATGCCGCCGGTGATGGGCATAGCGGCATTTGTGTTGGCGGCACTTTCTTCAGTCCCTTATTCCGAAGTTATTGTGGCGGCCTTTATCCCGGCCGTTGCCTATTTCTTTAGTTTGTTCTTGATGGTCATATTTGAATCTCGCCGCATAGGTATGAAAGCCGTGGGAGAAATAACAGAGGAGCAAAAACTAACGAAAAGAGACAAGATCAACTTATTGATGATTGTCGGGCCTATTCTGCTAATCTTATTCTTACTCCTTACAAAAAAGGATGACGTTGGCACTGGCATCCTAGGCTGGTTAATGGGCTACACGCCGGGCTCCGGAGAAGCATTGCCCTGGCTGTTGCAAGTTTACCAAAACGCCGCCGGCGACCCTGATTCAACAGGATTTTGGGCAGTAATGCTCTTGATTTGTTTGATGTTTCTTGACCCTGAAATACGAAAAGCACCAAGGAAGGTACTGCATGCCCTCGCCGAAGCGGGAACGTTTATATCTGAACTATTCCTGCTGTTGGTAGCGATTTCAGTAATAGATATTTGTATAAACTTCACAAACTTTACAGGTATACTTACTGTTGACGTTTTGAACTGGCTTAAGACGGCGGACAGCTTCACGTTGTTCGGCCAAGAATTCCAACTCGATGGCGCTGTGTATCTGATGTTAGCTTTGGTGATAGCGATGGTGGCCACGATCTTGTTGGGTATGGGAATGCCGACATTGCCGGCCTATGTTAATGTGGTTTTAATTATTGGACCGCTGTTGGCGGCGCTTGGGACATCATTTTTTACGGCGCACATGTTTGTTTTTTATTTTGCAGTGGCATCGGCAATTACGCCGCCTGTGGCAATAGCGGCGTTTGCCGCTTCGACCATTTCCAAAGCAGATCCACTTGCAACAGGCTTTGCAGCGGTTCGGGCCGGTATTGTGGTATTTACCATACCCTTTGTTTTTGCGTTTTATCCAGAGCTGCTCCTTATCGAACAAGCTCAGGTGGCCCAATCCCTAGATGGTTCTTCCGCAAAAGCGTATTTGCCTGGATATGATGGAACCGTGTCATTGGGCCCGCTACTTTGGCTAATATTCAAACTCATAATTTCACTTTACCTGGTGGCAACTGCCCTAATGAAATTTGATGCAGCCAACATTTCCATAGTGGAAATTCTTTTGCGAATTGCTTTAGCTGTTCTGGTTTTGATTAAAGCACCAGGTATTTCGAGTATTGCTCTTGGGGCTGCTGTTGTTTTATTGACTTTTCATCAAATTAGGGCTCGGATAGGAAGGTCAAAAAAGGTCCCTGAAAATTAATGGGGCAGGAATAGCGTTTTTTAATGGCCAGCGAAATCTCAACGATGTTTAATTATCGAAGGACAAGATGTGGATCCAGAATGGTCACTTTTTGTCTTTTAATATTATTTCTGGCTAGCTGTGATACGACTAAGGAACTTAACCCTTGGGCCAGCTACCCTGTCCCGCCATGCCCTAAAGTTCAATTGCTTGGAGATACAAACATAATCACAGCCTACCGCTCCGGGCCAGGGCGAGATATTACTGACATTCGTTATGAAGCTGAGATTACTGGCTTTGAAGGTAACTGTGAATATATTGGCAAGAAAGGAATATATTCCGCAGTTAAATTGGTCCTTAAAGTCAATTTTGAGATTACACGTGGCCCAGCCGAAAGAAAACGTACCTTGGATTTTGGTTATTTTATTGCTGTTCCTGAATTTTATCCCGAACCATCCGGCCGGCAGAATTTTAACGTGAGAGCAAAATTTCCTGAAAACAGAAATACAATTAATATTACCGATGAAGAAGTAGAAATTACAATACCACTTAAAAAGGGGCGTAAAGGCCCGGGGTCAAAAATTTATATAGGCTTTCAGTTAACAGCTGAACAGCTCAATTTTAATCGACAAAAACGTCACATACCGCGTATCAGGTAAAATTGGAATAAGCAAAAAGTATCACAAAAGAAATGGCTTGATTAGCCCAATACTTGTCATGAATAAAAGTAGGCAAGGCCAATCTAAAAACATTCTAGTAAGTTCAAATATCTGGATTTAACGACATGGCGAACCTAAAATATACAAAAGAGCACGAATGGATTTTTGTGGAAGGTGATTTAGGTACCGTAGGAATATCGGACTATGCGCAGGGACAACTTGGTGATGTTGTCTTCGTAGAGTTGCCTGGGGTTGGGGAGAAGTATAGAAAAGGTGATGAGGTTGCTATAGTTGAATCCGCTAAGGCTGCTTCTGAAGTTTATGCCCCGGTTGGCGGTGAGGTGACGGGTGTAAACAATATTTTAGAAGAAGATCCTTCGATTATAAATTCGGGTGCGGAAGGAGAAGGGTGGTTTTATACGATCAAACTTGACACTCTGTCAGATCTTGATGAGTTGATGGACACCGCAGCATATAACGCGTTCATAAAGCAACTCGACTAATAATTTGTTTAAAGAATATTGTGGCGAAAATGACTCTTTTTATTCATGTATTAAAGGGTATGGATAAGTGTTTCTATTTTTTTTAAGCACTCATCCCGTTCTGCGGTACAGCCCCCCTGCAACCACCATTCTTCTACCTTCGACAATAATTGCGAAATCTGGCGGCCTGGTTGAACACCTAGATCAATTATATCCTGCCCCTTGATTGGAAGGCGGGGTTCCCTTCCTCGAAATTGTTTAACTACTGAGATCATATTTAGCCACTTATTCTTTGATGCTGGTTTAGCAGTTGGGAATGGAATTTCCAGTTTTGCCCAATTGAGTAATATTAGGTCTATTACAGCTTCAGACCCAATTTTAAAAACAGTGGTTTGGACTTCGTTGGTAGTCATTTCGGGCCCTAAATTGTATCCTGATGTTATCATTGTAATTAGTCGTTTGTGTTCGTTATTGGAAAGTTTCAGTGAATTTACAATTTCGTTTAGGCCGGTCACGTCCGTTTCAATTATGGCGGCTAATCTGCGGAGCGGGTCTGATTGGATGGTTTCAAGCTTTCTAGCTTCAACCTCAAGCCTTGTAAGCCGGTTCAATCTGTCGGGAGATCTGGTATGTGGTAAAATAACTTGAAGCACACCACTTTCATACATTAATTTTACTATGTTGTTCTCCATATCAGAGGAAAGAATTTTGAAAAGTTCGTGACGAATTCTTTCTGCTGATAGTTCCTTAAGTTTGCCGGCTTGATCAATACAGGCCTTCAACTCATCTGGATCGCCCGGTTTCATACCTCGGGTTGCAATAATTCTAAAATAACGAAGAATACGAAGATAGTCTTCTTTAATTCGATCGGGAGCATAGCCCACGAAACGGATTGTTTGCGCTTTTAGGTCTTGTTGGCCGCCAAAATAATCGAATTTCGTTCCATGGAGATCTACGCTAATAGCATTGAAGGTAAAGTCACGGCGGGCGGCATCTTGTTCCCAGTTTTCAGTAAATTGCACAACAGCATGGCGCCCATCGGTTTTAATATCTTTTCTGAGGGTTGTAATTTCGAAGGTTTTATTTTTAATAACTGCCATAATAGTGCCGTGTTTTAGACCTGTTGGCACAGCTTTGATGCCGGCTTCATTTAGCAATGAAAAGACATTATGGGGCAGCTCTTGAGTTGCAATATCGATATCATGATTCGGAATTCCTAAAAGATGATCTCGGACACAGCCTCCGATAAAACGAGCTTCTTTTCCATTTTTTGTAATTGCTGAGAGTATTTTGCGTATTTCTGGTTTTTTTGTCCAAGGTTTGACATCCAGTTTCGCGGATAATATCGGCATCCTGAATTTTCCTTATTTAAAATGACCAGGAATAATGTTCCCATTTTCTATCGTCGGAGATTGATACAGTCCATGAATGCCGCCGCCGAGAGTAGTCAAATAAATTAAAGAAAGGGTCATAAATATAAATCCGGCTATCAATACCCAGAACCAATAACCTTCTTCCCAGTTTGGCAATCCTTTGCCTTTTCTATGCGCATCAATTTTGGCCCAAATAGCATAAAGTAGGATTGGGATAACCAACGGCAGAACGATATGCAGAAAAATTCTCATAGTTGTTGTCTTTCAGCCTGTCGACAGCCTTTCCGATAAATTTCGGAGCATTCCTGCTGTTGCACCCCATATAAAATAGTCTTGCCACGTTATAGCAAAATGATGACGTATAATGCCATTGTGATCTCGGGCATAGCGTGTAAAGTTTTCCTGTGCAATGGCAAAGTCAAGGGGAATTTCAAAAATCTCTGCAACCTCTTCTTTTTGTCTGCTTAGTTTGAAAGGAGGTTCAATGATCCCAACAATTGGATTTACAATATAGCCCGTACCTACGATATACTGATCTAGTTCGCCAATTATTTTGATTTGGTTCGATTGCAGGCCAATTTCTTCTTCTGTTTCGCGCAAAGCGGTGTGTTGGAAGTCTCGATCGTCGTCCTCGACACGGCCACCCGGGAAGCTAATTTGTCCTGGATGTTCTTTTAATTGTTCAGTGCGTTTGGTCAGTATTATTCTTAAGCCTTCATTTCGAATAATTATTGGCACTAAAACAGCCGCCGGCGTTAGAGGTTTGCCATTTTTCATCCAGGCATTTCGGCTTTGGTTTTTGAGAGATACCGGCTCGGCATCCTCATTTGAGCGACGTTTAATTGGACCTTTGCTTTGATTGAGAAGCAAAATAAGATCTTCTAAGCTCAGTTGTTTTTTGTTAGTTTCCCGATTTGAAAAAATTGCCCACTACTCCATACTCCAAATATTTTTTCCTTATATGCATCTTTTCCATCGCCAATTTTGATCGTCATTTCAACACCAAGATCAACCATTTGATAATATACAGCACGTGTTAGTCGTGCTTCAAGACCATCTCTGACCATAATATAGGGAGATGGTTCTTCGGTTATAGGGTCTATTTCGACACGAATAGGGTGTAGGTGATCTGCTATGATTTCATCATCAATATTAGTTCGGAAAGTAAGAGTTATATCCTCATTAGTTCCTTGCGCGGTCATTTCAACAGCCATAAAAGGGACATCTTCAACTATTATCTCCCCTTTTTCTGCAGGTGTAATCAGCCAATATTTACCCTCTCCATCAACGCTTAGTACGGAAGCAAACAGTTTAATCAGGTTTTTACGGCCAATAGGTGATCCATGGTAAAACCACATGCCTTCCGAATCAATTCGTATATCGAAATCACCACAGAGTATTTGGCCTTTTTCCAATTCAATTGATTTAGGTGTTTTAGTATTGGCGGAAGAAACTGCATCATCGGGCTTTGAATCAGCGATAATAGGGGAAGTATTATAGTTGGATATTTTTTGTTTCATATTTAAGACCAGGTAGCTATCGGAGGCAGAGACATTAGTATAGCCTCCGTATTACCACCAGTCATAAGCCCAAATTTGGTGCCCCGGTCGTGAATCAAATTAAATTCAACGTAGCGACCGCGTTTAGTGAGTTGAGCACTTTTCTCTTCGTCATTCCACGCTTGGTTCATACGTCGTGAAACAATATTTGAATATATATTCTTAAAAGTTATACCGACATCTTGTGTAAATGCAAAGTCAGAATTCCAATCATCTGTCGCTAGATTGTCATAGAAAATACCCCCGACACCTCTGGCTTCATTCCGATGAGGCAAGAAAAAGTATTCGTCACACCATTTTTTGAATTTAGGGTAATACTCTGCGTTATGGGAATCACAAGCCTGTTTGAAAGCATTATGAAAATCTTTTGTGTCCTGTTTTATAGGGAATACCGGTGTTAGGTCTCCACCTCCACCAAACCATTGCAGAGTAGTAACAATCATACGGGTGTTCATGTGTGCAATTGGTACGTGGGGTGAGCGGGGATGGGCAACTAAAGAAATTCCAGACGCCCAAAAGTGAGGATCTTCTGCCGCGCCAGGAATGGAATCTTTGAATTGATCCGAGAATTCTCCAAAAACTGTTGATACATTAACCCCAACTTTCTCGAACACTCGCCCACGCATAATGGACATGACACCGCCGCCACCCTTTTCTTGACCTTCCGGACGTTCCCAGTTTTTACGTATAAAACGACCTGGTGTCATTGCCATAATTTCTTCTGCTCCATCTACACTATTCTCAATAGCTTCGAAAGCTTTGCAAATTTCATCCCGTAATTCTTCAAACCAGGTGCGGGCAATTTCTTTTTGATATTTAATGTTATTCATTAATTTAGCTTTCTATTTCGGATAGGCATCAGTTTGACGTAGTGCTTCTCCCAGAACAATCGCAGCTGAACTAGCAACATTTAAGCTTCGACTTTTTGGTGTCATAGGAATGAGGATACAAGCATCAGCGAGTGCATGTACAGTAGCTGGAACTCCGGAACTTTCCCGACCAAGCAAGAGAATATCAGTTGGATTATAGTTAAATTCAGTATGACTGACATTACCCTTTGTGGTGAGTAGAATTATTCTTCTGTTTTCACTCGTTTGTTGATTGTTATAAAAATCGTTCCATGATGTATGCAACTTCATGTCTACCTGATTCATATAATCCATCCCTGACCGTTTTAGTTGACGGTTACTCAAAACAAACCCGCAGGGTTCTATAATATCAACGCTTATATCAAAACAAGCGGCTAATCGCAGTATTGCCCCAGTATTTTGAGGAATATCTGGTTCAAATATGGCTATTCTCATATTTACAAACCTTGATTGAGATCAAACAATTATTTTTCCTTATTAGGGGCTCAAAAATTTAATCCAAATACCTTATTTTTCTTTTCTAAAGTGCTATTCTGCATTATACCTTGGCGTAATCAACGGCATGGATATAAGATCGATTAAAAACTTCTGCACAATCTGAAAAAATAGTTTTTAACAGCGACTAAATGTACTAATTATTTGGTTGTTATAAAGGAATTAATAATGGCTGATACAGGTTTAACCACGGAAGATATAGAACACGATATGGCAGATGAGTCCAAACGTGACTTTCTTCTTTACTCGACAATAGCCGTTGGCGCTGTGGGCGTAGCATGTGCAGCTTGGCCTTTCATAGACAGTATGAATCCTGCGAAAGATGTTTTAGCACTTGCGTCGACTGAATTAGATCTTAGTTCGATTGAAGAGGGACAGAGCATCACAGCTATTTGGCGTGGTAAGCCCGTATTTGTCCGAAAAAGGACAAAAAAGGAAATAGAGTCGGCAAAATTAACAAAATTAGATGATTTGAAGGATCCTCAGGCTGACTCCGACCGGGTTCAGAAACCCGAATGGCTTGTTTTAGTTGGAATTTGCACTCATTTGGGCTGTATACCATCAGGCCAAAAGGGAGGGGATATCAAGGGTGAGTATAATGGCTGGTTCTGTCCCTGCCATGGATCGCACTACGATACCTCTGGACGCATCCGGAAGGGTCCAGCCCCAACAAATTTAGAAGTCCCTCCGTACAAATTTACGGATGAGACTAACATTGTTATAGGTTAGGAAATTAAAGAATGAGCAAGCCAACCTGGAAAAATCCAGTCGTTAGATGGATAGATCACCGTCTACCAGTTTTTACGTTCCTTGATCACTCGATAGTTACATATCCCACACCGCGTAATTTGAATTACTTCTGGAACTTTGGATCTTTGGCCGGATTGGTGCTGGTTATTATGATTGCATCCGGGGTGGTGCTTGCAATGAACTATACCAGCGACACATCAATGGCATTTGATTCGGTTGAGCGAATTATGCGTGACGTAAATTATGGCTGGCTAATTCGTTATGTCCATATGAATGGCGGATCAATGTTTTTCATTGTCGTTTATATCCATATTTTCAGGGGTATGTATTACGGTTCTTATAAAGAGCCTCGGGAGCTTTTATGGATAATTGGAATTTTAATTTTTCTAGCAATGATGGCCACAGCCTTTTTAGGCTATGTATTGCCATGGGGGCAGATGAGTTTCTGGGGTGCCACTGTGATCACGAATTTGTTTTCGGTCATACCTTTTGTTGGCGAAGCAATAGTGCAATGGTTGTGGAGCGGGTTTTCAGTTGATAATCCAACTTTGAACAAATTTTTCGCACTTCATTATCTGTTGCCATTTATCATTTTTGGCTTGGTATTTCTTCATCTTTGGGCACTTCATGTACATAAATCTAATAATCCTCTGGGAATCGAGGTAAAAGGAGATAAAGATGAAATTCCTTTTCACCCATACTATACAGCTAAGGATGCCTTTGGGGTTGGCATATTCTTAATAGTATTTTTAGGGTTTGTGTTTTTCGCTCCAAATTTTTTTGGTGAGCCGGATAATTATATAGAGGCCAATCCTTTGGTGACACCGCCCCATATAGTTCCTGAGTGGTATTTTTTACCTTTTTACGCCATTCTGCGCGCGGTCCCAGATAATTTTATCGATGTGTGGGGTTTGTTGCCAGTATTGATACCTGCAAAAACGGCGGGCGTGATTGCTATGTTTTCTTCAATATTATTATTGGCCTTATTGCCTTGGTTAGATACATCGAAAGTCCGTAGTGCAAATTTTCGTCCCACTTACTTTTGGCTATTTTGGTTGTTCTTAATAGATACAATAATTCTGGGTTTTGTTGGTGCTAAGCCGGCGGAAGGTACGTGGTTGCTAGTTGGCCGTTTAGCCACATTGTATTATTTTCTCCATTTGGTTCTATTGGTCCCATTATTAGGCCGATTTGAGAGGACCAAGCCCTTACCGGATAGCATAAGCGCGGCGGTTATTACGGACAATGCTAGTCTTGAGGAGAGCAGGTAATGGCAAAGTTGTTCGACAAACCGACTCTTCGAACCTTATGTTTTATTATATTATTTGGATGTTTTTATGTTAGCCCTGCAAGGTCAGCCAGCGATGTTGCCCTCCCTTCTGATCAGTCTTGGACGACGAATGGACCATTTGGATTTTTTGACCGCAAGCAGTTGAAGCGTGGTTGGCAGGTTTATAACGACATATGTGCCTCTTGCCATAGTGTTAGATTAATTTATTACCGCAACTTAAGTGAAATTGGGTTTTCTTCTGATGAAATTAAGAAGATAATCGCTGACGTTGAAGTACCGGCAGGCCCAAATGAAGAGGGTGAAACCCATGAGGACGGTGAACTGCTGATGCGTCCTGCTAAGCCTTTCGATAAGATTGTTTCTCCTTATCCAAATGACTTGGCAGCGCGGGCCTCGAATGACGGAGCGTTACCGCCGGATTTAAGTTTGATGACCAAAGCGCGTATTAATGGCGCTGATTATGTTCATGCACTTTTAACGGGTTATAAGGAAGCTCCGGCTAATTTTGAGGTTTCTGATGGGATGAATTATAATCCGTATTTTCCAGGTTCTCAAATCGCGATGGCGGCACCATTAGAGGATGACGCTGTTGAATATACTGACGGTACGAAAGCTACCGTCGAGCAAATGTCAAAAGATGTAACCGCTTTCCTGATTTGGACTGCAGAACCTGAACTGGAAGATCGAAAACGCCTCGGACTTAAAGTGATATTATTTCTGATTGTTTTCAGTGCCATGCTTTATGCAATCAAACGCCAGATTTGGGCTAAATTGCACTAAAAAGTTTTCGGAGATAGGGCGTTTAGATAGGTTATTTATCTGAACGCGTTTTCTTTGTTTTATCAGGAGAGTTCGGAATGAAAAATCTTATTATGGGAATTTTGCCTTTCGTGACTATGTTTGCGATTGTTGGCAATTTACAGGCAGCAGGCAAACCTAAGGTCTACTTTAAGACGAATATGGGAGATTTTACGTTAGAGTTGGAGCCCGACCGAGCTCCGCAGACGGTGGCAAATTTTTTACAATATGTCCGTGAGGGACAATATGATGGTTTAATTTTTCATCGCGTAATTAAGGCTTTTATGATTCAAGGTGGAGGATTTGACAAGAGTTATAATAAAAGGCCGACGCGTGGCCCAATTCAGAATGAGGCCGACAAGGGCATCCCGAATGAACGCGGAACTATAGCAATGGCCAGGACGAACGACCCGCATTCGGCGACTAATCAGTTCTTTATAAACGTTAAGTATAATGGTTTTCTGAACCATCGATCTAAAACGGAGCAAGGGTGGGGTTACACGGCATTTGGACGTGTGATCGATGGTATGAATATTGTGGGCCGAATTTCACGGTTGGATACGGGCCCTGCAGGACCATTTCCAAGTGATGTGCCGCGCAAGCAAGTGATTGTTGAAAAAGCAAAAATTATCACCGAATAGGAGGTAGCTATGTCCGAGAATCCTATAATTGGTATCATCGGTGGAAGTGGTCTCTATGATATTGACGGGTTAACCGATATTCGTTGGGAGAGAATAGAAAGCCCGTTTGGCCAAACTTCTGACGAGTTCTTGTTCGGTCAGTTAGCTGGCCAGCAATTAGTTTTTCTACCCCGGCACGGTCGCGGCCATAAAATACCTCCTTCTGAATTAAATTATAGGGCGAACATTGATGCGCTTAAACGAGCAGGCGTAACAGAAATTATTTCATTATCTGCTTGTGGCTCTTTCAAAGAAGAATTAGATCCTGGAACTTTCGTCATCGCAGATCAGTTTATTGATCGGACTTTTGCCCGAAAGAAAAGTTTTTTTGGGACGGGAATGGTTGCCCATGTTGGATTTGGCCATCCAGTTTGTTCGAGGCTTGGGGATATATTGGAAGACGGGGCAAAAGCTCTTGGCATTAGAATTGTTAGAGGCGGCACCTACCTTGCTATGGAAGGTCCGCAATTTTCGACTCGAGCTGAGTCTATGCTATATAAAGAGTGGGGATGTGATGTTATTGGTATGACAAATATGCCAGAAGCAAAGCTCGCGCGGGAGGCAGAGATGTGTTACGCCACTGTTGCCATGGTAACAGATTTTGATTGTTGGCACCCAGATCACGATCATGTGACAGTTGATACAATTATTAAGGTGCTTCTTGGCAATGCTGAAAATGCCAGTTCATTAGTGAGAGAGGTTGTGCCAAATCTTTCTGGTCGTGTTGATGTTTGCCCCGACGGATGTCACACAGCGCTTGACAATTCGCTGATTACATCTCCGGAGGCTCGGGATCCTTCAGTAGTAGAAAAGCTCGATGCAGTTGCGGGAAGAGTACTGTAATTCATGAAAGTTAATGGTAGATCCTATAGAACAATCTGGCTCGCTGATGATGGTTGGGCTGTTGAAATTATCGACCAGACAAAACTGCCCCATGAATTTATTACTGCCAGACTAGAATCGGTTAAGGATATAGCATTAGCTATAAAAGATATGTGGGTACGAGGAGCGCCCCTGATTGGAGCTACGGCAGCTTATGGTGTAGCATTAGCGATGAGGGAAGATCCTTCAGATTCTAATATCCAGAATGTGTATGACCACCTAATTTCCACGCGTCCTACGGCGGTAAATCTGCGTTGGGCATTAGAAGATTTGCGAAATTTACTGAAAGAAAAACCAGAAGAACAACGCCAAATAGTCGCTTACGAAAGAGCTAAAGAGATATGTGATGAAGATGTTAAAATTTGTTCAAGTATAGGTGAGCATGGAGCTAGGATAATTAATAAATTTTCCAGGCAAAAGAAAAAAGGCGACGTCGTTAATGTACTTACCCACTGTAATGCAGGTTGGTTGGCGACTGTGGATTGGGGTACGGCTCTAGCACCAATATATAAGGCATATGATGCAGGCACTCTAGTTCATGTCTGGGTTGATGAAACAAGGCCAAGAAATCAAGGCGCGAGCCTTACAGCGTGGGAGCTTGGTCAACATGGAGTTCCCCATACTGTGATCGTCGATAACGTTGGTGGCCATCTAATGCAGCATGGTCAGGTTGATTTAGTAATCACTGGTACTGATCGTACTACGTACACTGGCGATGTCTGCAATAAGATAGGTACCTACTTGAAAGCTCTTGCAGCAAAAGACAATGGCGTACCATTTTATGTTGGTCTTCCATCAACAACTATCGACTGGACGGTCGAGGATGGAGTTGAAGGGATTCCAATCGAACAAAGAGATGAAACTGAGGTATCCACAATATGGGGCAAGAAACCTTCTGGAGAAAGCTCACAAGTCCAGATAACCCCCGACAATTCTCCAGTTGCAAATTATGCTTTTGACGTTACACCACGAAGGCTAATAACCGGCCTAATAACTGAACGGGGAATTTCAAAGGCAAATGCATCCGGATTAAAAGAACTATTCCCTGAATTTAAATAGAATTTATGCTCTACCTAATATGAAGCAACCATAGGTTTTGGATGGTTTTACTGCCAACAAGCAGTATAGTTTGAGAAATGCCTAAAAAATTTCGAAATATTCTTTGTGTTCCCAGTCGGTAACTGTTGAGAGGAATCTCGTAACCTCAGCTTTTTTTATTCTTAATATGTAGTCTATAAATTGATCGCCCATTTTATTTCTAAAAAAGGCGTTGTTTTCTAATGTGTTTATTGCATCTTGCAATGAAACTGGTAAAGGATCTGCATGTGTATCATAGGGCGCATCTACAGGAACTGGTGGTTTTAAGTTATTGTTTAGTCCATCAAGCCCCGAATAAATCTGAGAGGCGAGATAAAGATATGGATTTGCCGCAGGTTCACCAACGCGGTTTTCAATTCTCGTTGCTGGGTCATTTGCATTACTAATTATCCTAAGCATTGCCCCACGATTATCTTTGCCCCATAAAGCTCGGTCTGGGGCCAAAGAGTATGGCTGGTAGCGTTTGTAGCCGTTGATTGTTGGGGTGGAGAATAAGGCTGACGCGCGCGCATGTTTCAATAGTCCCGCGACAAACTGGAGACCAACTGGAGATAGGATGGTATCATTATTTTTTGATGTAAATGCATTCTTATTAGTTTTTCTATTTATCAGTGACTGATGCAAATGCCATCCAGACGAAAATAAATTTGGAAAATTAGGGCGACACATAAAAGTTGCATGGAGCCCTTGGCGTCGGGCTATTTGCTTTACGGCACTTCTGAACAAAATCATATTGTCCGCGGTTGTTATGCCAATATCGGGTTTAAACGTTATTTCAATTTGACTTGGTCCAAATTCGACTTCCAACGTTCTTAATGGCAAACCAAGATCGATTAGATGTTTCCGCAGTATTTCGAGGTAAGGCTCAATTTCATCCATACGTTGCTCAGTGAGATACTGGAACCCGTGGGCTATTAGACTTACTTCGGGCGGCTCAGCCGGTTGTCCTGCGTGCTGTGGTTCTAATTTGGGGTCTTCAAGTTTGAATAGATGAAACTCCACTTCCAGTCCACTCAAGTATTTATATCCAACGTCATTGAGTTCATTAAGGGCATTGCGCAGAATTTGGCGAGTTGAAAATGGCACAGGTTTGCCATTTGGGAAATAAATATCGGCCAAGATCCAACCTGTCTTTCTTGTCCATGGTAGTATGCGGAAAGTTGTAGGATCAGGCACCATTAAGAAATCACCACCACCCGTCATTTCCTCTATTTCTAGGCCACCGCCTTTGGTGAACCATGGGAAAACCGTTTTATGAGATGTGTCTTTAGCCAGTAGTGTGGTCACCATACCGATGCCGTTGGCGAGAGCGAAAGATAATTCATCAGCAACCAAGGTCTTGCCTCGTAAAATCCCGTGCTGATCTGGAAAGGAAACGCGAATAAAGTCTAATTCAAAGTCCTGAATTTTCTTCATAATTTCTTTAGAGGCCGCTTTTTGATTAGGACTCCACAAACCAAAACGATTTACAAAATTATTATTACTAACGGCGCCAGTTTTCGTAGTTTTTTTCATACTATTAAATATTAGCCTCCCATGGACATTCGGCACGTCTCTTTATATCACCGTTAATCCAGATAGATTCTTGATCCCCCGAGGGGCCAACCGCATCAAGTGAGGCAGGTCCCCTAATACTATCTGCACTATTATTAGTGACAACACCAATTATTGGTTGTTCATCTCGTTCCACCCTTGAAATGGTTTGTAAGAGCATGCGGCGGTAGGCTGAGATTGCTTTATCGGTTGTGGCTAAATGTTCTTTTCCTCTATTTTGAATTGGCCCCATTGATTCACATG
>CAZXSC010000064.1:0-15413 GCA_964643045.1 uncultured Rhodospirillaceae bacterium
GATCATTACTTGGAGGAAATGCAGGAAACAGAAAATTCGACTGTGTTACGACTAACTGCACCTCAAACTGGAGCTACTGCGAAAACACTAAGATCCCAGGAATCAGAATATGATGATTTGCCTTATTGGGTATTCACGGATCCTGCTTATGAATCACCGTCGCCTGTAGCTATGACGCCATCTAAACCCGATGACGAACAGACAACAATTATTTCTCCACTTCAGAGTTACGATGAGGGTTATTTTATGCGGGGGAAGATAATACATAGACTTCTTCAAACTCTACCCGAATTGGAGCCCGGACGACGCGAAGAAACTATTAAGAAGTTTCTTAGCCGAGATGTTTATGGATTTTCTTTGAAAGAACAGAAAGAAATAGCTATTGAGACATTATCAATACTTAACGATCCAGTTTTTGCTCCGATATTTGGTTCCGGCTCACGTGCGGAAGTTCCATTGATCGGTTCAGTTGCGGGACAAGTTATATCTGCTCAAATTGATCGGCTGGTTATTACAGAAAATAAAGTTCTTATTGTGGATTTTAAAACTAACCGACTTCCCCCAACCTCTCCGGATAAAATTGCCGATACCTATCTTTATCAAATGGCTGCGTATTGTCTTGCTTTGAAAAATATTTTTTCTGATAAAGAAATCAAATGTGCATTGTTATGGACAGTTGTACCTTATTTGGTGGAACTTGAAGCCGATCAACTTGTTCAATATGAGCCCAAAGATTCTGTGATCAGGTGACTTTCAAATCATTGACGATAATTTTTGATAATCTTAGGTTGACTTTATAATATTTTAATATTCCATGTTGCAAAATAATTCTATCTACAAAAACATAGGATAAAAAAATGTCTAAACAAGTAAGTGATGCTTCATTTGATGCCGATGTTATTTCGGCGACAGAACCGGTGCTCGTTGACTTTTGGGCCGAATGGTGTGGTCCCTGTAAACAGATAGCACCCGCGTTAGATGAACTGAGCGATGAATTTGGGGATCAATTGACTATCGCTAAAGTAAACATTGATGACAATCCGGAGACACCATCAAAATATGGAGTGCGTGGAATCCCTACTTTAATCTTGTTTAAAGACGGTGAAGTTGCATCTACCAAGGTTGGAGCATTGCCAAAAAGCAAACTCAAAGAATGGATAGAATCTGTTCTTTAGTAAAATGAATGCTTAACAAGAATAGGACCCTTCCTGCTCGTCAGGTTTGTTTAGGTGATTAGGAAATTCAATGGAATCAACTATTGCCGTGGATGATGTAAATCAATGGCGGTATCATAATGAAATTAGCCCTATCTACCTCAATTACGTTAGTACACTTAATGGTCATTATCCGGTTCAGATATTAGATGGGTTCAATTATTGTGAATTGGGCTGTGGGTATGGTGTTACGATAAACGGCCTAGCTGAATTGTTCCCAAAAGGGCAGTTTGTCGGTGTTGATAATAACGATCAACATATCGCATTTGCGGAAGCGATGGCAGAAGGAATTGGTAGTGCTAATATTGATTTCAGGTGTCTAGGTTTTAATGATTTATCTAGCTCGGATTTTCCAAAATTTGATTTTATTATTCTTCATGACGTTTACTCATGGATTGATCAAAATACCCGCGATGGTATTTTGAACTTTGTTAACCTCCACCTAAGAGAAAACGGAATTGTTTTTGTAAATTATGAAGCGATGCCGGGTAGTTCCATAGTAGCACCCTTACGCGACACCGTGTCTACCCATACTGGAAATCTCAAAGCGGATAATTTAGTTAAAGCGCAATCGGGCTTAGACTATTTGGAGTTTCTAGCCAATAAACGGGCTACTTTTTTCGTGGATAACCCTGCTGCCGATCAATTGCTAAATGAAATCAAAGATAATCATATTGAGTTTGTAGCGCAGAGACTGCTGTCTGAACCTTTCAGCCCCTATTTTTTCAATCAGGTTTCGAAAGAGATGCAGGGAATCGGTCTTGCATTTTCAGGCAGCGCGATTTTACATCTAAATTTTATAGACCTTGCTGTGTCGATCGATTTCCAAGAACAATTAAAAACTGTAAAATCAAGAGAGGAATTTGAAAGTCGGGGCGATTTTATAAGGAATCAAATGTTTAGACAGGATGTTTTTGTAAAGAATAAGAAAACAATGGACCAGCAAGAGGCACTTGAAGCTTTTTCGAAAATTGTGTTTGGCACTACCTGTACGGCGAGTGAGTTCCAACCAGAGGCCGTATTCGGCGATGTGGTTTTGAATTATGAGAACGATATATTTAAGTATGTAATTGATAATTTATCCGCTGGACCCCAGAGCGCCGTAAGTCTTGTTGAAGCTGCTGGAACTAAACATTACTCTTTTGATTTGATTATAGATGCACTGAAGTTTTTGACCTCGAGTGGACAGGTTATGCCTTTTCCTGCGGCAGACTACCCCAGTATGGGGTCGGACTTAATGGCCGATCGTTATATTTTTTCCATGAAGTCTAACGTTGAGTATTTAAAAAACCGTCTTTTTAAGCAGGAAATGATTGACCTGGTATGTTCGAGAGCAGCTATTAGCATTGAATTATCTATGTCGGACGCTTTATTTACTCTGTGTATTGCCGAGGCAAGTAGAGATCAAGTTATAGATTGGATCATGCAGCGGCTGCTTGAAGCTAATCAAAAAATATTGGTTGATGGTGCCAATGAGACGGAAACCATAACGGTTGGATTTGAAAATTATTGCCAAACCCGCTTACCTAAGCTTCTCCAGCTTGGTATTTTGGCTCCAGCAGATAGTTAATATCCCCGTACTCTATCTGTAAGCTGCAATAGGGGTTCATTTTCGTTAAAGCGTCTTATATTTTCGATAAATATTGCAGCAATTTGGATTACAGGGGGCCGTCTTGCGACGTGGGGCAGTATAGTAACATTGGGGTGGTTCCAGAGTGGGCTATCATTTGGTAGTGGTTCCGGCTCAGTAACATCGAGAGTTGCTGCAGATAGCTGACCACTATCTAGCGCCGCAATGAGATCATCGTTAATTACATGCCGTCCCCGTCCGAGATTTATGATAGAAGCACCTTTCGGCATTTTAGAAAAGGTTTCTGAATTTAAAATACCCTCGGTTTGGATCGTTAAAGGCAGTAAACATACCATAATATCAGTTCTTTTGAGAAAGTAATCAAATTCGACTCGTCCCGAGAATATTTTTGTGGGGGCTGATTTTTTAGGTGTCCGAGCCCACGCTGCAACATCAAATTTCATGTCAATGAGCGCCTTCACAATAGGTTTGGACATAGTGCCATAACCTAATATACCAACCCGCTGTTCACATGGTTCTTTTTGGTCAATTGGTTGCCAGCAACGTTGTCTTTGATAATTAAGGTAAGCTTGTAAATTTCGATGATGTCGCAAAACATGGGTAATAGCATACTCCGTCAATGAAGGATCCCCGCTTTCTGGTTCACCCTTAACTAACGGAATTCCATTAGGGCAAGCAGGATTATTAATAATCCCTTCAACCCCTGCCAACATTGTTAGCATTAGTTTCAAATTAGGTAGAGTTGGTAACTCCTCTAATGTTGGTCGGCCAATTATAAGATACTCGATGTCTTTTGGATCGCCAATTTCTGGCCATTCTCGGATCTCAAGTTCGGGAAGTGAAGTATTTATTAATTTGGCCCAATCTTCTTTTTTACCAATTAGACTGTTGAATATTAAAAGGGCCATTATATAAAAATTCCTAATTATTTTCCTTGAGAACACTACCTGCCAAATAAAGCGATCCGCAAATTATAATTTTAGAAGGCGATCTTTGCTCAGCGATAATATTCTTTACCGCCTGACTTACAGAAATAGCAGTATTTGCTCTAAACCCGATTTTCCTAGCGATTGAACATATTTGGTTAGCGCTATAACTTGATTCTTCATCAGGGATTGCTACCGCTGTCAAGCTATGAGTATAATTTCGGAGGGGTACGAGAAAGTCACTTGGTACCTTAGTATTGATCAATCCCGTAATTAGGTGAATTGATCCACCTTCAAAACCCTTAATTGTAGCAGCTAAGGCTAGCCCAGCAGCAGGGTTATGGCCTCCGTCTAACCATAATTCCCAATCGGTTGGGAGAAATGCGCATAGGGGCCCACGTGTTAATTTTTGCATTCTCGCGGGCCATTGCACGCTGTTCATACCTACCGAAACGGCTTGTCGTGTGATACGGCTATCACCAAGTCCTGCTATCGTAACAATCGCGAGTCCTGCATTCTGGATTTGATGAGGGCCCACAAGATTTGGTAGTGGGGGATTAATTTCTCCATCTTGACTCATTATTGATAAGTTTTTTCCTTTCACAGCGACCCACCAATCCTCATTTTCAATGCTTAACGGAGCATCAATATCCTCTGCTCGTCTTTTAATAACATCTAATACAAGCGGGTCTTGTTTAGCTGTAATGCAAGCGACGCCAGGTTTCATAATGCCTGTTTTTTCCTTTGCAATACTTTTTAAGTCATGACCGAGAAAACGAGCATGATCGTTACTAATTGGTGAAAGAGCTGTAACGGTTGGCCGAGGAACTACATTTGTTGCATCTAACCGTCCACCCAAACCAGTTTCCAGCAGAATTAAATCACTCGGATGTCGTGAAAAAGCCAAAAATGCAATTGCTGTTGTAATTTCAAAGAATGTAAGAGGGTTTTTGGCATTCTTTGTTTCAACCTCAATTATTAACTCCAGGAGTTCCTGGTCACTTATTGGCTTACCATGAATTCGAATGCGCTCGTTAAAGGTTACTAAATGGGGCGATGTGTAAATATGAACTCTGAGTCCGGCCGCTTCTGCAATCGAGTGAATAAATGCAAGTGTTGAACCTTTTCCGTTCGTGCCAGCAATATGAATTACTGGCGAAAGTAAATTCTGGGGATTCCCAAGTTTTTCAAGCAAACGATTAATGCGATCCAAAGAGAGATCAATAAGTTTTGGGTGGTACTGGTTTAGGCGCTGGGTCAGATTAATATTTCCCATATTTTCAATTCGCTTATTTTGTTTAGGTAAGCCCCATAGCTAAATCTTCCGCGAGGGCTAGCACAGAGGCTACACAGTCTCTTTTTGTTGATCCATCTTTGTTTAAGCTTTCGGAAATTTTGTTTACAAAAGCAGAGCCGACCACTACAGCATCTGCATGTTTACTAATATTTCTGGCCTTTTCTTTCGTTGTAATTCCAAATCCAACGGCAATCGGTAGATCCGTGTGAAGTTTTAGTTTGTTAACGGCGGACTCAATTGAGCTATTGGTGGGGGACATCGTTCCGGTAATTCCCGTAATTGAAACGTAATAAATAAAACCAGTAGCATGTTTTGTTATTAAAGGAAGCCGTTTGCTATCGGTTGTTGGTGCAACGAGATAAATAAAACTTAGCCCGGCTTGTTCGACAGGTTTTCGCATTTCCGATTCTTCCGGAGGTAGATCGACAATAATAAAACCATCAACGCCGGCTTTGGCAGCATCTATTACAAATTTATCAATACCATATAAATATATAGGATTGAAATAACCCATCAGTATGATTGGTGTTGTAGTATCTTCTCTTCGGAATTCGTGGACCATATTTAGTGTGTTTTCCATTGATGCGCCGTTATTAAGAGCGCGCAAGCTGGATGCTTGAATAGCCGGCCCATCCGCCATAGGGTCTGAGAATGGCATTCCCAGTTCAATAAAATCGGCGCCTGATGTGGGTAATTTTTTCAGGATTTGCAAACTAGTTTTAATGTCTGGGTCACCAGCTGTAATGAAGGTGATGAGTCCAGATCTACCCTTATTCTTAAGGTCTTTGAAACGTTTCTTAATTCGCTGAGTACCCCTGAAATTATCCATTATTTTTTTCTTTAATATACGATAATACCGATCCCATATCCTTATCGCCACGCCCGCTCATGTTTAGAATCATTATATGATCTTTAGGAAGATCCCCAGCAATCTTTATGGTGTGGGCGATGGCGTGTGCAGTTTCAAGAGCAGGGATAATGCCTTCAAGTTGTGTGCACATCTGGAAGGCGTCGACAGCTTCATCATCGGTGATGGATACATACTCCGCACGTCCTATATCATGCAACCAGGCATGTTCTGGACCAATACCTGGATAATCAAGCCCCGCGGAGATGGAGTGAGCGTCGGTGATTTGTCCATCTTCATTTTGCAGAAGGAACGTCCGATTCCCGTGGAGGACACCTGGCACACCGGCACTTAAAGAAGCAGCATGTTTGCCGGTCTCTATACCCTCACCGGAAGCTTCCACAGATATTATGCGAACATCGTCATCTAAAAACGGATAGAATAATCCCAACGCATTAGAGCCACCCCCAATGCAAGCTATTAAACTATCGGGAAGTCTGCCTTCCTTTTGTATTATCTGCTCTCGAGTTTCTTCTCCGATGATTGATTGAAAGTCACGTACCATGACCGGATAAGGATGGGGCCCAGCAACAGTACCTATTAAGTAGTAAGTTGTTTTGACATTAGCAACCCAGTGCCTAAGTGCATCGTTCATGGCATCTTTTAGCGTGCCAGTACCTGAAACCACTGGAACAATTTCGGCTCCAAGCATTTCCATACGCGAAACATTCTGTGATTGTCGTTCAATATCTTTAGCACCCATATAAATTGTACAGGGAATATTAAATAAGGCGCAGACAGTAGCGGTAGCAACTCCGTGCATCCCGGCGCCTGTTTCAGCAATTATTCTTTCTTTTCCCATCTTACGCGCTAGTAAAATTTGCCCCATGCAATTATTCACCTTATGGGCGCCAGTATGATTTAAATCTTCACGTTTAAAATAAATCTTTGCGCCATTCAGTTTACTTGTTAGTCGCTCAGCAAAATAAAGTGGCGATGGTCGTCCAATGTAGTTTTTTAAATAACCTTGGAGTTCCGCATGGAAAGTCTCATCTTCTTTGATTTTGTTATACGCTTGTTCAACCTCAATGATAAGCGGCATAAGAGTTTCTGCTACATAGCGACCGCCAAATAGGCCAAAATGACCGTTTTCGTCAGGCCCCTTTTTATAGGAATTTAGTTTATTCGTCATGGCGTTGGTTTTACCTGAATAATACGAAAAAGCAATTGGTGTCCATAATTTAAGAAAACATAAGTCGTTTTATATGGTCTTAGCTGTAACTAGAAAATCTTTTATTAGACCAAGATTTTTTCTGCCAGGCACAACTTCGACACCAGACGAAACATCAATAGTATTGGCACCGCTCGCTTTTACCGCTTCGGCAATGTTTTCGGCAATTAACCCCCCTGCCAACATCCAAGGTAACGGTATCTTTGCATCTTTTAGTATACTCCAATCAAAAGAAATAGCATTGCCTCCGGGCAGTGCATTTTTCAAATTTGCCGGAGCTTTTGCATCAAACAGTAGATTGTCTGCGACATCATAATACTCTTTCGCAGTTTCTAAATCATTTAGTCCACCAAGTCTAATAGCTTTTAATATTGGTAGATTAGTAATATTCTTTATTTCTGTTACTCTTTTTGGTGTTTCTAAACCGTGCAGTTGTATAAAATCAAGTCTGGTGGCTCTTAGAACGGCATCTATATCTGAGTTGGAAGGATTAACAAACAGTCCAACCGTGTTGATATTAGTTGGGACATGTTTGATTAAGCGAGATGCTTTTTCTATTGTTAAGGTCCTTGGGGAAGGTGGATAGAAAACGAAACCTAGATACGCTGCACCGTTTTCGGTCGCAGTTTCAATGCTTGCACTGCGGTCAATACCACATATTTTTACATCAATCGTCACCTCAACTTTTAACCTCAGAGATTTCAGAAATAATTTTCTTTGCAGCCTCCGCCGGATTTCTTGCACTGGAGATTGGACGGCCGATGACTAAATAATCGGCGCCCCACTCAATCGCTTCCTGAGGTGTTACTATGCGCTTTTGATCATTTTTTGCAGACCATTTAGGGCGAATCCCTGGTGATAAGAGTTTGAAATCATTACCGCATAAATTACGAAGGCTGTTAATTTCTGCAGCCGAACAAACAACACCATCAAGTCCACATTCCTGACATAACGCTGCCAAACGTTTTACTTGATCAAGAGTTTTGTCTTTTACACCAACTTCGGTTAAATCTTGGTCATTCATCGAAGTTAAGACGGTAACTCCTAAGATAAGTGGCGGCGAGATATTTATTTTATGGGCATGTTCTATTCCAGCATCCCGCGCAGCCTTTAGCATAGTACGACCACCTTGCGCATGGACGTTTATCATTTTTGGTTTTAGTTGGATTACCGATCGGACAGCTCCTGCGACGGTATTTGGAATGTCATGAAATTTAAGGTCAATAAATACAGGTACCCCTAATTCATTTATTCTTGTGACACCGTCTGGACCAAGGGCCGTAAAGAATTCTTTACCGATTTTTACTCCACCAATTAAACCTTTAAGTATATTTGTGATTTTGATGGCATATTTTAAATTTGGCTTATCGAGTGGAAAAAAAATATACTCATTAGGATCTTTGTCTGATTTCATAGCTAGCTTTCTTTAGACGTTTTAGGCTTAAATACTAATTAAATCCGATCAATCAGCGAAGTTTTAATGTTCTGTATTAGTATTTTTGCGCCTTTCATCCAGCTCATCAATCTTATTTTGCAATAGGACTAAATCTTTTTCTAGAATGGAAGCACGTCGATTGGCTTTACGGACTTTACTTCGAGTGCGGCCGGCGGAGAACCATGCCGTGATGGCGCCAAGGATAAATCCAAGAAATCCGATAGTGAGCATTGGGAAGTAGATCGGCGCTTCATATAATATCGGGAAAGGCCAAAAATCTAGCGTCACTATCGTGCGATTTGATACAGAAAAAAGAACAATAATGATTCCAATGATTAGCATGGCAAACCAGGAAAGAAAACGTTTCAACTTGGTCACTCCAGTTGGCCAAATTTTTAGTAACGATTGACCACACTCCTAATGGAATTAAACTTAGTTTTCGTTCAGCATATTACGCAGCTGTTTTCCTGTTTTAAAGTAAGGCACCCTTTTGGCCGGAACGCTTACCGCTGCCCCTGTTCTCGGATTTCGTCCAATACGAGCACCACGTTGTTTAACAGAGAAGGCTCCGAATCCGCGCAACTCAACACGGTCACCTCGTGATAATGCTGAGGATATCTCATCGAAAATTGTGGTTACAATTCTTTCCACATCTCTTAGGTATAAATGTGGGTTCTGTTCTGTGATATAGGTAATGAGTTCAGATTTTGTCATTATAAAATCGATCTCTCCTCTGCGATACACCACAAGTACGATTTAGTTTAATAGTCCAATTGGGGCATGTGATCTGATCACAAATATACCAGAGGTGCTAAATCGCGATTAATACTCAAGTCACCGGATGTTAGGGTGCCAAAGAGATACTAGGCCGTCAAGCCCAAGTCTATCAGAAATTGATATTTTTCCGAGAAAATTGTCCAGTATTTTTTTTAGAAAACTATCGTACTCATTAACTTTAATTAATTTTAATGGCAGTTTGTCGTTTATATTTTTTCTCTCCGAAAGCCAGTTTATTGCTTCATTCTCACCGCCTATAGCATCTGCTAGGCCGTTTTTGACGGCTTGGCGCCCTGTAAATACGCGCCCGTCAGCTAACAATTTTACTTTCTGCTTGTCCAGTTGACGTCCTTCGACAACCATATCAATAAACATTTCAAAGATATCTGCCACTAATAATTTTGTTGTTTCTCGAACTTTTTTGTTCATGGGTTCCAAGGGATTTGGTTGGGCTTTGAGAGGCGAACTCTTTATAGCTTCCGGTCTAATGCCAAAATTTTCGAGCATTGCTGTAATGTCTGTAGTTTGAACAATTACACCGATTGATCCGACAATACTTGATTGTCGAGTAAATATTTGATCTGAGGCTATAGCTGCCATGTACGCGGCCGATGTACCAAGATCGTGTATAACGGCAACGACAGGTTTATTATTTGAAACATTTTTTAAGTGGTGGTGAAGTGTCTCTCCGCCTACAACTGTCCCACCCGGGCTGTTAATATGAACAATTAGGGCTTTGGCGAATTGATTCTCTGCGATTTTAGTTAGCGCTTTTGACCTGTCAGGATTATCTGCAATTATATTGGAGACATTTAAAACAGCTATGTAATCCTCATCTATTATTTTGTTAAACTTTCCTATAATCAGAACGATAAGTGTTGTGATAGAAATAACCCCAACAATACGCCACAGTGTTAGGCTCTTTTTGAGGCGGTTGCGATCAAGGAACTTTTCAGTTTCCATAAATATCCTAAATTACCGAAATATGCTCAAAATATTTATCTGAGTATTTAATGTTCCATTATCGACTACCTCTAGGAACAAAAAGGTAAATTAATCTAAATTATTCAGCTTCTTTTGTTTGGCTTTTCTTTTTTGCTGTTGTTTTTTTCTTTGTTGTTATTATTTTTTCTGTCGTAGATGGCTTTTTTGTAGTAGCTGTTTTTTCTTTCTTTGTTTTGTTGGCATCTAATTTTTTCGTTTCTTTAGATTTTGTTCCGGGTTTATTATCCTTCGTGGAGGCAGTCTTTTTTGTCTTTGTGGTTTTTGCCTCGATGTCCTCTTCTTTTATAACTGTTGTTTTTTTTGTTCTTGAAGTTCCTGTTTTAGTTTTCTCTTCTTTTGCAACAGCAGTTTTCTTTTCTTTTTTTGTTTTTGCTTCAGTTTTTTCCACTTGCTTAGTTATCTTTTTTTCTGTTTCTGGGCCAATTGCCGTTATTTTTTCTGATATGTCGTTACTATTTTCTTCACTCGCTATTTCGTTATGTTCTTTAAATGCTGCACCTAGAATATCACCAAGGGATGCTCCAGAATCGGATGATCCAAACTCAGCCATTGCTATCTTTTCTTCTTGAACTTCTCGGGCTTTAATGGAAAGACTAACTTTCCGTGCGGTCTTATCAACTGACGTTACTAGAGCATCAACGACATCACCGGCCGCAAAACGGTCAGGCCGTTGTTCCGATCTATCTCGCGATAAATCTCCTCGACGAATAAATCCAGGTACGTCATTGTTTATAGTAACTTCAATACCATTATCAACAATCGACGTTATGTTGCATGTAACGATATCTCCCTTTTTAATATTATCAATACCAATAGCAATAGGATCTTCTGTTAACTGTTTGACACCCAGACTAATGCGTTCTTTCTCAACATCGATATCCAGTATTTTTACTTTAAGCATATCCCCTTTATTACAATCCGCGATTGCTTCTTCACCAGATTTAATCCAATCCAGGTCGGACATGTGAACCATTCCATCAATATCGTCGGTTAATCCAACAAACAGGCCAAACTCCGTGATATTCTTAATTTCCCCTTCAAGTACATTACCGCCTTTATATTTTTCTGTGAATTTAACCCAAGGATTTGCGGTGCATTGCTTAAGGCCAAGGCTTATTCGTCGTTTGGGAACATCAACTTCAAGAATCATAACTTCAACTTCCTGGCTAGTCGAAACAATCTTGCCAGGATGCACATTCTTCTTGGTCCAACTCATTTCAGAAACATGGACGAGACCTTCAATACCAGCTTCTAACTCAACAAATGCACCGTAGTCAGTAATATTTGTTATACGTCCATTAAACTTCGATTCTAATGGATAATTTGCCTCTACAGCTTCCCAAGGGTCAGATTCTAGTTGTTTCATACCAAGAGAAATACGTTGGTTTTCGGCATTAAATCGGATCACCTGCACAGTAACTGTCTGGCCTACGTGCAATGCCTCTGATGGGTGGTTGATGCGTTTCCAGGCAATATCAGTAACGTGCAATAGCCCATCCACACCTCCAAGATCAACGAAAGCACCGTAATCGGTAATATTTTTCACCATCCCTTCAAGCACTTGCCCTTCGTTTAGGTTAGAGATCAATTCAGTTCGTTCTTCGGCACGCGTTTCTTCGAGCACTGCGCGGCGAGAAACAACTATATTTCCTCGAGCGCGGTCCATCTTTAAAATTTGAAATGGTTGAGGGTTTCCCATCAATGGATTAACATCACGTACTGGTCTAATATCGACCTGACTACCCGGCAGAAAGGCTATGGCCCCAGAAAGATCGACAGTAAACCCGCCTTTAACACGGCCAAAGATAATTCCGTTAACTCGTTCTTCTGCTTCGAAAGCTTTTTCGAGGACAGCCCAAGATTCTTCCCGCCGAGCTTTCTCTCGGCTGAGTATAACAGTACCATCACGGCCTTCATACCGTTCTACGAACACGTCAACTTTGTCACCGACTTGGATAGAAACTTTATCAACCGGGTCTCCAAATTCCTTAATTGTAATTGTACCCTCGGATTTTAGGCCAACGTCAATTGTTACCATTTCCTTTTCAATAGCTATAACCGTGCCGTTTACAACTCGACCTTGCAGGCGTTCTTGTTCTCCGAACGATTCTGCTAGGAGTTCAGCAAAATTTTCATTTGTTGGCGGGGGTAAATTTTCTCGGTTTGTCTCTAAATCAGTCATTTCTGGTGTTCCTTGTTTAAAATTTATTCGGGCCAACTGGTTGATTCCAGCGGTCTTTAATAAGTTTAATCCGAAGTCTTCTAATTAAGACTAAGGACCGGGAAAAAATCTAGGCAAGCAAACAGTGTGGTTTAAGCTTACCTCATTAAAGTGTTTATTTTCTTTTATCTTTTCTTAGAAGATATAAAATCTAAAGCCATGCTAAAGACAATATGCGGGTCTAATCCTGTAGTATCTAATACTTGTGCATCACTCGCCGGCTCAAGTGGCGATACTGTCCTCGTTTTGTCTCTAATATCGCGGTCGATAATATCTTTCAGAACGGCGCTACGTATAGCTTTCTCTCCTCTGTCTTGCAACTCTTTATAACGTCTTTCTGCCCGTACTTCAGGATCAGCAGTTACAAAGAGTTTAAAAGGAGCATCTGGACAGACAATCGTGCCGATATCTCGGCCATCTAAAATTGTACCCGATTTCCCATCAGGTGGGTTTTTCGCAAAATCGCGCTGAAAGTTGACTAATATACTCCTAATTTCAGGAACAGCTGCAATTCTAGATGCGGCTGAGCCAATAGCTTCATTTCTTAACCCTCCAACATTTAAGTCATTAAGTGAGAGATGTTGTGCGGTTTCGATAGCACATTTCGTATCTAACAGATGGCTTTTATTTAATGTTTTCCGTGCCACAGCCCGGTAGATTAGACCGGTATCCAGCATTGCCAAATTAAAATGCTTTGCTAATTTGTGGCACAACGTGCCTTTGCCGGCAGCAGCCGGGCCGTCAACGGCTATAATCATTCTTATATTTCTTTCATATTGGCGCCTAGTTTGTTCATTAGATTGATAAAGCCGGGAAAGCTAGTTTCAATTGGGGAGCTGTCATCTATTGTAATTGGTTGTTTGCTGATCAAACCTAAGATCAAATAGGACATAGCAATTCGATGGTCAAGTCGACTGGCAATCGTCGCCCCGCCCTTCGGGCGTTGGTTTGTGCCATTGATTATTAGAGTATCGATCGTTGTTTGTGTTTCAATGCCGCATGCCTCTAGCCCTTCGGAAATGGCGCTTAATCGGTCAGATTCTTTAACTCTTAGTTCACCAATACCTTCAAAAACAGTCGTTCCTCGTGCCACGCTAGCTGCTATACTTAATATAGGATATTCATCGATCAGGCGGGGCACTTGATGTGCGGGAATAGTTACGCCTCTGAGTTGTGAGTGTCTTACACGTATATCAGCTTGGGGCTCCCCACTATTTTCACGGATGTTATAAATTTTAAAATTAGCCCCCATTTTTTTTAAGCTATCTAAAATACCTGTCCGTAGTGGGTTAATACCGATATTTTTGACCGTCAAATCTGAATCAGGCGTGATTAAAGCTCCTATAATCAAAAAAGCAGCTGAGGAAATATCACCTGGGATAATAATTTTACGCCCCGTTAGTTCGGGCTGGCCAACTAAGGTAATTCTTCGACCTTTTCTGCTAATTTCTTCTGTACTGATATCCGCACCAAAATGTTGCAACATTTTCTCTGTATGATCGCGAGTAGGAGCGCGTTCAATTACAACGGTATAACCTGTAGCATTTAAGCCAGCCAGTAAAAGCGCTGATTTGATTTGAGCAGAAGCTATTTCAAGGGTTGTCTCGGTTGGTAGTGCGTTTCTGGTTCCATTAATAGTAATTGGCATTTTATTTTTTGCAGTAGCGAAAAAATGGGCGCCAATATTTTGCAGCGGTTTTAGAACCCTATCCATTGGTCGGGAGCTTAGTGATGGGTCACCGATTAATGTCGCCTTTATATTGTGGCTTGCAATAATTCCACTTATTAATCTAGCAGCTGTACCGGAGTTGCCAAGATTTATGGCACTATCAGGCTCTACTAATCCACCAATTCCCCGTCCATAGACGGACCATGAGTGGCCATTTTTACTCTTGTTTTTGACTATATCGGCCCCTAATTGTCTCATAGCATTAACGGTCGCTAGAACGTCTTCGCTCTCAAGTAAACCGTAGATTATAGTTTCTCCAACTGCTAATGTTCCGATCATTAGAGCTCGATGAGAAATTGACTTATCGCCTGGTACTGTGATTGAACCGGTTAAAGAGTCAATCAAATTTGAACAAATAGCAGTCAAAGATAAATCTCCTTTAATATAGGCTCTCTAGCACTTTTGATCATAGAGTGGTAGGCTTCATTGTTAAACATTAAGAATTATTTGTTATAAGATTTTATTTACTTCAATTTTTATGAAAGTTTGGTTGACAGTTAAGGTTGAACATGTCAAACGGCGCGCATTGAATATAATTTTCCCATAATTTAATTATTTAGCATCAAAGGAGAAGAGAGTGGCTATTAAAGATTTGGGAACGAAGTTAAGCTGTCACAACTGTGAGGCGAAGTATTATGATTTGAACAAGAAAGTTCCTACATGTCCAATGTGTGAGGCAGAATTTAACCCTCCAAAAGTACGAACCCGCAGGTTAGTAACAAAATCTGATCAGCCCACCGAAGAAGTCATGGCAACTGAGAAGCTAGATGATGGTAATGAAGTCGTTGAAGAAAATTTGCAGGATATCGAAGTAGAAGTGGAAAGTGTTGGAGACGATAATGAAGAAAATAGTACGTTGATTGAAGATGCTTCTGACATAAGTGATGATGAGAATGATATAGCGGGTGTGATTGTTAATAATGACGAATCCTCTGAAGTTAGTTAGATAATAACTCAGAATTAAGACCATACTAGTTAAATCTAGCCAGACATTGCTTTTTAACTGTGGTTTATTGGTAAATTAATAATGGGGTTGCCTTTTCAGCCCCATAATCTGCCCAACATTCAAGGTATAATGATGTCAAAGATGGGGCCGTAGCTCAGTTGGGAGAGCGCTACAATGGCATTGTAGAGGTCGTC
>CAZXSC010000065.1:0-15254 GCA_964643045.1 uncultured Rhodospirillaceae bacterium
CCGGGCATATATTGGTAACAATGCGCTCGCCACAATCCACCCTCATACTCATTAAAGTAAAAGGTGAACGCATCAAACTCCTTCGTCGAACCAAGCCAAACAAATTTATTTGGCCGAAAGACAACGTCCGATCCAAATGCGTCGACATTCTGTTCGCGGATAAAGGAAGTAAGCCCATCACCCGCCACGATCAGGTCAGAATCTTTATAATCACCTATATTATCAATGATAACATCATGATGGATAATGACCCCCAGATCCTTTGCCCGAGCTTCAAGAATTTGCAACAATTTCAGACGCTGCATACCGGCAAATCCATGCCCGCTAGAGGTGATCTTCTCGCCTTTATGAAAAACATCAATGTCATCCCAATGAACAAAACTTTCCGTAATGTCACGGAAGGTTTCAAAGTCAGCTTGTTTGAAGTTTTCCATTGTCACGTCGGAAAAAACGACACCAAATCCCCACGTCACATTATCCGGATTTTGTTCGTATATTGTGATATTCCAATCAATGTTATTTTTTTTTGCCAGGATGGAGAAGTAAAGAGAGGCGGGTCCTCCACCGATGCATGAAATCTTCATTTTTTTTATCCTGTCGCAACCATACCAAAACCCAAAAAAACTCTTTGCTCTTATCGACAAACTTAGTTTACCATCAATTAGTTTAGGTCTAAACTATTAATAGAAGCTATTCAAGAATTAGTTTAGGTCTAAACTAATTGTTAAAACTGTTTAAGCTGCCAAAATAGGCCCTGTTAGGAGTTTAAAACTATGAAAATCTTGCAACCACCAAACTGGCCCCAACCAAAAGGGTACAGCAATGGTATTTCAACAAAAGGTACCATGATTTTTGTTGCCGGTATGGTTGGATGGAACGAAAAAGAAGAATTTGATAGCCTCAGTTTTGCCAAACAAGCACGCCAAGCACTCAAGAACATTGTTACTGTCCTAAAAGAAGGTGGAGCCGAGCCCAAACATATAACCCGAATGACTTGGTACCTGCCTGATATGGATGAATATAATGCGTCGTTGAAGGATTTAGGTGAAATATACCAAGAAGAAATTGGTAAGGTCTTTCCTGCGATGACAGGCATTCAGGTAGCGGGTCTCGTGGAAAGGGATGCAAAGTTAGAAATAGAAGTAACTGCAGTAATCCCAGATTGACGGTGAGACCAAAAAAATATTAACAAGGCAAAAAATTATGTGCCTTGGGATTCTTCACGAAGAAATTAAAAAAACTTTTTTTCCCTGGGTAGAAAACCAGCGGCCAGTTGCTTGGCTTCTGCTAATTGGTTTGGAGCCATATTATTGGCGATGAGGGCTAAGTTTCTACCGGCTACTTTATTACCCCCGGAAGCGGCTATTTTCCACCACATATAAGCTTTAATATAATCCTGATTTACACCTAATCCATTTGAATACATTTGGCCTAAATTAACCTGTGCATTTTTATTTCCTTGCTCAGCAGAAAGCAGATACCACTCGGCCGCTGTAGCATAATCCTGCAATACGCCACGTCCAGACTGAAACATCAAAGCCAAATTATGCTGCGCACTAGCATTACCCTGATTTGCTGAAAGTAAGTACCATTCTACCGACGTTTTATAACTCTGGGAGACACCCCGGCCTAGCTTATAAAACAAACCGAGATTATACTGAGCGTCAGCATGACCCTGCTTAGCCGCGCACAAATACCATTTTGCAGCTGTCTTATAATCCTGAATAACACCCTTACCATTTTCATACATCCAACCCAGATTATATTGACCAAATTCATTTCCTCTTATTGCTGCCAGCCCATACCAATCCGCAGCTATTTTATAATTTTTCGTAACGCCTTGGCCCTTTTGATACATTAACCCAAGACCAAATTCAGCAAGAGCATTGCCACTTCTTGCTAAAGGTTCCCATTCTCGCAAGGCAACTCCATAATTTCCACTGGCATAAGCGGTGAAGCCTTTAGACAAGTGAAGAACGGGAAATATTAAATCCAGTTTGTTCATAGGATTTAAGTATGACAACAAAATTTATAAGACAAAAGAATTATTAATTTATAACCACCACCTAATAACATTAACGTACCAAAAGAAAAACATGACTGAATCAAAAGAATATGTTAATACCGCGCCAATTAGTTATTAGAAAGAGTAATTAGTGCTATTTATTTTTGTAAATCACTATTTATTAAATCCTGGATGGATACATTACATTCGTCAATGTGATTAGAACTCAAGTCTTAACTCGCGCTTTATTTATTGCTACACTGGCGAGGAATAATTAGGGACTCCAAATTGACTGTTTACCTGTACCAAAACGACATTCCTGCTGAACTTGAATTTGGCAATAGCATCGCTATTGATACCGAAACGCAAGGATTGCTGCTGCAGCGTGACAGGTTGTGTCTTATTCAATTATCTGATGGAAATGGAGACGCTCATTTGGTACAATTTAGTGCCGGGCAATACGACGCCCCTAACCTAAAAAACGTTTTGAATGATCCAAAAAGTATAAAAATATTTCATTTCGCCCGTTTTGATATTGCTGCCATCAAAGCTTACCTAAAAATAACCTGTAGCCCTGTTTTTTGCACTCGTATTGCATCGCGTTTAACTCGCACCTATTCAGAAAAGCATGGTCTTAAAGATATCTGCGCTGAACTGCTTGATGTCGAGATTTCAAAACAGCAACAACAATCCGACTGGGCGAGTGCAGAATTAAGCAAGAAACAGCAGAAATATGCTGCATCAGATGTCCTATATCTGCACCAATTGATGGAGGTTCTAAAGAGCCGGCTTATCCGCGAAAATCGAATGGATATAGCCCAAGCTTGTTTTAATTTTCTGCCCTTCCAAGCTGAGTTAGATCTCAAAGGTTGGAATAATATTGATATATTTGCCCATTAAATTAGGTATAGGTGTTTTTATTGAACCGTTTTATAGACTTAATCATATTGTAGTTAAACTTTCATCGCTTATTCTAAACCTAAGACCGCAAGAATATGGACTACATGGATAATACTAGAAATATAAACGACCTAAAACGCGCTAAAGAAGTTTTGTCACTAGAAGCTGATGGGCTCGCGAAGCTATCAAAATCTCTCGATGAAACTCTTTCTAATGCTCTCAATATTCTTGAAAATATAAAAGGCCGCGTGATTGTCACTGGTATGGGTAAAAGTGGTCACATTGCGAGAAAAATAGCAGCCACAATGGCGTCAACTGGAAAACCTGCCTTTTTCATTCATCCAGGGGAAGCTAGCCATGGCGATATAGGGATGATTAACAAAGATGACGCCGTGTTAGCACTATCAAATTCGGGGAACACCCCAGAATTGAATGATATTATATCATACACGAGACGGTTCAGTATTCCGTTAATCAGCATAACAAGCAAAAAAAGAAGCTTAGTGGCGATCGAAGCCGATATTGCACTGATTTTACCTAATTCAAAGGAGGCCTGCTCTATCGGCTTAGCTCCGACAACATCAACAACTATGATGTTGGCATATGGGGATGCCATAGCGGTAGCATTAATGGAACGTCGAGGTTTTACCGCCGAGGATTTTAAGTTACGGCATCCAGGTGGCCGTCTTGGTCACCGACTATTAATAGTATCAGATATCATGCACTCCGGATCAGAACTCCCTATTGCAAAAGGGTCAGATCTTATGACTGAAGTGCTCCCGGAAATGACGGCGAAAAGTCTCGGATGCATCGGTATAGTCGATGAAAACGGCAAACTAAAAGGCATCGTGACTGATGGTGATTTAAGGCGACATATGAAAAATGATATATTAGACTTAACGGCGGCTGAAGTTATGAGTCCAAGCGTAAAAACTATTCGGCCCACGGCATTGGCCAGCGAAGCGCTCCAAATTATGAATGATGGAAAAATAACGAGCCTTTTCGTTCTTGAGAAACATAATATTCTGGGGTTATTGCACATTCACGACTGCCTTCGGGCCGGAGTAGCCTAAATATAATGTAATAAAGCTAGAGATTTTAATAAACGCCAACAAATTTCTGACACTCTAGCAAAGTTAAGGTATATCAAAGGTCTGAAAATGGCGAACGTTAAGAGAATTTCGGTACCAGCCAGTTACAGTAGATACGTGTTATTTATGAAACTTCTGCTGCCAGCTATTGCACTAGGACTAGCTAGTTTGCTATTCCTCTGGCCACAGATTAAGGTTAACGATTCGCGGTTTTCGGTCAATTTCAAAACTATCCAAAGCTCAAACCCCGATGACTTAAGCATGATTAATGCGCGCTTTGTAGGCACCGATAGCAAGAATCAGCCTTTTTCAATTACCGCTGATTTGGCAAAAAATATAACATTGGGAGGAGCTTCACTAGAATTAGAAATGCCAAAAGCTGATATTAGCACCAACGATGGAACTTGGTTAGCTGTAATCGCAAATAATGGAGTATATCATCAAAAAGCGCAAACCTTAGATTTGCTCGGTTCTGTAAATTTATTTCACGATTCGGGCTACGAGTTTAATATGGAAAAAGCAATAATTGATTTGGCCAACGGGATTGCAACCAGTAACACACAAATTAACGGCCAAGGACCGTTTGGTATTTTAACCGCTGAAGGACTCCGTATAGAGAAAAAAAACAATCATTTTTTATTTCTGGGAAAAGCAAAATTAGTCATTAATCCTAGCGTAAAAAAGAAAATATAAACCAATAGCCAAGAGTAATATTGATGGTCATTAATTTTTTTTTCAGAATTACCATTCTTCTTTATTTTACTTTACCATCCTCGGTCTGGTCCCAGTCGCTGAATTTAGCTACAGGTTCAAATAATCAGCCCATAGAAATCACGGCCGATAACGGGATAGAATGGCAACGTGACAAAAAACTAATGATAGCATCCGGTAGAGCCAAAGCCACACGCGGTAATGCCAGTGTTGAAGCTGATAAACTTCTTGCTTATTACAAAAAAGATAAGAGTGGAAAATCAAATTTATCCCGACTGGATGCTATAGGACAAGTAATAATTACATCTCCGACTCAGAAATTAACTGGCGAAATGGGTTCATATGATCTGATAGGAGGTATTCTAGTTATGACCGGCAAAAAGGTTAAAATGTTTACTGGTAAAAGTGAAATCACAGCAGATCAGCAATTAGAATTTTATGAGAAGAAAGAAATGGCGGTAGCGCGTAAAAATGCTCTAGCCAACCATGATGGTAAACTCTTGCGAGCCAACGTATTAGTTGCACTTTTTTTTAAAGATAAAAAAGGAAAATCTCAACTGAGACGAGTTCAAGCTTTTGATAATGTTCGTGTGATAACAAAGACAGAATCAGTATGGGCTGACAAAGGCATCTATGATGTTACCTCTGGAATTGCAACACTGGATGGAAACATCCGCATTAACCGAGATGGCAGCCAACTCAATGGCGAGAGTGCTATTATAAATTTGAACACCGGGGTTAGTAAGCTGTTAACCAGCTCTGGTGCACAATCGCCAGCCCAATTAGGTGACAAAAAACCAAAAAAGAGGAAACGCGTCCGGGGCTATTTGCGATCTAGAAAAAACTAAACACCTTTTACAAGTAGTTCTTTCGAGCTTAAATTGTTTAACTTGGTATTTTGATTAATTAATGTAGAATTAAGTTTCGAGCAACTATATAGACATAAACTGATTGAACTCATGGACAAATGACTTGAATGGTTGTTGACATAAACACCTCACCGGAAGGCAGTGACCAAACTAGCTCCTCCTCAAATGAACAGCAAGGGGTGGCTAACGACGAACTTGGTCCCCGCTTGATAGCTGATAATTTTCTCGGGTTAATGGCTAAAGACCTAGGAAAAAGATTCGATAAGCGTCCGGTAGTGCGCGGGGTTTCGCTCGCAATTCAACGGGGAGAAGTGATTGGCCTGTTAGGACCAAATGGTGCTGGAAAGACAACGTGTTTTTATATGATTACTGGTCTAATTCAGCCAGATTATGGGACCATCACGTTAGATGGGCAGGACCTGACAGATTTACCAATGTATAGACGTGCACGTTTAGGAATTGGTTATCTCCCTCAAGAAGCCTCAATTTTTAGAGGGCTGACTGTCGAAAACAATATTCGAGCTGTTTTAGAGGTTGTTGAAAAATCACAGGATCGACGAGAGGCCGTACTGGAGGCCTTACTCGCGGAATTCTCTATCACCCATCTTCGTCGCACTCCTTCATTGGCTCTCTCAGGTGGTGAACGACGTCGAGTTGAGATAGCACGGGCATTAGCTTCCCGACCTCATTTTATCTTATTGGATGAACCGCTCGCCGGTATTGACCCAATCGCTGTTTCTGATATCAGAGATCTGATCTCACACCTTAAAGACCGTGGCATTGGTGTTTTAATTACCGATCACAATGTGCGGGATACTCTAGATATTATTGATCGTGCTTACATAATTCACGATGGTATGGTGCTCATGGAAGGATCTCCATCCGATATTGTGGGGAATGAAGACGTTCGCCGAGTCTATCTTGGGGACCGGTTCAACCTGTAGGTAGCGTAATATGGCGTTGACCCCTAGATTAGAACTTAAACACAGCCAGTCACTTTTTATGACGCCGCAATTACAGCAGGCAATAAAACTACTGCAAATGTCAAGTTTAGACTTGCATGAATTTGTAGAGGCTGAGCTTGCCGAAAATCCAATGTTAGAACGAGATGACAGTAATTCTTCAACTGAATATGATGGGTCAGATGAAGTTATTAACGAAAAAACCGAAAACGGAGAGGATCCAGAAATTCTGGAAAGTATCAATCTGAATAACAATGAACACGTAACTGAGAGTCAAGTAAACGCGTTGGATATGGATAATTATGAAAATGTATGGGATGGTGAACCTACCGCAAAACCTGCAACTAGCATTGACAATAGAGAAGACAGCATAATTTCTGATTGGAGAAAACCTGCAAACAATGTGGGGGGAACACAAATTGAAAATTCCAATAATTCGCTAGAACAGACCGTGCGCCAAGAAATTTCTCTTCGTGACCATTTAACACAACAAATCCAAATAGAAATCGCAGATCCAACTGAACGAATTATTGCGATGCACTTACTCGATTTGTTGGATGATGCAGGTCGATTGACGGCAGATAAAGAAGACACTGCTAAATTTCTTGGTTGTGATCTTTCTCGTGTAAATAGCGTCCTGACCAAACTTCATGCTTTTGATCCTCCGGGTATATTTGCCCGAGATCTTGCGGAATGCTGGGCTATTCAATTACGGGAAAACAATCGGTTTGATCCAGCAATCGAGATACTTCTCCAAAACATGGACTTATTAAAACTTCATGATTACCAAACTCTATCAAATCTCTGTGGCGTAGATATAAATGATGTAAAAGATATGATTGACGAAATTTGGGCTCTTAATCACAAGCCTGCAGAGGCATTCGAACATATCATTACCCAGCCCGTAACACCTGACGTTATGATGCGCCGTGGTCCTTCCGATAGTTGGATCGTCGAATTAAACAATGACACTCTGCCGAAAGTATTAGTTAATAATCAGTATTATGCCATGGTAAAGAAATCCGTTCGAACAGCAAAAGAAAAACAATACGTAACGGAAAAATTACAGAGTGCTAACTGGCTCGTAAAATCCCTGCACCAACGGGCGACTACCATCCTAAAAGTTGCGACAGAAATAGTGCAGCAACAAGAAGCTTTTTTTCTAAATGGCGTAGAATACCTTAAACCCTTGGTTCTTAAAGATGTTGCTGAAGAAATTGAGATGCATGAAAGTACCGTTAGCCGGGTCACATCAAACAAATTCATTCACACTCCGAGGGGCATATATGAGTTAAAATACTTCTTCACAACCTCAATTAGTTCGTCGACAGGGGGAGCGGCTCATTCATCAGAGTCTGTGCGTCATCGAATAAAATCATTAATTAATGAGGAATCGCCCATAAAAATTTTATCAGATGATAAATTAGTCGAATTATTGAGAAACAATGGGATTGATATTGCGCGACGAACGGTTGCAAAATACCGCGAATCGATGAATATTCCTTCATCAGTGCAACGTAGGCGGGAGAAAAAAACTACTGGTAATTGCTAATTATTTGAAAAAACATAAGTTGATTTATTAATTTCTTACTGAGACACTTGACAGAATAAAACCACCGCTCTAGTTTCCGCCCTTCTTTAATATAATTTGAATAACAAAGGCCACCTCAAGGGTGGGTATCATATCAAGAATGAACAATTTGGTTTGGAAAAATAAATTTTAATGATGAATGAAGAGGCCTTAGAAGACTAGCTTTACAGCGGAATAGTTTTCATCGATCCGGGTAAAATGTTGCTACTTCTGGAACAACTTCGCATCGCTCAACGTAGAGTTAATTTGCGATCATCATCGCACTGGAAAAACTAATATCTACCGATAAAGATTAAAACAAAGGATCGTTATGGAGCTCACCGAGCTAATCACACCCGATAGTGTTGTCGCTAACTTAAAAGCCACAAGTAAAAAACAGGCATTGCAGGAAATGTCTAGGCTTGTTGCTGAATTGATTGGTCAGAACGAAAGAGATATTTTCGAAGTTCTGGTAGAACGTGAAAAACTAGGGACTACTGGTGTTGGCGACGGTGTTGCTATTCCTCATGGTAAACTTGAGCGGATAGAAAAATTACATGGTTTTTTCGCCAGACTCGATCGTCCCGTAGATTTTGAATCTGTTGATGACCGTCCGGTAGATCTAATCTTTTTGTTATTAGCTCCAGAATCTGCAGGAGCAGATCACTTAAAGGCTTTAGCATCTGTATCACGCTTCCTTAGAGATAAAGATAATTGCGAGAAATTACGAGGATCAAAAAAACCTGAAGCGTTATATGCTCTGCTAATGGAAAATGAGGGCCACTGGGCGGCATAACAAACTGCATCGGCAAATTGATAGATACGTTATGCTATTTCGTCCAGGCCAAAAAAATAGTTTCAACCTAGAATATGCTTCGTTAAATCCTGTTATAAAGTTTTCTGTTAGTGAATCTTTTTACGGTGGTTCGCTATTCGGCTTGATCTAGATCAATTGTTCCTATTTTTTTTATTTTTCCCGTGCCAACAGGTTGAACTTTCTCAATCTTAATTTTTCGAACTTCTGGCTCAGGTATTGGCCGAGACATGTCAATATGAAGCAAACCATCTTCAAGACGAGCAGTCACAATCTCGATTCCCTCAGCTAAAACAAAACTGCGCTGAAATTGCCGCGATGCTATTCCCCGATGCAGATAAATACGGCTTTTATCATCACCACTATTGCGACCTCTAATAACCAACTGATTATCTTCCGTTGTAACTTCCAGATCGTTCATTGCAAAGCCGGCAACGGCTATAGTAATTCTCAAAGCCTCTTCATTGATTTGTTCAATATTATATGGTGGATAGCCTTCAGCGGATGATTTGGCTACGCGATCAATAACACGCTCAAAATGATCAAATCCCAAAAGTAATGGGCTATCAAACACAGGAAGTCGGGACATAGCCAGTTCTCCTTTAAAAAAGCGAGGAAAAGCCACCAAAGGCCCTTTTCGGCACCTTTTTGCTAATTTTGTGTATTATTGTCTCCTAAGCTAAGGATAATACAAGTATTATTGATTGTGTTTAATTTGGCATATTAAGCCCTGTCGTCAAGGGCCCACCCTATAAAACAAGTTTTATCTCTTATAAATATTATCCTATAGTCCAAAATTGAAGAGGAAACTGATTATGGTAAAAGCGGACTTAAAGCCAGAAGAAATAAAAAAAGCGTGCAATGACTACGTTAAGAGAAAAGGCGCACTCGCATTTGGATTAGCCGACGTTGAAGCGCTAGAACGCATTTCACCTGCTGGTTACGGTCCAAGTTCTATGCTGCCAAAAGTAAAATCCGTTATTTCAATAGGTGTCGGTGGAGGCACTCGGGGCTCTTGGTCCGCAGATGCTAAAACCTTGGCATATATTGGCGACACGGAAACAATGGCTTACCGCATTGCTTATGGATTGGCATTCTTTATTGAAGCAAAATTTGGTCACCGAGCAATTTTTGTTCCGCCTGATATGGATCCTGAGAAAGGAGCCCGTGTTCCCATGCAAAGCTTAAAACTTCATGCTGAAATCGCAGGAATAGGAGCAAGATCAATGGCAGGTGATATATTGCTTCATCCCGAATTTGGCATGCTTTATTACGCCTCAGTTTTTACCGAGCTAGAAATGCCGAAGGATGATCCGATGCCTGAAAATCCTTGTCCTCATTCTTCGTGCACAAAACTTTATCATCAAACCGGCCAAACGCCTTGCATGCGGTTTTGTCCAGTTGAATGTTTAAGCGGTTCAATCGGAGAAGATGGTGAGGTTAAAGAAATGCATTATGACGCCCATGCTTGCGCCGAAATGTCTCAACAATATGAGGCAATTCCCAGCGTGCTGCTTGATACGCTTGATGCCAAAGACCCAATAGAACGTGGTATGGCGCTCCATGGGCCGGAAAATCAAGCAATCTGGTACAAGCTTTCCATTGGCGCAGGTGAACTACTGGCGCTCTGTTACGAATGTATGCGTGTTTGCCCGATTACCCAGACGGCCCCTATGGCAAACCCTGTGGCAAGAGGGGCTGGTATGCGACAAAAAGTCGTCGAAGCCGAAGCAGCTGCCAGAACGGAACATGCTATTGAAAAAGAGGCGGAACAAGGCAACTAGGCATGACTTACGGTGTAACCCAAGAAATGATTGATGCTTTTGGAGAAATTGTCTTCAAGCTTAGCCTCAACAAACAAACACGACGTGGGGACCCTGTTCGCAACCTTGATTTTGCAGCGATAGAGGCATCACGCGCAGAAATGGGATTAACTGACGAGGAGATTTCCGAGCGGACAGGATTGTTGCCGGAACAGGTTAGCGTCGTCCGCGTTTTCACTGAACGGAAACACCACAAAATTGACCAACACCGCCGTTTATTCCATTTGGGTGGAGGAAAAAGATGGAAACGGACTAATTACCGAAGTCCAGCCGAACGGCTTCAATTCAGGAGAGACGCTATGACTATCAGGGAAGGTATCAAATTTAAACCGGAACTCGTGACTAGGTATGTTGAAAGAGGTTACTGGACAAACGAAACTCTTTATAGTCACCTTCAAGACAACGCTATAAAGACGCCCGACAGCGAAGCCATAATTCATCCAAACGGAACACTAACCTACAAGGAATTCAAGAATCAGGTTGACGAATTGACCAATGGCTTGATGAAACTTGGTTTAATGAAAGGGGATGTTGTTGCAGTTCAACTACCTAACGTGCTTGAATTTGTTTTGAGTTACTTTGCTATAACCGCCTTTGGTGGCATTATGCAGACTATCCATATGCCATATCGCGACGCAGACATCGAATTCCTCCTAACCCATGCCAAATCGCGTGCTGTAATTTGCCTACCCTCAAATAAGGAATTCCAAACTGCAGACGTCATGCTACGAATGCAGTCAAATTTAAAATCGCTCAAACATGTAATCACGGTAGGAGACAAAAATAATGAAGGGATCCTAACGCTAGAGAGCCTTAAAATTAAAGGAATTCCAAAAATTGATAATCCTCCCGTTGGCTCAGATCCTTTCTTGCTACTCTACACGTCCGGAACAACCTCCAATCCTAAAGGGGTTCCCTTAACGTATCAAAACATGATCGGCAATGCGCGTTTAAGTGTTCCTGAATTTCATATGACACCAGAGGATCGAAATATTTCCGCTGCCCCCCTTACTCATCTTTATGGACTTTACAATTTTCACGTGGCATTGTGTGCAGGGGCAGCAAATGTGCTGCTACCCATTTTTAACCCAGCTGACCTAGCACGAACGATTGAGAAGACTAAATCAACAACAGTATTCCTAGGCCCACCTCATGCGGTATCTATGCTAAATGCGGGGTTGATTGACGCCCATGACTTTTCTTCTGTCCGATTTTCCATGTTCTCTGGTTCTACCTGTCCTACTCATGTGCTGAAAAGTTACAAAGACAAAATAGCTAAACAAAATAATGCTACTCGAATTGGTCAGTTATGGGGCATGACTGAAACCGCAGGCGCTACTTACTGTCGTGATGACGGTCCTGAAGACCTGCCGCTAATATCGGCAGGGCCAGCGGCACCAGGTAATGAAGTTCGAGTTGTTTCTTCAGAAACCGGCAAAATGCTCGCCCCCAAAACCGAAGGAGAGTTGCAAGTCCGGGGAAGCTCTGTGTTTCCTGGTTATCTTGACAATAAAGAAGCAAATGCAGATGCATTCACAAAGGACGGTTGGTTTAAAACTGGTGATATTGCTTTCATGGATGGAGCTGGAAATTTAACAATTACGGGTAGAACAAAAGACATAATCAGTCGCGGAGGTGTCAAGTACAATCCTGCTGATATTGAAGATGTTATAATGAGCCATCAGCATATTGAACAAGCTGCAATCGTTCCAATGCCGGACAAAGTTCTAGGCGAGAGAGCTTGTTGCTTTATCACAACAATAAATGACGCAGTGATTACCCTGGAAGATGTGTGTTCACTTTTAGACAAAAAAAAGATCGCAAAAAACAAATGGCCTGAACGCCTTGAAACTATTTCTGAAATGCCTTTAACACCAACACGGAAAATCATTAAAGGTAAACTGATAAAAAAACTTCAGTAAGAAAAGTTTCACTTAATAACAAATTAATAAGCTAAAACGTTGGCCAACTGCCGTAATTCAGCCTATATTGCCTTAACAATTATTTTCCCAAAACCTCTCATATTTTTACGGAGAACTAAGATGCGCATACTTATAGGACTTTTTTTTAGCACATTTCTTATTACAGCACCAATGTATAGCCATGCAGCTCATCACGAGAAAAAATCAACAGGTGAAAAAGTTGTTTCTGCTGCCAAGAAAAACCCTGGCACAACTGTTGGCGTTGTCACTTGCGGCGTAGCAATAGCATTTTTCCCACCGGCAGCGCTCGTTTGCGGAGGTGCCATCGCAGTCGGTGCTGGTGTGGATAACATTAATGATTAATAATTAGTAGCGCTTTTTAAAAAGGTCGGTGATCCAATCTCCGGCCTTTTTTTTAGTCCCTGCTAAAGCAAACCGAAATGTCCACAACGACAACCTTAACAAAAAATAGTCTTTTTGCTCTAACACTTTTGTTAGGCTGTTTACTTATGCTCAATCCTGTCGGCACCGACATGTTTTTACCTGCTGTGCCAAACATATCTCAGGGCCTTAATACAACCCCAAATCAAATTATCAATTCAATGTCTGCGCTTTTTTTTGGTAATGCTATAGGCCGATTGGTTTTAGGTCCTCTAGCCGATCGCTATGGTCGAAAGCCAATAATTCTATTGATGCTAGCTATTTTTACTGGTTCGGCTTTCGCATCCGGGTTGGCCACATCAATCGAGTTCTTTATTTGTTGGCGATTTATTCAAGGATTCTCAATTTCAGGGGGCCAGGTTCTATCCCTTTCAGTCGCGAGGGATCTATTTGAAAAAGAACAATTAGCTAAAATAATAGCACATGCTACTGCAATTATGGGTCTGGCCGCTATAGTTTTCCCAATTCTTGGGGGTCAAATTGTTCAGCACTTACCATGGCAATGGATATTCTGGGTGATGAGTATATTTGGCCTGGTGATTATTTTATTTTTGATATTTTCATATAAGGAAACAATCAAACACAAGGTTCCTAAGGCCGTTGATCCTTCGTTTCTATTAAGAAACTGGCTTAAGATCATTACCAATCCGGTATTCTTGCGTTATGCCTTGTGCAGTGGCTTTGCTATTACAGGCTTCTATGCTTTTGTTACGGTATCACCCACAATACTCCGTGAAATATTTGGCGTCAGCGCTGCGAGCTATGGACTTTTTTTTGCTCTTCTCGCTCTTTTTTTTGTGATAAGCAACTTGACCGCCGGTTTTCTCGTTACACGCATTGGACAAGCTCGCCTTCTTGCGATCGGCGGAATGGTGATCGTTTGTGGGGGTGGAATGATTCTAGGTTTTTCTATAATGGAGATCAAAAAGTCTTTTGCTGTAGTCTTGCCAGCAGCAATTTATTTTTTTGGACTTGGCTGGATTATCCCACAGTCCAATGCTCTCGCTCTTCAACCATTTGAAAGCTCCGCGGGAACGGCATCCGCTTTATTAGGGTTTATTTCAATGATTATGTCAGCTGGCTCGGGATTCATACTTAGTTTTGCAGTTCATGATGATGCGACTTCTCTTGCGCTCGCGATGTTAATGGCTGGCTTGCTATCCTTCTTAGTTTACTTCTTTTTCATTAAACCCAACCCTGTCGGTAATTAAATTAAAATTTAACTCTCCCGCATACAACTATAGAATCGCCCAAGAAGCCACAAGGTTATCAAAAGCTTCTTGAGACCTGCATTATTTATGTGTAGATTCGGCTTTTACGCAGATATGTATATGATTAACCATAAAAACGCTGATTTTTAGGGAAGTAACGGCTAGTTAGGCTGCAACTTGCAGAACCTAAAAGCTCAAATAGGGGCACTAACATAAGTGGTAAACCGAGAAAAAGACAAATTACCAACAAACGAAGAAACAGCCGATAGTGGAAACATTGGTTCGCTGTTAAAACGCGCTCGGATGGATCTAAATGAAGACTTAAGCCGAGTTTCTAGTAACCTTCGTATAAGACAGGTATACTTAGAAGCCATTGAGAATAATCAGTTTAGTGTTCTTCCTGGAGACATTTATGTTATTGGTTTTATTCGTTCCTATTCTGAATACCTTAATTTAGATACCGAAGAAATTGTGAACCAGTATAAAAATGAAGTCAATCAGGGAACAAAGAAAACCGATCTAATATTTCCGGCTTTTGTCCCGGAGCATGGTATCCCCGGAGGCGCAATTCTTTTAGTTGGCTTAATAGTGGCTATTGTTGGCTATTCTAGTTGGTATGTTATAACAAACCAGAATAGGTTTTCTATTCAACAAGTAACAAACATTCCTAGTAAACTTCCCTCTTCAGATAAAAAGACGGTAACTATTTCCGAAATCCCTAATAAGGGAACACCTAGCCCTGGTACCATGGTAAAAAAAGACATTGTTAAACAATTTGGAACTACCAAAAAAGAAAAGACTAAGAAAAGGAACCAAGTAATCCCTAAAGTTCAGAAACCAGAAAAAGAAGAAAAAACCGCGCAAAACGAAGGGACACCAACATCAACCGCAACGCAGGGGTTAGAACCTAAAACAGAAAAAGAAGAAAAAACCGC
>CAZXSC010000066.1:0-12082 GCA_964643045.1 uncultured Rhodospirillaceae bacterium
TTGGAGGGTTGGTGACTTGAGCAAAAGCTTGTTTAAAATAATCAAATAACATTTTTGGGCGATCAGATAAAACAGCTTGAGGAATATCTCGACCCATTGAGCCAATAGGATCCTGGCCACTGCTTGCCATTGGTAAAAGATAGTGTTTTAAGTCCTCTTGTGTGTAACCAAAGGCTTGTTGGCGGTCTAACAAGGTTGGCTCGTCGAGCGGAATAGGTTCAACATCAGCAGACAAATCTTCTAACCGAATTTGTGTTTTGTCTAGCCAATTTTGAAAGGGGTGGGCATTTGTTAAGTTGTTTTTTATTTCCTCGTCTTCAATAATTCGGCCTTGCTCAAGGTCAATCAAGAACATTTTCCCCGGTTGTAGGCGCCATTTTTGAACTATTTTTTCTTCGGGAATATCAAGCATTCCAACTTCCGATCCCAGGATGCAAATATCGTCATCTGTTACAATATAACGAGCCGGTCGCAGACCATTACGATCCAACGTTGCCCCAATTTGTCGGCCATCTGTAAAGGCAACAGCAGCCGGTCCATCCCATGGCTCCATGAGAGCCGCATTATATTCGTAAAAAGCCCTTCTTTTTTCATCCATAAGAGGGTTATCATTCCATGCTTCCGGGATCATTAACATCATTGCGTGGGATAGCGGGTATCCCCCTGCTACCAAAAGTTCTAGTGCATTGTCAAAGGTAGCTGAATCAGATTTTCCATCGCCAATTAAAGGCCAAAGTTTATTGAGGTCGTCACCCAATATAGCTGAGCTCATATTATGGCGTCGGGCGGCCATCCAATTGATATTACCTCTTAAGGTATTAATCTCACCATTGTGGCATAGATAGCGAAAGGGCTGAGCCAACTCCCAGGACGGGAAAGTATTTGTTGAAAAGCGCTGATGCACTAGTGCCAAGGCTGATTCTAGACGAGGGTCCTGTAAATCTGTGTAATATTTTTCAACTCTATCAGCCAGCATCATGCCTTTAAAACACATTGTCCGTGCTGACAATGAGGTAATATAAAATGTTTCATCACCTGCCAGACTTTTGTTGGCGATAGCTTGATGGGCCTGTTTGCGGATAACGAAGAGCTTACTTTCGAAAGATTCAGTATCCGCGCAATCCTCGCCTTTACCAATAAAAATTTGGCGGATGAATGGCTCCATCTCACGAACACCATCGCTGAGCCAAGAATTATCGGTTGGAAGGTCTCGCCACCCTAGCAATGATTGACCTTCAGAATTGACAATATTTTCGATGGCTCGTTCACATTTTGTCCGGGCCTTCTCATTCTGTGGAAGAAACACCATGCCTACACCATAGTCACCAACGACTGGTAAACCGATCCTCAGGTCTACACATTCTTGACGTAGCAAAGTATCAGGGATTTGTATTAAAATACCCGCCCCATCTCCAGCAAGCGGATCCGCACCAGCGGCACCTCGATGGGTCAGGCAACTAAGAATTGATAACCCCTGTTTTATTAGTTCATGGCTTTTTTGATTCTTAATATTGGCAACAAAACCTATACCGCATGAATCGTGTTCTTTGCTGGGGTTATACAAGCCTTTTGTTTCTGGAAAGCCAAACCTTTTCATATCACCTCATACATTTAATCCTATTACAAACAAGTACACTGATAATAAGGCAAACTGCTTCTACTAAGTGAACATATCGCCCCTCTAGATGCTGGAATTTAGCATTCAGAGCATGTTTGTCAGGCTCACCATGCCACCGCTATTATGGTGGTGATAAATGGCAACTATGCCTGGAAAAAGTCCAGTATTTCTCTGAACTAAGTTTATGCTAAGAACCCGATTTTTTTGCCAACTTCATTGAGGAGAACAAATAGTGATCATCCCGGTGGCTAGTTCTACAGCAAATTGAACATGGGCCTATTATTCTACCCATAAATCTAAATAGTCCTTCCCCATTATTCTAATAGAAAAAGTTGGTTTCGTCACGCATTCAGGAAAAAAAAACTCAAATATTTCGCTATTCAATAACCGCTAAACGATCAATTATGGTAGGCAAATACTGGAAAATATTTGCTGTAATGCTCTAATTTGCCAACAGACAATCGGTTTTCATTAAATATAGTCGCCAGTTGCTTTACTTACAGAAAATAAGGGTTACAGTTGAAGGGTAAACTAACTGTGACGGAATTGATCAAGTTTAGGGGTAGCAAACATTACTTTAGATATCACACCATATCTTTTTTTTGCAGTTGTGATTGAAAGCATCTGACTATAAGGGAATATAACTTAGCTAATGCGTGTTTTATGTTCTTGAATTGTTAATGTTTATATCCAATTATCTGCTGCAATAAGTCAAAAAATAAATTTAATGGCCGCAGCATCAACCAATTGGGAATGCGTTAAATGTCGATGAGAGTGAAAATTTGGGGGTGTCGAGGTAGCATAGCTATGCCCGCAGAGACCCATCTGAAATACGGGGGAAATACGACATGTATTGAAGTTGAGGCGGGCGGAGAGACTTTCATACTTGACGGCGGAACTGGCATTCGCAATCTTGGTTTGGAAATGGTTAAGAATCAGGAACTTGAGCATTGTCATATATTGCTTACCCATACCCATTGGGATCATATCAATGGTTTTCCCTTCTTTACACCAGCGTATATCCCGGGCCGCAAGTTTGTTATTATGGCGGGTCATTTGAAGGACGCTGGTGGTATAGAAAAGGTCTTTGACGCACAAATGGACCAGCCAGTTTTTCCTGTTCCCTTAGGAGCGATGCAATCTAATCTAGAGTTTTTTGATTTTCGGGCGGGCGAAGATCTAGATATTAGCTTAAGTTCTAAAGTTAAGGTTACCACGGCAGCTTTGAATCACCCGAACGATGCAACTGGTTACCGATTTGACTATGATGGGAAGTCAATGTGTTTAATAACCGATACCGAGCATATTCCGGGAAAGCCAGACGAGAATATATTAGGTCTAATAGAAGGCGCTGATCTTGTAATTTACGATTCAACCTATACGGAAGAGGAATTTGTCACTAAAGTTGGTTGGGGACACTCAACGTGGGAAGAAGGTATGCAGTTGTGCACAACGGCCGGTGTTAAGAAGTTGGGAATATTCCATCACGATCCCGAACACGATGATCTCTTTATGGATAAAATTGCAGAAGAGGCTGCGAGAGCATGGGATGGTAATTTTGTTATTCAAGAGGGTATGAATTTTCTGGTTGAATAGACAGTCTGCCGTTTTTCTCAATTAAATCTGAATAATTTTGACCTCAGTTGAGCATTTTCGAGCTTGCTGGCTTTCCTGTATTTCTATCCTCACCGGTACGCCGAAATTCTGGCACTTTTACCTCTTCGTATATAGGACTTCGACTTATCCGCATCACCACCCTTCGATTGGCAACTTTATTCTCTTGGATAGGGTTACCTTCTTCATCGTTATTTGGCAATTTTGGTTGAGTATCCCCAAATCCAGTTGCTTTTAAACGGTTCTTTTTCATACCCTCCTTGATCAAAAAGCGGACCACAGTAGAGGCGCGTCCCGCGGATAACTCCCAGTTTGACGGAAATTTAAATGAATTAATAGGATCATTATCGGTATGCCCCTCAATTGAGATATTGAATTTTTGGTAGATGGGAGAAGCAAATTCTTCATAAATGCTTTTCAGTACCGGGATTGCCTGGTCTAGCAGCTCTGCCCCGCCTGGTTTGAAAAAGGCACCGCTATCGAGTTCCAATGTAATGGTCCCCTCACCAGCACTACCAATTTCCATAACTTCTTGGGCTCCCTCCATTTCAATGATATCAGCGAGGTCTTTTTCCAACGTAACTCTGTCACTCGTCCGGGCCTTGCTGGACATGGTTTCATTTAAGCTTTCTGCTACCGAGTCAAATTTTCCTCCGTCCACTTTTGAAATAGAAAAGAATAGAACAAAGAATGCCATTAATAGGGTGATGGCGTCGGCATAAGTTGCCATCCATTCTTCCGGTTCTGGGCATTCTTCCTGATCGGCCACAACTAGCCTTTATCTTTGTATCTAGATTTCATTATTTTTTATCTTTATCAATGTTAAAATGAATGACAGGATCTAAATAGCTGTTCATTCTATCTTGAATATAGCGGGGGGGTTTTTTCTCCGCCAATAAGACTAAACCTTCGGCAACGAGATAATTCCGAAACCTGACAATTTCTTCTCGTTGCTGCATCTTTGCGGAGCATGGAGCAAAGATCAATTGAGCAAATAGCACTCCATATAAAGTTGTTATGAGGGCGATGGATAATGATGGTCCGAGGGTGGAGGGATCATCTAAATTTCCGAGCATAATAACAAGACCCACTAGGGTGCCAATCATTCCAAAGGCGGGGCATAGGGCCCCGATTTTACTTAATATTTTCGCGGGCACTGTATTTCGGCCGAAAGAACTCTCAATAGTCGTGGTTAGAATTTCTTTAATTTCTTGGCCGCTATAGCCACTGACCACCATTTCAATACCAAATGATAAAAAGGGGTCAGACTTTTTAAGTTTGTTGGCATCTCCCTCTATGGCAGGGAGGCCGGATTTCTGAACAGCGTAGCCCCATTTAATAACCCGCCCAACTTCTGATTTTAGAAGGTTTCGGCTGATGACAGGGGCAGATATCACCCTAGGTATCCCCTTCAGCGCTAATATCACGTACCGCATTTCATAGGAAATAAATGCAGCTGCCAGAGATCCTCCGACAACCATGAGGGCGCTTGAGAAACTGATGAATACGGAAAAGTCATTGGTCTCTGCCAAAACAGCACCTACGAATAGGCCTATTCCCGCGATGAACCCTAATATGGTTCCTATTGACATAAGAATCTCCTCAGAAATTTACCAACCTAATCCGCATTTAACATCTGAAATGGTTTACATTTTATTGCTATTATTCCGATTTTTTCAGGTAACTATTGTTGAATAATCCCTAAAAGGCAATAGTTCAAAAATTTTCGTCCGTAAAGGTAATGTTTTGGGGCCAAGTAATCGTTAAAATTGACATCCCGGTTTTTTTGTTCTGTTGTATACTTGATATTATCTCAATTTTTTTTTGGACTAAATTGTCAGCTCCAATCTTGATTGACTTTTGGTTTATTAGGATAGATTTTCTGGTTATTTTAAAGTATCAAAGTAGGCCAATACTCCGTCCTTTGGCATTTCTTAATTTGCCTTGATGTTGGATAGGGGGGATACTTTTATTTTTTATGTTATTCTCGGTTATTAATGCTTGACGCCTATCGGATTGTTGGGTGAAGGTAAGCTTTTTACATCGCTTGGGGTGAATTCTATTGGCTGAAGATCAAGCATCGGCGTCTATCTGGACAAAATTCCGTTTTCCGGCTGTTGGCAAGGCCCGTTGGGTAGCTTTGGCAGTCCTGGCAGCATTTATGGCCGTGCGCATCATTGATCCAGCCCCATTGCAGACAGTAAGGGTTAAAACTTTTGATTTATTTCAGCAATTGGAACCTCGTAAGATCATGCCCGATAGCCCCGTGGTTATCGTGGATCTCGACGAAGAAAGTCTGAAAGAAGTGGGTCAATGGCCATGGCCAAGAAATCAGTTAGCTCAAATGACACTGAATTTATTTAAAAAGGGTGCCAGCGTAGTTGGATTCGATATTATTTTTGCAGAACCCGACCGTATGAATAGTGACAGCGTAGTAAAAAGCCTCGCAGGTCTCGATGAGGAAACAAAGAACAAAATCCTGAAATTACCGAGTAATGATGCAATTTTTGCGGATCTTATAAAGCAGGCCCGTCGGGTCGTTGCAGGTCAATCCGTTTTGCCATTTGAGCGAAAATATGAAGATCGGAAGCCTCTAAGAACGAGGGTGTTTGAAAGAGCCATGCGGGGAGCCCCAAAACCACAACAGTGGGTGCCGTCTGTGCCGGGGCTTCTGCGAAACATAATGCCGATTGAAAAGTCAGCCGGCGGTCATGGCTTACTTGCGCTTCAGCCTGAAGTGGATGGGATAGTTCGAAGGGTTCCGGCATTTTATCGTTATTCTAACCGACTTTACCCTACATTATCTTTGGAAATGATGAGGCTGGCTGTCGGTCGGAGTGGGGTCATCGCCAGAGGGGATCTCTCAGGTATATCTGATATAACTATTTCTCCTCGTCGAAAATTTTTAATACCAAAAACTGTGTTGGCTGATGATAAAATTAAGAAATTTCCGTATCGTACCAACTATAACAGGTTGGCGTTTGCTGAGCTCAACTTGGGTAATAACCAAAGAAACTTGATAAAACGCGCTGATCTGGGTGGTAAAAAGCACCCTCTGAAGAGGTTAAAAAGGGGCAAGGCATTTGATGATTCAAAATATTTGGTTTTGAGCACCCCTCCTTTAAACGTTGAAACGGATCGCCAAGGTCGAATGTGGCCCTACTTTAGTAAAACAGATAAAGCTAAATACGTTTCAGCCAAAGACGTATTGTCGGGAAAAGTTGACCCAAAGAAAATCCAAGGGAAGTTAGCCTTGCTTGGAACTTCTGCAGCGGGGTTGTTGGATATAAAAACGGTTCCAACTGAACGTTTTATTCCGGGCGTCGAAATACACGCGCAACTAATTGAATCAGTATTGACCAAACAATTCTTAAAGCGTCCAAATTTTGCCGATACGCTTGAAATGGCGATTGCTTTAATATCTGGATTAATTATTATTGTAATTGTCCCTTGGTTGGGAGCAAAGTGGGCATTGGTATTTTTTCTCTTTGTTGCTATTGGATCAGCTGGGGGGTCTTGGCACTTATTTCAAGAATATAAAATGATAGTGGATGCTGCGTTTGGTGTAACGGCTGTTCTAATCATTTATATAACCCTTACCTATCTCGGGTACGCCGATGAAGAGGCGCAGCGTCGTCAGACGCGTGACGCGTTCTCCAAATATTTGTCGCCGGCTATGGTGGAACAGGTGGTTGAAGATCCTTCACTTTTAACATTAGGTGGGTCAAAAAGGGAAATGACACTACTTTTCTGTGATGTGAGGGGCTTCACGAGTATTTCCGAATTATTTGATGCTGAGGGTTTGACGGTTCTTATCAACAAGCTCCTGACCCCTTTAACCGATATTATACTCGCTAGAAATGGTACTATAGATAAATATATGGGTGATTGCATCATGGCTTTTTGGAATGCACCTATGGACGACCTTAAACATGCGGAAGATGGGTGCAGGTCTGCTCTTGCGATGGTTGAGGCGATGGCCCCCCTGAATGCTCGGTTAGAACAAGAAGCTAAAGAAGAGGGAAGAAAGCACTTAGATTTAAAGGTTGGCCTTGGTCTGAATTCAGGGGATGCAGTGGTTGGTAACATGGGTACCGCCCAGAGGATGGATTACTCGGTGCTGGGTGATACTGTTAATACGGCTGCTCGTTTGGAAGGTCAGTCCAAAACCTACGGGGTGGATATCGTTCTTGGTCCAAACACTTATGAGCAGGTTACCCAGTTTGCAATAATTGAACTGGACCTTATTCAAGTTAAGGGCAAAACAGTCGGTCTGCAAATATATGCTTTGCTCGGTGATGAAGAAGTTGCCAAAGACCCCGCTTTTATCTCCATCAAAGAGGCGGTTTCCGAGATGATCCAAGAGTATCGAAATCAAGCCTGGGATAAAGCTAAAGAATTAATACAAAAAATACGGGATCGGGCCGAGTCTGCTGCTGAACAGGAAGTCGGACCGATTATGGCTGTGAAGGCGGCATCTAGTGACAGATTTCGGTTGGATGTATTGTGCGAGCTTTACGAAATCAGAATACGGCAATACGAGAGTGAACCGCCACCCCCAGACTGGGATGGTGTCTTTATCGCTACTACTAAATAAGTCATTAAATAATAGCAAAAACTATTTATCTAGCCCACAGTTTACTGAATATTATCTAGGTAGTGTATCCCCAGCTCCTTGGCTTAGGCTAGCAACTTGACTATGAACTAGCCGTCCCATAGCCAATAATAGCGTGTAAACTGCTTCCCGTTCGTCAAACGAGGCATTGGTTAAGTTAATACGCGCATTTGTAATTTCTGTCTTGGCATCCAACACATTAATAATTGTATCTTTGCCGGCTGCCCGAAGTTTTTTTCGCGAGTCATAGACCTCAGAGGCAATATTCACAGCATTTTCGAGCTGTTTGAGGCGTTCTCTCGCTGTCTTCAGGTTTTGCCAGGCGATACGAGTACTTTCAACAACTTTACGTGTGGTGAATTCATAATTATCTCGGCTAGCACTATGGTCAAACGAAGCTTGTGCAATATTAGCACGCGAGGTAAGACCAGTAAATAAATCCCAATTTGCCTGTAACAAAAACGAGGCATCCCTCCTCGTACCTATCGCACCATTATTATGTTTTTCATAATTGAAAGTGCTTACAAAATCAATTTTTGGGAATAAATCTGACCGAGCGGATTGCTTCCGTTCGCGAGCTAAAGCAATTTCTTGATCCTTGCCAAGGATTTGAGGGTTCTCAGTCAGTGCAATATTTATGGCCGCCTCCAAACTATCTGGTATTAAATCAGCGTTTGGCATTGGCTCAACGGTTTTATTTATATCTGGGACCGAATTGAATACTTGGGCATAGCGGGTCAACGCATTCTCAAAATCACCTTGAAAACGTAGCCGTCGTTCCTTTGCAAGTTGCAAGCGCGACTTTGCTTGGAGTACGTCTACAGCAATACCAGAACCTGTTTGAACGCGCTCATCTTCAAGATTTAGCTGGATCTGAATGGTTTCTTCGTTTTGGGTGGTGAGTTCTACCAGCTGTGCTTGGCGGAGAACATCGATAAAAGCAGAAACACCCAACATCATAATTTCTTGGCTGGTTTTTTCCAAGCTAGATTCACTAATCAATTTATTAAGACGTGCTGTCCGACTAGTCGCAGTGTGTTCAAAGCCTCGGAACAAATTTTGTGTAACTGTTAACTTGGCAGAATGCTTGGATCGCTGCCATTTTTTTGCATCGTCCGTGCGAGATCGTGTTGACGGATTATCGATGGTTTCTGGTCCGAAATCTGACGCTATGTTGACAGTTGGAAGGAAGTTAGCTTTGGCCTTATCAATTTCATATCGGGTTGAAGCTAATGATTTAGCAGCTGATCTAACTTTGGGGTGATTATTTGCAAGTATTGAGAGAGCTTTTTCAATCGTTTGAGAGTTGACTAAGATACTGGAAAAAATACCAGAATACGCGTAAACGGCAATGCTAATGCCGATAGTTCTGATGGTTTTTTCTAATGGCCTCAAATCACTTAATTCCCAAAGTAAAACCTAGCAACGAGAATTTTTAACTCTGCGGCAAATTATAAGCTAAATAATCGCAGAAGATTCGCAGACTGATGGTAGCAAGATATAGTTAACAAGCTATTCACATCGCTATAACTAATCTTAGGGTTATTGAGATTGAACTAGGGATGGACAAAAATTCTTGCTTGTCCATAACTGTTACAAGAAAGAATCCCTTAAAAACCGAATAACGGTTTGTTTATAAAAAATAATAGGTTATTTGCTTGTCATGACCCAGACGCCATCCCAGTCTTTGGGATTCTGTTTTTTGAGAATATCACATCTTTCGATATAGGTTTTTGATAATTTATCCTCTGAGTTTGCTTTGAGACATTCTTTGAATGATTTCGTTGCTTTATCCCAGTTCCCACTTCTGTAATGTTCACGACCCTCGTTGAAGTGATTTACGGTGTCCATTAGATTAGGGAACGTGTCTTTGGTATGATAGTCCAGCACTTCCCTGACGCCAACGGGTTCTGTTTTGCCTTTTACAACCACATCATCAATGTATCTAACTTGATAAGTTCCTTTCAATTTTTGATAGGTAAAATCACTAATTAAGATTCGGGCTGAGTACTGTTTACATGCACTTTCTAATCGTGCCGCTAGGTTTACGCCATCCCCAATCATGGTATAGTCCATGCGCTTTGAAGAGCCGATATTGCCGGCGACTATGGCGTCAGTATTTAGACCGAGCCCCATGTCGACAGCCATTTTTCCATCTTTTTCCCGCTGTTCATTCCATTCCCATAGCCGAGAAATCATATTGATCCCAGCACGAACGCCTCGATCTTCGTCATCTTCATGTCCAACTGGTATTCCAAAGGCTGCCATAATCGCATCGCCAATAAATTTATCGACCATACCACCTTGCTCCGAAATCGCGTCCACCATTATATCAAAATACTCGTTAAGCAGGCTTACTGTACCCTGAGCTCCGAGAGTTTCGGTGATGGTTGTGAAACTTCGTACATCAGAAAACAAAACGGTTGCGGTTGTATCCTGCCCGCCCATGATGTCCGATCCATCACCAAGAAGTTGATCGGCAATCCCTGGATCAATATAACGTGACATTGTTGATTTCATGCGTTTTTCATCTGATATATCCTCAACCATAATTAAGGTACCAAGATGCGTGTCGCCTTGATCCATCCGTCCGTCGGGATCTTGATTTTCGAGGGGTAAAAAACTTATGTTAGCTGAGACAGTTTCTAAGTTATCATCATCTTCGCTACCGACCTCAAATTCTGCATCCATGAGGATGTCATCTTCTTTACTTTCTTCACACGTTTTGATCTTTTCTAGGATCCACGAACGTCCATTAGTAAAGAATTCTTCGGTCGTTTTGCCAATGATATCTGTTGAGCGTATTTTTAGGATTTTCAGGCCAGCTTTGTTGCAGGTTATAATCTTTCCTTCATCGTTTATTGTAATAACAGCATTTGACATACTAGTGAGCATGCTATGGTTATATGCACGTTCTTTCGCAACGTCTTCGAACAATTTTGCATTTTCAAGTGCTATAGCAACTTGTTGCGTAAATGCTTTTAGACGAGATTCATCTTCATCTGTAAATCCGCCACCTTTCTTGTTTAGAGCTTGAGTACAGCCGATGCATTTGCCGTCTTTATTTATAATGGGTACGCATAGTATTGAGCGTGTAAAATAGCCCGTTTGCTTATCAAAAGATGGGTTGAAACGCAGATCTGCGTAAGCGTACGGGATGTTTACAGTCTCTTGAGACTGGAAAACGGCCCCAGCTATCCCGGCAGTATTTGGCAGCCTAATTTCACCAATACCTTCTCCCATTGCAACTCTTGAAAAAAGTTCTTCTGTTTTTTCATCGTTGAGAAAGAGCGTTGATCTATCGGCATCCAACATCCGGGTAGCTTCTACCATAACACGTTGCAAGAGAGAACCTAGATCAATTTCTGCAGTCACGTCAGAAACAATATCTAAAAATTCCATCTCCTTTTCACGGCTTTTATGCATCTCCTCGACGCCTTGCGCATTTTGCAGCGAAACGGCAGCTTGTAATGTGATAGCTTCTAAGGTTTCTAAATCATCTTTTGTAAATCGACCTTTTCGCTTGTTAAGGATTTGTATTACCCCAATGGTATCCCCTCTTACGGTCCTAACGGGAGCGCAGGCAATATTTTTAGTTGTATATCCCGTCTGCTGATCTATTGCGTTGTTGAAGCGTTCATCTTCGTACGCATCGTGAATAATTTCACCAACACCGTTCTGGAAAATGGCTCCTGCAATCCCGGTAGTATTAAGAATCCGAATTTCCCGCGTTAATTCTCCTTGCGCCACCCGCGAGTATAGTTCCCCCGTTAGAGGATCATTCAGGAATAGACTGCCTCGATCAGCTCCCATTTCGTTAGTTGTCATTTCAATTAAAGTCCACAATATCTCGCTCAAATTTTTTAGTCCGGCAATTTTTTGTGTGACTGAGAGCAACATCTCGGTTCGATGAAGTTTTGTTTCTGTTTTATCAAGTAAGATGGAAAGCTCTCCGCTGCTGCTTGGTCGTTTTAAACCGGAAGCTTTAACTCCTGCTTCTTTTGACTCAGGAACCATTGATTTGTTAGGCATTTTTTTTCTCCAATTTAGAGCGAAGGGTCTCTATTGTTTTTTGCAAATGAATCTTATCGTTCACATTATTCTTTTCTTTTTCTTGTAGCATCGCTTCGAAATCCATTTTCTGGACTTCCAGTTTATCACGTAAATCTTCTGTTGTATTTTTCAGTTGCTGTATCTCATCGGAGGATCGCTGTATGGCTTGCTGAACAGCTGCA
>CAZXSC010000066.1:12182-15216 GCA_964643045.1 uncultured Rhodospirillaceae bacterium
TTTCAAGCTCATCCCTGAGATTGGTTGCTGTTGATTTCAGTTGCTGTATCTCATCGGAGGATCGCTGTATGGCTTGCTGAACAGCTGCATCTTTTTCGAAACGCATGCTTTCAAGCTCATCCCTGAGATTGGTTGCTGTTGATTTCAGTTGCTGTATCTCATCTGCAGAATTTTGAGCGACTTTTTGGACGGCGGTATCTTGTTTAAAGCTCTGCTTCTCGAGTTCTACGCGCAATGCTTCAATGGTATCCCTTAAATGACGCAATTCTCCTTCAGCAGTTTGTAATGCATCATTATCTGATTTTATGAGTTGAATGTTACTGGACATATCAAATTTGTGGCCCCTAATATGGCTAACTATTTTCCCACTATCTAGCGATTATTCGGAAATTACTAGCGTTTTATACCAAAATTGGCTTAAATTATCCACTTGAGCAAATATAGGAGGATATCAATTTAGACTGGAGTCAAAATATGATTGTTTCTCAGATACTTACAGAAAAAGGAAGTCAGGTTTATACTGTTTCTAAAGAAACTAAAATTAGTGAAATAACCAGTATTTTGGTCAGCAAACGCATCGGTGCTGTGGTTGTAATTGATAAAAAAGGGGCTGTTGAAGGTATTATTTCTGAACGAGATATAGTTCGTGGCCTCGCGGATCACGGTTCTAGCGTTCTTGGGATGGCAGCAGCGAATCTGATGACTACAAATGTTATAACGGGCAGCCTTGATGCGCATATTGACGAATTGATGCGTGAAATGTCAAATAATCGCATTAGGCATTTGCCTATAGTGGACGATCGCAAATTGGTTGGATTAATCAGCATTGGTGATGTAGTAAAAAACCGGGTCGAAGAATTGGAGGCTGAAGGTGATATGCTGCGCGAGTATATTACGACCGGTTAATACTATTTGCCATATTTTCTAAAAACTACTGGTAATTTTTTGCCAAATATTGTCGATGAAGCCACCCTTTCCATGTTCCTCACGGATGGATTTTGGAGCGGTTTTGTTTGTGGTAGTTGAGCTTTGTTTTAGCTTATTGGATTTTAATAGATCCTCCAAATTAGTAAAAAAGCCTTTTTCTTGTTCGGGAATTTGTTTCTCTGCTTCTTTGTTGAGTGGTAGGATGGGAGTGGGTGCCTGCATTTCCCGAGTGGCTGTATTGTTGAGCGTTTTCAATGGGGAGAGCTTTGATTTTTGCACTTTGATATCCAAACTAATAGTCTCTTGCGGCACCACTGATCGAACTGGTGATTTCTGGAGTGAACCGATGATTGGCAGCGACTTCGGGCGTGTATTCGGTGAAAAAGGATTGGGTTTATTTTGTGGCCATTGTAGGATATGTTTTTTTGGAAGAATTTGTCGTGATCCTCTGTCTTTTGTTGATAAGGCATTCGAGGATTCTTCAATCTCCAGACTAGAGCGAGTGGATGGCCTATAATTAGTGGTTTCTTTTTTTAATTGAACACCCGTTTTGGTTTCATTCCCTTCTGGTTTTTGGTTCATGATGCTGAGAATATAGTGAGCAATGTTGAAATAGCCTCTTTCGATCGCCAGTCCTGCTGCTGTCAGTCCTTCAGCGTTAATTGCTTTTGTGTTTGCGCCGGCTGTTATGCTCGATCTAACTAACGCTAGGTTATTTTCGGCAACAGCTTTAAACAGATGATTATCGAGTTCTTTTGTCGAGATCTCTGAACCCCAGGTTATTTCTGCTTCAAGAGATAAAGAAAGCACTAAAAAGAAAAAAATAGTTTTTATTAATTTGGTTCTGCTGCTAAATCTGTTTCGCAATGTAAATCCGTCCAACATGAATCGAGAAAAGATACATCCTATCAGTAGGTAAAATAATTTCTTATATGCTACATTTGGTAAAGTTTTGCAAATTTGCATTCACCGGACATTTAAAACTGTCACTGAAGCTGTCCTGAAAACATTATCAACTGACGTTTTGGTAACGATAGTAATAGTTCCCAAAGCTGCACGAATAGCAGAATGGGAACCCATCATCCCATTGGTTTTAGGTGGCTTCATAGCAACGCCAATAGGTGTGTGGATTTTGATGATCCCTAGCCCTGAGACTATGCGGATGATGATTTCAATCTTACTCATATTATTCGCCCTTCTCTTATTAAGTGGTTGGACGTATCAAGGTAAAAAAATACGCTACCTTCTTTCTTTATTGGAATGTTCGCAGGAGCAACGAATAGCGCGACTGCAATTGGGGGGCCCCGATTGCAGTTTATTTTATAGCAAAAGTAATGTCTCCAATAACGTTCAGGGCCAGTCTCAATGTAGTGTCATTCATTATGGAAGGAGTTTCAGCAATAGCGATTTACTTTGCTGGTAATTTCGGTATCAAAAACATATTTAGTATACTTATTCTATTTCCATTTATGCTCATATTTGCTTGGTTAGGTTCGTTAATGTTTAGATTTGTGGAAAATAATATATTCAAAAAAGTAATGTTGTATTTTTTTGTCTTTTTTGCAGGTTATATATTGATTTCAACACTCTAGCTCCTATAATTTCTACAAAGTATAGATTTTGATATTTAGTTCTACCGTTTACCTTAATGTGCGTGCGAGGTAAATTTAAAAGTAAAAAATACGCTTATTGATCATAATAACTGGTTTTCAAATGGCTACGAAGACACAGCTTCAAACTGGTAAACATAAGAGCTTATTTTCTTTTGATAATAGTTACGCGCGCCTACCAGAGCGTTTTTTCCAGCGGATTTTACCTGTTCCGGTTGAAAAGCCAAAACTTGTTGATTTCAATCAGATTTTGTTTGAAGAGTTGGGGTTATATGCCCAAAATTATTTAGGAACGACAGGCGCTGAAATTTTTGCAGGTAATCTTATCCCCTCTGGTGCGGAGCCGATCGCTCTAGCTTATGCGGGTCATCAATTTGGAAATTTTGTCCCACAATTAGGTGATGGGCGTGCAATTTTACTAGGCGAAATTATTGATAAGAAAAATAAGCGGTGGGACATCCAGCTTAAAGGTTCGGGGCAAACTTCTTTCTCACGCA
>CAZXSC010000067.1:0-15144 GCA_964643045.1 uncultured Rhodospirillaceae bacterium
CCGAGGGTGCAAAAATGAATATGGACCGCACACTTGTATTAGGGGAGAATGAAAGGTGGATCGGTCGACTGGTAATCGACAGTCAAGCTTCTAAAGCAAATTTATTTGATTTTTTCAAATACCGAACAAGCCAATTTGGATGGCAGGAAATAACGTCTGTCCGCGCGGAAACTAGTGTCCTAAGTTACTCCAAAGAAAATCGTATAATGACAATTCAGATTCAATCTCACATCCTACATGCGATCGTCGGCACACAAGTTAATATTACGATGTCACCAAAAGGCAATCGTGCAGCATCCAAACCAATAACAAACACTTCAGCTGAAAATGTGCAAATGAGGGATAATAGAACCATTATTAACCCAGTAAGCCTACGGCCCGTTGAAGTCAGATAGAGTTAATCAACCGCTACAACGTTTCAAACAATAGAAAAAATCAAATTTGCTCATAATTATAGCGAAAAGGATTACAGCTTTATCTCAAATTCAAATTTCGGGAATTGTAGAAAACTTTGGCTTACCAACGCCAGGAAATCCACCTCGAACCGCTCCCGCTGATATATTCTTATAAAATGGTTTAAAACCATCAGCCAATGGGCGACCGTTTGGCAGCGATAACCATAAACGAAGCAAATGTCGCTTTTGATCACTATTGACATAATCTTCAAACGCGGTACGAGTATGTAAAGTCAGATGATTGTTGAGGAACTGCATATCTCCAGGTTCAAACGTCAAACTCAAATGAAATTTTGGTTGTTCACACAGTTCGTCAATCAAATCGAGTGCGTCACATTGGATCGAAGTTAAATCATCAATATCCGGATTCATTTCTGCGGATCTAATATGAGTCCGCGTATAGCGGCAAGCAAAATAGCCGTCCTTTATCCCAAAAATAGGCTGGGAATAAAAACCTGGCATTCCGGATAGTTCATTACCTTGCATACTCCATGGAAAAGGTTGATACAGAACTTCTAATAATTCTGGATGAATGCGGTGTATTTCATTGTGGATTGCAACCGAACTAACAATCCGGCTCAATCCTCCTTTTTTTGCCGGATATATACAAAATAAACCGGTGATGTCCGCCGCATCGGTGTGATAGGTCAATTCTCCATTGCTAGTGTACCCTCGAAATTTTGGACCATCGAGGCCCGTACCTAGATCCCGGACATCGCCCAGATAATCATTACGCTTACTTTGAGAAACAGCGGTTCCCAAGTGAAGACCAATACCCCAGAAAATAATACGTATTTCATCTTTAGTGAAACGCTCTGATGGAAATCCTCTTATGAGTTTAAGACCCACACCTTCTTCAAGCTCAACGCATAAATCTGCCAAAACTTTGCCAAATCTTGGTAGTGGGAAATTACTCTTGCCTAAACTCTTAAGTTCACTGAAGGTTATTTGTAAGGAAGCTAGTGCCTGTTCAAGTTCAGCGATTTCATGTTTATCCAAAACATGTATCCAGGTATCAGAAGCCTGCAAATCTTTACCTAACCAATTTGCATTGCTATAAACTTGCACCATAGGCACAACCTTTATAATTGTTTAGGCCCTATTAAAAACCAATGGGAGGTGTCCAACAAGTCTAATCCAACAAGAATTTCATAATTAAGATCTATGCAATTAATAATCGCGTTAAAGATTTCTGTCCTAAGAGGCCAAATGAAAAGTCAGCTTCTTAAAGCAAACAAGATAACGGAGCCAAAAGTCTCAAAGTCTGTTAATGTTATCATCAACTACTTTGTTCACTAAAGGAAAATTCATATGACTGAAGTCGTAATCATTGACGGCATCCGCACACCAATTGGCAAAATGGGAGGAGCCCTTTCGAACGTAAGACCCGATGACTTACTAGCAGAAACGTATAAGGCTCTTATTTCACGAACAAGGATTGACGCCAATGACATTACCGAGGTCATAGCAGGCTGCGGCAACCAAGGTGGAGAAGATAACAGAGATGTTGCTCGAATGTCCGCATTGTTAGCAGGCTTTCCAAAAGAAGTTCCCGGTGTAACGGTCAACCGTAACTGCTCGTCTGCACTGGAAGCAATTAACTTCGCAGCCAAAACAATATTGGTGGGAGAAGGTGAATTAGCAATTGGCTCCGGCGTGGAAAGCATGAGCCGTGCACCTTGGGCAATGATGAAACCCGACCAAATACCAACCACATCGGCCCCAAAAATATGGGATACAACAGTCGGCTGGCGATTTAACAATCCCAAGATGGATGAAATGTATCCGATCATGAGCCTAGGTGAGGGTGCTGAAATAATTGCTGAAGAAATGAAAATTACTAGAGAAGAACAAGACGCCTATAGTCTCGCAAGCCACGATCGCGCCATAATAGCAATCAATCAAGGTAAATTCGATGATGAAATTATACCAATCTCCGTGCCTCAACGACGCGGTGATCCCGTAATTTTTGATACCGACGAGCATCCTCGTTATGAGAAAATAAATGGTGAATATTCTCTTGCGGTGAATATGGAAATTCTCAGTAAACTTCGACCCGCATTTAAGAAAAATGGCTCGGTCACTGCCGGAAATTCGAGTGGGATTAATGATGGTGCCGCAGCACTGCTATTATCAAGTCGGAAAAAAGCTTCAGAATTAGGCCTTAAACCCATGTTGCGTTGGGTAGGCTCAGCCAGCGCCGGCACGGACCCCAGTCACTTTGCTTATGGGCCCATCCCAGCCACTGAAAAGTTGCTCCAGCGATTTGGGCTTAAGACCGAAGATATTGGTTTAATAGAGCTCAATGAAGCTTTTGCAGCACAAACGATCGGTTGCATACGACAACTTGGACTGGATCAAGCTAAGGTAAATATCAATGGTGGTGCTATAGCACTTGGTCACCCAACCGGATGCTCTGGAGCCCGTATCTTGGTGACGTTGATGCATGAAATGAAACGCCACGCCCCCAAAATGCCGAGAGATAAGCCGTTTTATGGGCTGGCTACGTTATGCGTTGGTGTTGGGATGGGATCGGCAACCCTGGTCGAATGGATTGGCGACCGATGAAAACTCGTAAATCAACGCCACCAAAAAGACCACTCGACGGCATTCGTGTTATTGGCCTGGAACAGTATATGGCTGGACCTTACTGCACAATGTTACTCGCCGATGCTGGGGCAGAAGTGATAAAAATTGAACGACCGAATTCTGGCGATCCTCGCCGTTCTATGCCTCCTTTCGTGGAAAAAGACGGTACAAAAAAAGCTGCTGGGTTTATGGCTTATAATCGCAATAAGAAAAGTCTTGCAATAGATCTCTCAAAACCTGACGGGCAAGGAATTTTTTTAGATCTTGCAAAAAAATCGGACGTTGTTGTTGAAAATTTGCGCCCCGGTGCGATGAATAAAATTGGACTTTCCTTTGAACAACTTAAAGAAAAAAATCCTCAATTAATCTGGGCTTTGATTTCGGGTTTTGGGCAACTCAAAGGCTATCGTGGTCCTTACGCCGATCGACCCGCCTTCGATATAGTTGCTGAAGCCATGAGCGGAATTATGAACCTCGTTGGATTTGAAGACAAGCCGCCTTCGTGGACAATATACGGCATGGCAGACGTTTACACGGGGATGGTTACAGCATTTGGCATAATGCAAGCGCTTTTTATGCGAGAGCGGACAGGAATTGGTCAATTGGTCGATAGTGCCATGTTTGACAACATGTTATCGCTTAATGAATCTATGGTGACACTGTTCTCAACCGCCGGACAATCACCTACTCGGGGTATCCCAAAAAACCTGTTTCCCCGCGGTGCCTTCAAGACCAGCGACGGTTATATTGCACTTAACGTGCCAGACAATCGCATATGGAGCCGTCTATGTGAGGCAATGAACCGCGAGGACTTGAAAGAAGATGCACGTAGTAAAGGCGGTGCCGAACGCGCAGCAAACGCAGAATTTCTCCAACCCATAATTGAGCAATGGCTGGTCACGATGAACCGGGCAGAAGCTGTCGACAAACTAAATGGGGTTGGTGTACCAACTGGACCGGTATATACAGCAGCAGATGTCTTTGACGACCCACAAGTGAAAGCGCGAGGCATGTTAATGCCTATTAATGATCCCGAAATAGGTGAATATGCATTTGCCCGGTCTCCGATCCATCTTTCGGAAACTCCAGAGCTGCCTAAGAATGCAGCTCCAAATCTGGGCAGCGATTCAAATTGGGTTCTTCGGAATTTGCTGGGATATGATGCGAATAAAGTCGAAACACTGGTTAATAATAAAATAGTTGAACTGGGATGAGCACCCATGCACCACAGCTGTTTTTTATTTTATTGTCAGTAAGGGTTTTGATAAATGCGCAAACTTTTAGAAAGAAACAATTGTCATGGAACCACTGACCCTTAAGTTTGGCGCATTTTTAGGCCCCCACCATCCACTCGATGAAAACCCTACTTTGGCCCTGGAGAGAGATCTAGAACTTATCAAGCTTTTAGATATGCTTGGTTATGATGAAGTCTGGGTGGGTGAACACCACTCGGGTGGGTTTGAAATCATTTCCTCTCCTGAGATTTTTATTGCCGCCGCTGCCCAACAAACCAAAAAAATTAGATTAGGTACAGGAGTCAAAACAGTTTCACTACATCACCCTTTTGTTGTTGCAGATCAAATGGTATTCCTGGACCATTTGACGCGTGGTCGTTGTATGTTTGGAGCTGGGCCCGGAGCTCTTCCTACCGACGCCTACCAAATGGGTATAGAAGCTGGCGTCCAAAGACGCCGGATGGGCGAAGCATTAGATGCCATTGTTCCTCTTATGGAGGGCAAAACCGTATCAATGGAAACCGATTGGTTTTCTTTGAAGGATGCTAAATTGCAACTCAAAAGTTATTCAAGGCCAATGATGGAAATGGCGGTTACGAGTGTAAAATCCCCAGCAGGGGCATTATGTGCCGGAAAGTTTGGCGCAGGCTTATTAGTGTTAGGGGGAGTTTCTACAGAAGCCCTCAAGGTTCAATCTGAGAATTGGCGGATTTGTGAAGAAACGGCCAAAATTCATAACCGCACAGCAACTCGCAAACAATGGCGTATCACAGTCATGGTTCATCTGGCTGATACAAAAAAACAAGCACGCAAAGATCTCGGATTTGGTTTAAAAAAATGGGTTAACTATTCCCATGATGTCTTACCAGCATCCCCATTTCCAACTAACACAAAAGATCCTCTCACCTGGGGAATAAACAACAAACTACTTTTAATTGGAACACCCGAAGATGCTATCAAGGAAATAAAAAGAATTCAAAAACAGACAGGAGGATTCGGAACTTTTCTATTTTTCGCAAATAATTTTGCACCGTGGCAAGCCACGAAATACAGCTACGAATTAGCCGCCCGCTATGTATTTCCACATTTTCAAAACAGCAATTCCCTGCGGGAAGAAAGTTATGATATAGCCCGAGCCCAACATGACACGTTACAATCTGAGTACATGCAAGCCGTAATTAACGCCTCTAAAACTTACAAAAACCCTAGAAAAAAATAACAATCATTGCTCTAACTTGCCCAGATTAATTTTTAGGTCCTCTTGTGTTCAACTCATGAAAGCCGCGTCACAATATTGGCGTCGCGATTTAAGTTTCTTACAGGCTTTGCTTGCTGCAACTGGACTAGAAAAAGGACCGGCTATCAGCCGATAGTAAACGCCCTTACGCCTACCTAAATTAACTCGAATAACTTCAGACTTTAATCTACCCAATATTGATCTATGGGCGCGGCGGAGCTGTGTCCATGCACGGTCCGCTGATTTCTTTGAACGAAACGACGCAAGGTGCAAGGCCGGTTTTGGACCACCTTTAGGAGTTTTAATTGCAACCTTGGACTTCACTGCCTTGGAAGGCTTAGCGGCGGCCGGGGTCACCGGTGCAAGTATTTTTTCAATCGCCGCCTTTTCTTTCACATATTCTTCTTTCGAAATGAGGCCCCGCTCTTTTATCATTTCGATGCGCCTCACGGCCGCGGCTGCTGCCATCAAACCTTTCGGAGCTAGTGCTGGTTTTTCAGAAATTTTTGGATTAGATGGCATCAAACCATCTATAATCATCGTCCTCTCAGCACCATGTTGACGGATAGTGATAGCACGAAGCTCTAATGCACGTCCTATTGCCTTAAGGCGGTGTGAAATTTGATCAACGCCAGGGACAGATCTTGCTAAACCAGCAGCAGGAGGGGCGGCAGTAAGTCTTGTTAGGGCACCTACGTTTCGCTTTCGACGAACAGCATATTCGACCGGCGTGACCAATCCTCTGTCACGCAGTTTCTTAAGAGTTTCAAATCTAGAAAGAACATTCTTATCAGCCGTCGACGTCCCGGAAACATTTGGCAATCTCCTAGAGGTAACAAGATTCTTGACAGCAGGAGCGCGCAAATTAGACGCTGGAATTTTAGCTTTCAGGACAGGTGCCCCAGGTGCCCCAGGTGCCCCAGGTGGACCAAAAGCACTGGATACCCCCTGACTATCCAACAAAGACAAATTGAGTGCCGCCAGTTCACGAACCGACTGGGGGGCTAAGTCATTTATGACCAATAGCTTTTGATCACTACTGGGACGCAGTGCGAGAACGGCTTCATAAACCTGGCGGGCATGATTAAGCTGGCTGCTGCGCTGAAGCACAATCCCTTTACCAAACAATGCGTATACATCGCGTGGATTGGCTTTCAATGCCTCATCAAATAGCGCTTGGGCGGCTAGAAATTGACCTTTCGATAATTTTCCAAAACCGCGTTCTGAAATGACACTACTTTCAATCGGAGCTGGTTCCCGTTTGAAAGTATCCATCAAATTACTACCTTTGATGACCTCACACCCACTGAGTGCGACGATCGCAATTAAGGTAAACCCCACCTTAAGACTACTGCGTTCAAAGCAACGCCGATCAATAATTAATTTCATTACGCGCACCCCACCTTGGGCTAATACGAGCTATATAACGAATTTACTATATTTACTATATATTGTATAGCATCTAGGGACAATACGCTAATAACAGTTATAGCCACTATATTTAGTGGTTAAACTAAAAAAAACCACACTTTTTCTGATGATTCATGAAAAAATAAGTTTTTTAGAGCAAATTTAACTTTGAATTACCTATTTTCTTAGACAAATCGGCAGCACATTTAAGGACTGCATTTTTGACAACATCGAAATGCTCATCGTCTGCCCTTGACTCAGGGAGTGTGCAACTTACTGATGCTAAAACCGCTCCAGCTTGGTCGCGAAGCGCTGTTCCTAAGGACGCGACCCCAACCACAAACTCCTCGTGATCTATGGCGCAACCATAACGCCGTACCAACCGCAAATTCTCTTTTAGATCACCTAAACCGACAATTGTCGCTGGCGTGTATCTTGGGAGACCTTTTTGGTTGAAAATACGTTCAATCTCAATGTCAGGCAGCCACGCAAGAATTGATTTTCCTATCGCGGTCGCATGTGCTGAGTTGGTTAAATTGATCGACCCCATATTTACGCGCACCACCTTAGGCGAATCAAGTTGGGCCAAAACGACAAGATCATTACCTTGCAACACAGCAAGATGAACGTTCTCACCAGTCACCATGTTTAATTGCCTTAATTCTGGCATAGCTGACGCCGCCAAACTAAATTGTCGCGCCCGGTTGGAAGACAACTCGTGTATTTTCGTGCCCAAAAAATATGCTCGTCCCCTCCTATGCTGTGCAACGTAGCCCCGGTTCATCAATGTAAGTAATATGTGGTGGCAGGTTGAAATATTAAGAGTTGTTGCAATAGCAATCTCACCTAATTGCATCTCACCAACTTTCTCCTCACCCTGAGCTTTGGATAACACTTCCAAAATATTTAAGGCGCGGGCGACGGATTGTACCTCACGATTATGGGAAGTATGCCTACCCCCAGGAATTTTAGTCATTTCTCACTCATTTATTTGATGCATATAGTGAAAATAGTATAGCTTATATTTCATAATATGAAAAACATTATCATATTATAAAAATTACTTGATCACCAAGCTTTTATTAAGTTAAATATAATCAACGAACCACTTAATTTATTTGTTCTCGGAGGCATTATTATGTCATTTGCAGTAACCAAACGCCTAACAAACACAGGCGCCAAAAAAATGATGGTTGCAGCCATAGAAAAAGCTGAAGAGATTGACATACCAATAACGGTCGCAATCGTTGATGCTGGCGGACATTTGATGCTTCTTGAGCGAATGGATGGTGGGCGATTCCACACAGTCCACTCATCCACAACCAAAGCAATTTCTGCATCATCAAATCGCCGGCCAACAACAATAAGAGGTGCCCAAGGTCAGGAACTCGACACCCTCCATGCGATAGGACTCTCTCTAGCAGCAGGTACGAGCAGATGGACGGCAATGGAAGGTGGCTTTCCAATTTTCTTTGACGGCGAGTGTGTGGGTGGTATAGGTGTTAGTGGTGGAGATTGGCAACAAGATCAAGAAATCGCTCAGGCAGCTGTTGATGCAGTCGGTGCAAAGAATCAAGGTTAGGAAATAAATTTAGAAACAGGAAAAATCGAAAAATTTTAATTCACAAAATCACTTGAGGGAGAAACTAAATGTTAAATTTAAAACACGTATTTATGGGAGCTGCTGCAGCAGTCCTCATAATGGTTTCCGGCCAAGCACAAGCTGGATGGCCAGAAAAATCCATCGAATTTATTATTCCATTTGGCGGTGGTGCCGATGTGGAAGGCCGGATGATTGCAAAGGCTATGAGTGCAGAACTTGGCCAGCCAGTTGTACCGGTAAGCAAAATCGGTGGTGGTGGCGCTATCGCCTATACCCATGTAAAAAACTCTAAGCCAGACGGATACACGGTCGCCTGGAATTCAACATCAATTTTAACCACGACAAATATTGGTAACGTACCGTTTGACTACACTGCTCTTGATCACATTGGTCAGGTTGCTCAACAGCCAGTTCCTTTCGTTGTTAGTGCCAAAGCACGTTGGAACACGTTGAAAGAGTTCATGAACGAATGTAAGGCCAAACCAAACACGTTGAAGATCGCGTTTGCCGGTTTTGGTAGTGCTACTCATATGGCCGGCGTAGCTTTAACCAGTGCCATGGGCTGCAAGCCAATCATGCTGCCGGTTAAAGGTGCTGATCGACGAAAGATGATCCTAAGCGGTGAAACCGACGCGGCGGTTGATATCTTCTTCGTTCCACTAAAAATGGTCAAAGCCGGAAAAAGCAAATTCCTGGCCATCTCCAGCGGCAAACGAAATCCCGCAGCACCGAATGTGCCGACCGCTAAAGAACTCGGCGTGGATATGGAATTTGATCTGTTCCGTGGACTATCCGTTGCCAAAGGAACCCCTCAGGCAATTAAGGATAAACTTGAAGCGGCCATGATTAAAGCCGCTTCCTCAGAAAAATTCAGTGGCCGCATGAAAAAGCTGAAAATTACCTTGGCGCCAATGGGCCAAAAGCAATTTACAGCAAAGCTGAAAAAAGCCAATGCCAATATCGTCAGTATCATGAAAAAAGCTGGAATGTATCAAGCTAAGGCAAAAAAATAGAAACAAATAACCAGGGTTATTAAAGATGTCCCGCCTTAGGTCAAGGCGGGACATCTGATTATCTGGTAGTGAGTTTCCTCATGAACAATATGCGCACACGAAATCTGATGGCAGGAGTGATTATGCTACTAATGTGTGGCGGCTATGCCTATCTCACAGCTAATCTACCCAGTCGGGATATTCAAAATTCAACTCAACCCTCCTTTTTTCCTTGGGTCATAGTTGCCTGTATGAGTTTGCTGTCCTTCGCTTTGCTGGTTCAGGGTCTGCTACCCTACTTCAACAGCGAGATATTGAATCGTTCGGGTATCCCCGCCAAACGTATCACCATTGCTTTAGTTCTGGCGATTGCCTATATGGCTACCCTCCCCTGGCTCGGCTTCGTTGCGGCTAATATATTGCTCTTTGCCGGGCTCATGTATCTCTATGGCGAACAACGCCCGATATGGGTCGTCGTTAGCTCAATTGTTGTTTCAATGACTGTTTTTATTCTTTTCCGCGAGATTTTTCAAATCAGACTGACCGCCGGAATCTTAGAAGGTTTGTTTAGATGAGCCCCGACGTCTTGGATGGCTTTTTTCAAGCAACTCAATTTAACACAATTATTGCAGTCGCTATCGGCTGTCTGGTCGGCCTGATTGTCGGCATGATCCCAGGCCTAACGATCTCCACAGGGATCATCATCGTCTTGCCATTGACATTTGTTTTAGAGCCTGAAATTTCGATCGCCTTGCTACTCGGCCTTTATGTCAGCGGTATGACCGGAGGCAGTTTTTCAGCCATTCTTTTAAATATTCCAGGCACACCCTCGGCCTCGGCAACCGCCATTGATGGCAACCCAATGGCTAAAGGCGGCGAGGCTGGGCGTGCGCTTGGCATTGCCATAATAGCAAGTTTCGTTGGCGGCCTATTCAGCTTTTTCTGCCTGTTTTTCATTTCACCCATTTTGGCGGATATCGCCCTTCAATTTAAATCACCTGATCTTTTCAGTTTAATGATCTTTGGCCTAACGATCATCTGTAGTTTTGCTGCCAAATCCTTGGTGAAAGGCCTGCTCGCCGCCGTAATCGGCTTGGCCATTATCACCATAGGCCAAGACCCTATGATGGGGACACAGCGCTTTACGTTTGGTCAGGTTAACCTCACCGCCGGCATTCACTTTCTCACAGCTTTAATTGGTCTTTTTGCAATCCCTCAACTAGTCGACAATTTTGCTGACCGAAACAATGGAACAGAGGAAGGCAATGCAACTAAAATCAAAAGTATTTTCCCAAAAATCACTGATCTAAAGCAAATGCGCTTGCCGGTCGCGATTGGATCCCCAATAGGCTCCTTCCTCGGGATATTACCGGGTGCTGGCGGACCGATTGCGGCTTTTATTAGCTACGATTATTCCAAGAAACTCAGCAAATATCCGGAAGAATATGGCAACGGCTCTCCACAAGGCATTGCCGCTCCGGAATCAGCCAATAATGCGGTAACCGGCGGCGCCCTCATACCAATGATGACGCTTGGTATTCCCGGAGATCCGGTGACAGCTATTTTGATTGCAGCCCTGCTCATTCATGGCCTCGTGCCAGGGCCATTGCTTTTTGTTGAGAATGGCGAATTTGCCTATGGTGTAATTTTTTCGTTCTTCTGGGCTAATATCTTCAACATTATAATTGCGCTTGTTGGTTTACGTTTTCTGGTCAAAGTTTTGACCATTCCCAAAACGCTGCTAATGCCATTAATCGCCATTTTATGCGTCATTGGCAGTTACGCACTCCGTAATAATTTTTTTGATGTTTATGTAATGTTTAGCTTTGGACTTCTGGGTATAATAATGCGATGGCTCGATATGCCGATTGTACCGCTCTTGTTAGCGATGGTCCTTGGGCGGCAAATTGAAGAGCACCTCAGGGTCTCACTCATCGCGTCAAAAAATGACATTACAATATTTTTCACTTCGCCGTTCAGTCTGCTCTTTCTATGTCTGGCTGCGGCATCGGTGTTTTGGTCCTTCTGGGCCGAACACAAATCTAAACAAGGACATAAAACAACAAATTGAGGAGAATTAGTTATGAGTTCAGGTCCAATCCGCGTTGCCTCGCTTGGGCTCGGTTGGTGGTCGGATGTCTTGGCCGATGGCGTCGCAGCGGCCAATGGCATTGAGGTGACATCCTGCTTCACCCGGTCCGAAGAAAAGCGCAAAACCTTCTCCGAAAAATACAGCTGTGCTTATGCAAATAGTTATGAAGAACTGTTGAAAGATGACAGCATCGACGCCATCATTAACACGACCCCCAATAACATCCATTTGGAAACCACCCGTCAAGCAGCGGAGGCCGGCAAACATGTCTTTCTCGATAAGCCGATAGCCAACTCTGTCGGCGAAGGTATGGAGATTGCTAGAATCTGCCGCGAAGCTAATGTGAAGCTTTCTATTGGTTTTCAGCGCCGCCGCGAAAACCAATTTCGCTGGGTACATGAAGAAATCAAAGCAGGCCGATTTGGCACAATTGTCCAGGGAGAGGCTAATATCAGTCGAGATAGATTAGGTCAGTTTGAAGCCGGCCACTGGCGCTACACTGCTGAAGGGATGCCGGGCGGGGTTATGCTGCAAATCGGACCACACTATGTTGATGTTTTGGAAATGCTAATAGGCCCGATTGAGGAAGTATCGGGTATGGTATCACAGCTAGTATTACCCGGAGACAATCCCGATGTTGCAGGTTTGGTTATGAAACACGAAAACGGAGCCATATCAACTTTAAACGCCGGGTATGCGTCTGCTGGCGAAAACTATGTAATGAATATTTATGGCAAAGAGGCTTCTGCGCTTTATTCCCTTCATACTGGGATGTATCACGTAAAAAGGGGAGAAAAGATTCCTATAAAAAAGGAGTTTGAAATCAATGATACAATTGCAGAACAAATGGAAGAGTTCGGTGAATGTATTCGAAACAACAGCGATCCTGAAGTGGGCGGCGAATGGGCCGCAAGGTCATTAGCTGTTATTCGTGCCGGTGTAAAATCTGCGCGTGAAAAACGTTACGTAAATATTGATGAGATCATGGCTACCGGTGAGTAAAAAATAATTTAATTGAATGAAAAAAATTGGTTGTCTTATTGGCTTCAATTTTCGATGATAAAAAAATGAACGATTCTAAGCAAAATGACCTTGGCAGCTTATTCGATAGCCAGCCTCTTAAAGGTCAGCATGGGCTGATAACAGGTGGATCCCGTGGAATAGGTGCTGCTATTTCAAATGCATTGGCTGCTCTCGGGGCAAACGTAACTATAGTCGCCCGAAACCAACAAAATCTAGAAAAACAAAGGGAGCGCCTCGAAACCGAGTTTGGCGTAACCGCGCTTTGCATTAAAACCGACATTACAAATGAAAAAGAAGTCCAACGCTCATTCACAAAAGCAGCTAAAACCGCCGGTCCGGTAGATATTCTGATAAACAATGCTGGTATTGGGAAAAGTATGCCATTTCACAAAATGGATTTAGAGTTTTGGAAGGCAACCCTAGATTTAAACCTCACTGGTACATTCCTCTGCACAAAACAGGTTTATGACAGCATGAGAGAGCGAGGTTATGGCAGAATCATTAATATATCGTCGACCGTTGGTTTGCGCGGATATCCGTATATAGCTGCTTATACAGCGTCTAAACATGCAATAATTGGCTTAACTCGAACACTTGCCCTTGAAAGCGCCAAAAAGGGAATTACGGTGAATGCCATTTGTCCAGGTTATACCGATACCGATTTAGTTTCCGAGGCCGTTGAAAATATTGCTGCAACTTCAGGACGCGATAAAGAAAATATTAAAACAGAGATCGAAAATATGAGCCCTTTGGGACGCCTCATAACCCCAGAAGAAGTAGCCGAAAGTGCCGCTTGGTTATGCCTTCCATCATCTGCCTCTATTACCGGCCAGGCAATCGTCGTTGCCGGCGGATCGGTGATGTAACAAGGAGCTAAATATGTCTGATACCACTTTTCTTGACTGGCCCTTTTTTGATGATAACCATAGGAAATTTGCTATTGACCTCTCCGAGTGGGCAGCTAAAGAGATCGCTCCTTTGGAGAATGATGACCACCATACGAATGAAGCATTAGATAGCTCTTTTAAAAATATTATTGAGAAACTCGGAGAAGCTGGCTGGTTAAAATATACGATCCCCAAGGCATACGGTGGCGCCCTTGACAATTTTGATGTACGCCATATTGCATTGGCAAGATCAATCCTAGGTTACCATACTGGTCTTGCTGATTTTGCCTTCGCCATGCAAGGTCTCGGCTCTGGATCTATAACCTTGTTCGGATCTGAAGACCTTAAGAAAAAATATTTGCCTGATGTCGGCCTTGGAAACCGTACGGCTGCTTTTGCGATGTCTGAACCAGAATGTGGATCAGACGTCGCAGCAATGTCGACCTCAGCCGAGCTCGATGGTAATCACTATGTGATAAATGGCGTTAAAACTTGGATTTCCAATGCCGGAATTGCTGACCAGTATGTTTTATTTGCACGAACAGGCGACGCACCAGGCGCAAAAGGACTTTCTGCATTTGTAATTGATACAGATAATCCCGGCCTTGAAGTTACCGAACGTATAAATGTCATAGCCCCTCATCCATTAGGCACACTGACATTAAAGAACTGCCGAGTGCCAACAAGTAATATGCTCGGCCAATCTGGTGAGGGATTTAAAGTTGCCATGACAACACTTGATATTTTCAGAACAACTGTTGGTGGGGCTGCTCTAGGTTTCGCCCGTCGAGCAATGGATGAAGCCATTAACCGGGCTAAATCCCGTGAAGCTTTTGGTCAAAAAATTTCTGAGTTTCAAATAATTCAAAGTAAAATTGGTGATATGGCTGTAAAAATTGATGCCGCCGCATTGCTTGTATTCCGTTCAGCATGGGTAAAAGACATTCAAGGTATCCGCGTTACCCGCGAAAGTTCAATGGCAAAACTCTATGCAACTGAAAGCGCTCAAGAAGTAATTGATGAGGCAGTACAAATTTTTGGTGGAATGGGGGTAGTCTCAGGTATGGCTGTCGAGCGTTTATATAGAGAAATTCGTGCTTTACGCATTTACGAGGGGACTAGCGAAATACAGAAACTAGTTATCGCCGGCCAGGAAATGGCTGAATAGACTTTATCTATTGGATAGCTAAAACATACTGGATTACACGGTAAAATCATTTTGCAGTCGCCTTAGCTTTTATGTCTGCATGAACCACTGGTTTGTTCGCTTTAAGCAACTCAGACTGGCGGGCATTATCCTTTAAGGCTTCCCTAAATGCCTGGTCTTTGCCTCTAAGATACTGCTCTGGCCAATACTGATCATCCCAATTGTAATGCGCTGCAGATTGGAGGGTAAAAAATGGATTACTGAGGTGAGGGCGAGCAAGTGTAACCATGTCAGCGCGACCAGCTGCTAAAATTGTATTCACCTGATCTGCCGTAGTTATGTTACCCACTGCCATGGTAGGAATCCCTGCCTCTAACCTTATCTGTTCACTCAAGTGAGTTTGAAACATTCTACCATAAATTGGCTTTTGCTCGGAAGATGTCTGGCCGGCTGATACATGTATGATATCGGCAC
>CAZXSC010000068.1:0-15087 GCA_964643045.1 uncultured Rhodospirillaceae bacterium
ATTGTCATGGCGATTTCTAATAAGCTTGGTTTCATGCCCCTCACGACAGGCAACAAGTCAGAGATGTCAGTCGGGTATGCAACTTTGTATGGTGATATGTGTGGTGGCTACTCTGTTTTAAAAGATGTGTACAAGACAACCGTTTTTTCAATATCCCATTGGCGTAATGAGAATCACATAGACGGATTTATGGGGCCGAAAGGCTTGGTTATACCAGAACAGATTATAACAAAGAGACCTTCTGCCGAGCTCAAGCCTGATCAATTTGATGAGGATAGTCTACCCCCTTACGACGTTCTCGATGATATTCTTATCAGTTTGATTGAAGGAGAGAGTGCATTGAGTGATATTGTTGCAAAAGGTCAAGATGCAAAAGTTGTCCGACGTGTTTGGCACATGCTTAATCGCGCCGAATACAAGCGCCGCCAAGCGCCACCTGGGGTTAAAATTTCATCTCGTGCTTTCGGGCGTGACCGCCGCTACCCTATTACCAATGGTTTCACTAATCTAATGGGAAAAAATGGGGAATAATTATTCTTTAGCCCTGCTCTACGGATTGTATGATACTTTTCTCTAATGGTAAAAGAATGTGGGTGGTAATAACAGTGCTTTTTCTTGCCGGGATAGATCCATATTGTTAAAAAAACGGTGCATAAATTAGGGAACTGTATGGTGATCCATCTCTATAACACACTTTCGCGTGGGAAGCAGAAATTTGAGCCACTCGACCCGAATTCTATCGGTATCTATGTTTGTGGCCCGACGGTTTATGATTACGCACATATTGGCAATGCACGCCCGGTGATTGTTTTTGATGTATTGTTTCGCCTGCTCAATAATATTTATGGAGAGGACAATGTAACCTACGTTCGGAACGTTACAGATATAGACGATAAAATCATCGAAGCCCATCAGGAGAGTGGCGAAGAAATTGGTTCAATTACTTTGCGAACGACAAAGGCTTTCCATTCAGATATGAAGGCTTTAGGCAATTTGGCGCCTACAATTGAGCCTAGGGCGACAGATCATATTCCACAGATGATAAAAATTATTGAAAAGTTGATAGCAGAGGGATACGCCTATGAAGAAGAAGGCCACGTGTGCTTTGATGTACCATCAATGCCAGACTATGGTCGTTTAGCCAGGCTCAATCGTGATGAATTGATTGCCGGTGCCCGTGTTAAAACAGCACCCTATAAGAAAGATGTGTGTGATTTTGTCTTATGGAAGCCCAGCGAAACAGAGCAGCCGGGTTGGGAAAGCCCATGGGGCCGTGGGCGTCCTGGATGGCATATTGAATGTTCAGCCATGTCAGCGGAATACCTTGGGGAAACTTTTGATATTCATGGCGGAGGGCAGGATTTGATTTTTCCCCACCATGAAAATGAGATAGCGCAAAGTCACTGTGCTCAAGGCCGAGATACGTTCGCACAAATTTGGATGCATAACGGATATCTAATGGTTGAGGGTGAGAAGATGTCAAAAAGTCTCGGTAATTTTGTTACGGTAAATCAGTTAATAAGCGAACACCATGGTGAAACCATTCGGTTCTGTATGTTAATGACACAATACCGACAGCCTTTGAATTGGACAAAAGGTGGGTTATCTCAAGCCAAAAGAAGTCTGGATAGTTTTTATGGTGCTTTGAGAACAACCACTCATATGCAGAAAGACGTAAACCCTGCGCCGGAAAATTTTGTGGCTGCCCTTTCGGATGATTTAAACACGCCCAAGGCCATCACTATTTTACATGAACTTTTGGGGTTGTTGAATAAAGCTAAGTCAGATGAAGCCTTGGCTATCGCAAAGAGCAACTTGCTTGCTGCAGGTAAGTTATTGGGTCTTTTGCAAATCGATCCGGAAGATTGGTTTAAATGGACACCGAAACCATCGAATGACGGTTTAGGAGATACAGAAATAGATAATTTGATTGAAAAACGCCGAATAGCTCGGATGAATAAAGACTTTGCTCTTTCAGATCAAATTAGAGACGAATTGGCTAATCAGGGTGTCTTTCTTGAGGATGGCGATGAGGGAACAACTTGGAAACGTGGCTGATTTGTTAATTATTTTTCAAGTAGCCTACGGTCAACAGGTTCTGATAAAATAATCTGATTGGTAAATAATACGGATTTGTTTTAACCTTGGATATCAACTTCTTCAGGAGGCCTATTTATGAAAGCCGAAGATTATAATTACAGCAGTTGGGGGCCAGGAAGCGAAAGCTTTGAAGATTTTGCTACGAACGCCCCGCAAGTAACAAGTAGAGCACCATCGTTTCCCGTCGAAGAATTGTCGACAGGTAATAAAGTTCATATGAAGCACCTTTGGCAAAAAGGTATAACAATTATTGAGTTTGGGTCGTTCACTTGACCCTATTGCGATATGGCGTCCGAAGCGATGGAAAATCTCGCTAGACGTTATGCAGATCAAGCCGTGCGCTCGATTTTTCTTTATACCCGTGAAGCCCATCCCGGTGAGAATTACCGCCACCACAAGACAATTGAAGATAAACGAGCTAACGCTCACGCATTTAAGCATTTTTCAAAAATCAAACGAGAAATATTTCTCGATGATTTGATAGGTACGGCGCATCGGGCCTATGGCATGCTTCCTAATATGACCTGGATTATCGGACGCGGTGGGTTTATCCATTATAAATCCTCGTGGACTGGTGTTGACGATGTTGAAGAAGCGCTCAAGGGTATAATTGATTTTCAAGCAAATAGAATCAAAAATAAATGGGTCCCATTTTATAGCGAAAGATCTTCCTGGAGCACACGTGATCCAAATAAATTTCAGGAAGGCCTCGAAAGGGCAGGACCTCAGGCGGTTTCTGATTTTGCAGGAGTAGCAGCCGCTCGCCAGAATGAAATACCAGATCCGGATATCGCACCGAAAATACCAGGAAATTTTTTCGACCCTGAAAAAAAATAACATGAAGCGTTCTAGGTACTATTAATAGCCGACAAAATCGAAAAAATCGAATTAGCTGAGCCAGCCGATGCAAAAAAAGAAGATTATAGCAATTAGTGCCGCCATTTTAATATTGGGTGTCATGCTAATAATTACCTTTCAACCTAATTCTTCGCTTGGCAACAACTCTGCGACTATTAGCCTGGTACATTATGTTATTTGGCTTATAGTTTTGTTAGCCTCGATGGTGATTCATTTTCAAAAAAATGCAGGGAAAGCTTTTCGATATGCAGCTCTTTGGGTTGTAATTGGGTCTCTCTTATTTATTGGCTATAACTTGAAGGATGAATTTCAAGACTTTGGGTCGAGGCTTAAAGCTGAATTGATACCTCATTCTGGAAGACAAAGCGCCGATCAGATTGAATTTAAGGCTCAAATAGGAGGGCATTTTGTTATCGAAGCCCAAGTAGATGGATTTGAAGTCAGGTTCCTCGTTGATACTGGAGCGAGCGATGTCATCTTGACACCACGTGACGCAAGAAAAATTGGTTTTGAATCAAAGAATTTATCTTTCGACAAGATTTACCGCACGGCCAATGGCATTGTGCGAGGAGCACCAATAAAGTTAGGCTGGATAAAAATTGGTCCAGTGGAGTTAAACAATGTGCGTGCTTCGATTAATGGTTCAGAGATGACTAATTCTTTATTAGGGATGAGTTTTCTCTCTAATATAGGTGGTTACGAAGTAGTAGGTGATAAGTTGACGTTAAAAAGATAAAATTATTCCATGACTGATCCCGTATCCCAAGCCATTAAAATATTAAATGATGCGCTTCAACGTGATCCTGAAGCGATCACAAAACTAGTCAATCTTCGGGTTGGTTGTAATGTACAGCTTGTTAATCATCCAACTATTCAGACTTCGATTTATCATGGTATAGCCAAGATTGGGGTTTTGGGACTGATTAATGGTATCGTTAGCAATTCACCGACCGGTGCTATCGGTGCGGAGGGCTCAATAAAACGTGAAACGGGTCAATTTACAGTGATTAGGAGGTTTATTGACCTGCGCGATGATAAGACAGATGTTATAATATAAGCGATTAAATTGAAAAAAATCTAGAAGGCCCGTTGTTTCTCTTAATCTTGAATGGAAAAACTTGCGATTATTGCATATTTTGTGCATTGTCCGGCGCTTTTGTAATTTTTTATAATACTATGATAACTAACGAGTCTAAGCTACAGAGTTCTAGAGCAAATGAGTGAAAACAGAGTTTATTTATTTGATAGCACTTTACGCGATGGTGCACAGACGCAAGGCATAGATTTTAATGTTGCTGATAAAGCCGCAATTGCGTGCGATTTAGACGCGCTTGGTATTGATTATATTGAAGGCGGATGGCCTGGTGCCAACCCAACCGATGACGCTTTCTTTTTGGATCTTCCTGTTCTTAAGCAATCAAAGTTTGTGGCCTTTGGGATGACGCGCCGACCGGGACGTAGTACGGAAAATGATCCTGGACTTAGTGCTATTTTGAGCACAAAAACTCCATGTGCTTGTATCGTTGGTAAAACATGGGATTTCCACGTTGAAGTTGCTCTTGAAATTGATATGGACGAAAATATTGCCATGATCACGGATTCTATTGCTCATGCAAAACAAAAAGCAGGTGAAGCGATTTTTGATGCCGAACATTTCTTTGATGGCTATAAAGCTAATTCAGAATACGCGTTAAAATGTATTAATGCGGCTTATGGAGCAGGAGCGCGTTGGGTTGTGCTTTGTGATACTAATGGTGGAACATTGCCCCATGAAATAGAACAAATAATTTCTGATGTTACAAATCATGTGCCGGGAGATCATTTAGGAATTCATTGTCATAATGACACTGGGAATGCAGTCGCAAATTCATTAGCAGCAGTACGGGCAGGTGTGCGTCAAGTTCAGGGAACGCTCAATGGTTTAGGTGAGCGCTGCGGTAATGCTAATCTTATCACGCTTATCCCATCACTGGTTTTGAAAATGGGTTTTGAGACTGGGATATCAAGAGAAAATCTAGGCAAACTTACCCAGGTTTCGCATGCATTAGATGAACGCCTTAATAAAGCCCCTGACCGTGGCTCACCATATGTAGGAGAGTCTGCGTTTGCTCATAAAGGAGGATTGCATGTGTCCGGTGTCGAGAAGGATCCAAAATGTTATGAGCATATTGATCCAGAAATCGTTGGGAACCATCGGCATATAGTTGTTTCCGATCAATCGGGAAAGTCAAATATTCTGGCGATGTTCAGGAGTATTGGTCTAAAAGTCGATGCAAAAGATCCCAAGGTCGAGCGTCTTGTTGAAAAAGTAAAGGATCTGGAATTTGCGGGATATGCATATGATGGTGCAGAGGCAAGCTTTGAGCTGCTAGCTCGTCGCAGTCTTGAAACTGTCCCGGAATATTTTCGTTTGACTAGTTTCCGAGTGATTGATGAACGCCGGTGGAATGCTCGAGATGAATTAGTCACTTTGTCCGAGGCTACAATCAAGGCTGAGATAAGTGGGCGGCAATTTATGACGGTTGGGGAAGGTAATGGTCCAGTGAATGCTTTGGATGGTGCACTTCGGGACGTATTATTACCGATTTATCCTGAGGTAGGAGATATTAAGTTGGTTGATTATAAGGTGCGTATTTTAACCCCATCGGATGCCACCGGAGCTGTTACGCGCGTGATGATTGAAAGCTTGGATGCAAAAGGAAGACGTTGGGCAACGGTCGGTGTTTCATCGAATATAATTGATGCATCCTATGCCGCTTTGCGGGATGCATTCATCTACAAGCTTTATCGTGATGATGCCAAGCCGGGCGGCACACTAAACTCCTAAGTTTTAAAATTCAATGGCAGGAACAAACCGACGGAAAGCAATATCCAAATCGAAGGCCACCGGGGCTGATAAGGCCGTGCCAGCAATTATTCTCATAGACCCCCAATTGGGTGAGAACATCGGTATGGTCGCTCGAGCCATGCTAAACTGTGGATTAACGGATTTAAGACTGGTGCGGCCTCGAGATGGTTGGCCAAATCCGCAAGCAGCAAAGGCTGCTGCGGGCGCTGATCTCGTCCTAAAAAATACAAAGTTGTTTAAGACTACCAGCGAGGCTATTTCAGATCTCAGCCTTGTTTACGCAACTACCGCCCGTGACCGTGATATGACCAAAGAGATAGTAACCCCAGATACGGCTGCAGAAGAAATAAGAGCGGCAGGTAGCAGAGGGTGTGGGGTTCTATTTGGTCGTGAAGCTGAGGGCATGAAAAATGAAGATATAGTGCTTGCGAATAAAATCGTAATAGTGCCTTTGAATAAGGGATTTACTTCTCTTAATCTTTCGCAGGCTGTTCTATTGATAGCATATCAGTGGCACAAACTTGGGGATAATACCCCGGGTTCAGAACTTCGAATAAAAGATACCCGGCCCGCAAATGCCCATGAAATGCAACTGTTATTCGAGCATCTTGAAAGCGAATTAGATAATCATGGTTTTTTGCGAGTTAAAGAAAAAAGGCAGGTGATGATACAAAACATTCGCAACGTTTTCCAGCGAGCTAATATGACCGAACAAGAGGTGCGGACTTTTCGAGGTATAGTGAAGAGCTTAACGCAATTTCCTAGGGAAAAATAAGAACAATTTAACGAACAAGTTCGATCCCTTGACGGGCAAGTTCATCTGCGCGTTCGTTTTCTGGATGGCCGGCGTGTCCTCTTACCCATTTCCATGTAATCTTATGTTCATGGTTCAGAGCATCCAGCTCCTTCCATAAATCGTGATTAGTTCGCAGTCCGCCGCCTTTGACTTTGTAGTCTTTAGTTTTCCATCCTTCGAGCCACTCTGTCATGCCTTTTTGGATATATGTACTGTCTGTATAGACGACTACAATCGAGGGTTTTTTTAGTGCCTTTAAACCTTTGATCACGGCGAGGGCTTCCATTCTATTATTGGTGGTATTTTTTTCGCCACCAAAGAGTTCTTTATCTTGTCCTTGCCAACGTAATATTGCACCCCAACCGCCAGGCCCAGGATTACCGCTGCAGGCACCGTCTGTAAAAAGTTCGACTGTATCTTTTCCCATATCGGCTTCTAACCTAATCAGGAACTTCTGGAAAGTGTTAATTATTGGCAGTGAAAGCGTATGTTTGGGAATCTCATTTGTTTCTGGAAGTCCAGATTATTTGGATACGACTGGTTTGAAATTAGTTCGTTATTCTAGTAATTCCTCGACCTCTTGTTCATTTAAACCCCAGTCAAGTAGAGATTTTGAAATATTGCCATTAGATCCGGATAAATTTCTCTTAACGCTTCCAGGAGTCCGGCTAAATCTTGGAGCTGGGGCAGGTTCAACTCTTTCCCCATTCTTCAGGAATATTTTTCTAGCCTTATTATGCGGGTGTTCATACGCTTCTGTTATACTTAATACTGGCGAAAAACAAACGTCTTTGTTTTTCATTATTTCAGACCATTCATCCCGCGTTTTGGTTAGAAAAACAGAGCTAAGTTTTCTCTTTAATTCCGGCCAGCGAGATTTATCCATCTGCTCCTTCTCTTTAGCAATTTTGTCTAATCCGAGAACTTCTGCCAGAGGGTTATAAAATTTTGATTCTATGGCGCCCACGGCAACGAATTTCCCATCTAAGCATTCGTAGGTGTCATAATAATGACTACCGGTATCCAGAAAGTTCCTTCCAGGCTTATCTTCCCAGATGCCAGCTGATAAAAGTCCATGAACCATCGCCATAAGAGAGGCTACTCCGTCAACCATTGCCGCATCAACTATCTGGCCTTTTTCTGATTTAGACGCCTCGATTAGTGCACAGACTAAACCAAAGGCTAAAAACATTCCCCCTCCACCGAAGTCACCAACTAAGTTAAGGGGTGGCGTAGGATTGCTGTCTTTCCTACCAATTGAGTGAAGAGCACCAGTTAATGAAAGGTAATTAATATCGTGGCCTGCAAATTTCGATAGGGGGCCTTCCTGCCCCCAGCCTGTCATTCTACCATAGACGAGTTTAGGATTATTTTTCAGACATATTTCTGGTCCTAGGCCAAGTTTTTCCATTACTCCAGGTCTAAAACCTTCGATGAGAGCATCTGCTTTTTTTATTAACTTTAAAGCCAGGAGTGCCCCATCCGGTTCTTTTAAATCGATCGCTAGAGTTTGCCGTCCTCTAGACAAAATATTAAAATTGTCGTCCTGGGAATCTTCTGAGGGTTTAGGTGCAATTCGATCTATTCTTAATACTTCGGCCCCCATGTCACTTAGCATCATGCCAGCGAATGGCGCCGGTCCCAGACCGGCAAATTCGATTATTTTAAATCCATTTAAGGGCCCACTCATTTTTACCTTCGCTATCAGATGTAATTTTTATTATGATCGTTTTAAGCCTAAGGGCTATGGAATTTTTCTCCTGATGCTGCCATATCGCTAAGTAAATCAGGTGGCAAAAATCGGTCTCCATAAAGATCAGCTAACTGTTTGCTCTGGGAAACAAATTTTTTTGCGCCAAAGTAATCGATGTATCCTAATACTCCCCCGTATGCGGATGGGAATGCCCAACCTAAAACCGAAGCGAGATCACCATCCGTGGGGTTATCAATAACATCTTCTTCAAGTGCTCGGACGGCTTCAAGTGCCTGCACAAAGAAAAGTCTCTTTTCAATCACCTTGGGAGTAAATGAATTAGTCATAGGTGGAAAGCATTTCTCAAGATCTTTCCAGACCTCTGTCTTGCCGTCAGTGTAGGAATAAATTCCCTTACCTTCTTTTTTCCCCGAACGTTTATGCTCTTCGGTGAGAAGTTTTAGTGTGTCTAAAACATTTATTCCTTTAACCCAAATTCGTTTGCCGTCACCTATAATTGATTCAAATATGTCTTTTAGTAATACCAATGAGGTCATGTCAGCCATAGCCAACGGTCCAATTGGCATTCCTGCCTTCGTTGCACAAGCGTCAATCAGTTCCGGAGAAATACCCTCTGAAAGCATTGTGATTGCCTCGGCTGTATAGGTGGCAATTACCCTGCTTGTAAAAAAGCCGGGGCAGTCATTCACAACTATAGGTGTTTTCTTTATTGACGCTAAAAAGTCCAAAGCTCTTGCGAGAGTCAGTTCGCTGGTTTTTGAACCTTTAACAACTTCAACTAATTTCATGCGTTCAACAGGCGCAAAAAAATGAAGGCCTATTAAATTCTCGGGATTCTTGAGGCTCTCAGCTAATTTATTGATTGAGATTGTTGACGTATTACTGGCGATTGGCACATCTGGTTCAACAAATTGCAATGCTGAATCAAAAGCTTTTCGCTTTATACCAACGTTTTCAGAAACAGCCTCTATCACTAGGTCGGAGCCACCTATCCCATTATATTCTGTTCCTGGGGTGATAAGGCTCATTAAATCATCAGCATCATTTCTGCTAAACAAGTTTTGTTCAACCGCCCTATTGGCAATTTTATTAATTCTCTTAACGGATTTTTCGATTAGTTCTTCGGAAAGGTCTATTAAATTCACTCTAATGCCGGCTAAAGCCGCTTTATAGCTTATACCCGATCCCATAAGGCCGGCACCGATGGTCGTAATTTCTGAAATTTTATAACTTGGTATATCTTTCTTTCGGACGTCGTAACTATTGGCCCTATTTAATGCATAAAAAAGAGTTCGTATTTTATTCTTAGCCACTGGGCTTGATGCAACATCAGAAAAATACTTGTTTTCGACTTTGACAGCTTCATCCAGGTGCAAAGTTGCCCCTTCTTCGATCGCTTGAGTTATTGCTACCGCAGCTGGGTCTAAGTCAGGGTTCTTGTTGGCTGGATTTTTCAGTTCGTTTAATGTTTTGATATCTTTTTTTGAAGGTTTATGAACTTTACTGCCCCCACCGGTATTTTTTCTATCCCAGGGTTGGCAGTCGGACACTTTGCCCTCGAGAATTCTCTCCTTCGCTGTATGCAACAGATTCTCTTGCGTCACACACTCATCTAATAAACCCATTTCCAGGGCCTCACCCCCGGTGATTGCTTTCCCTTGAATAAGCATGAATATAGCATCTTCATATCCAATTAAACGGGGTAATCTCTGGGTGCCACCGCCACCAGGCATAAGTCCTAAGGTCACCTCAGGGAGCCCGAGTTTTAAATTTTGCTCTAAAGCTCCAATGCGATAATTACATGCGAGAGCAAGCTCTAGGCCCCCGCCAAGAGCCAGCCCATTTATGGCGGCGACGAATGGTATTTTCATTTTTTCCATAAACCTGAATGCACTGTTTACCCTCACGGTAATTTTCATCGCTTTTTCAGATCGGTTTATGTTGCGCAATTCGTCTAAGTCACCGCCAACTAAGAAAGAACTCTTTGCAGAACTAATTACGACCCCCTTAGCAGAGGAATTTTCTGCAATTTTTGCTAAAGTCTTCTGAAAAGTTTTTATGGCTTCTTCATCTTGGAAGTTATGCGCAGAGTCAGGTCGATCCAGAATTAATCCGATTATACCGTCACCTAAATCTTCTGTTTTAATCACAAAGTTTCCTCAAAAATTGGTACAAAATGTCAGGAATAATTTGTTTTCGGGTTTACTAGTTGAATTCAGCCTTAATTCCCAGGTCTTTGAATAAGGACTTTATAATAATTGATTTCATTACCTCGGAACTTCCGCCGGCAATTCGCTCCACTCTCGCCTCGGCATAGGCTTTTGCGATTGGGTATTCCCACATATACCCCCAACCGCCAAAAATCTGAAGACATGCGTCGACTGTTCGACCCAACATTTCTGATGTCCAAAGTTTTGCGGATGCTGCGGTATCAATACGCAGCCGACCCTTTAAATATTGTGAGAGTAGTTGATCTACGAGGCTGCGTCCGACTAATAAATCGGACCGGACCTCAGCTAATTTAAATTGTGTGTTTTGAAAGTCATAGAGTTTTTTGCCAAATAATTCCCGTTCAACTATGTAATCCAGTGTATTGCTTAAAGCACCCTCGCCCTTCGCAACACAGCCCACCGCAATTGCCAGTCGTTCACGCGCTAAACCATGCATAAGTTGCCGAAACCCATTACCCTCTGACGGGCCAATAAGGTTTTCTTCAGGAATATGAACGTTATCAAAAAATAGCTCAGAAGTATCCTGGGCTTTCGCCCCAATTTTTTTCAAGTTTTTTCCCCTGCTAAATCCGTTCCGGTCACTCTCCACCAAAAACAATGACATGTTATTAGTCGAATTGTCTTTGTCCGTCTTAGCGGCAACGATGAAAACATCTCCAATCTGCCCATTGGAAATAAACGCTTTCTGGCCATTAATGATGTATTCTCTACGGTCCTTTTTTGCTGTTGTAGCAATGCGTTTCAAGTCACTCCCAGCCGCTGGTTCCGACATCGCTATTCCTAGAATTGCTTGGCCACTCACAAACTTGGGCAACCATTGTTGTTTCTGTTCTTCATTTCCAAACTCGGATACGTAAGGAGCGGCCATTTCCGAATGAATATTAAAACCAGGGCCTGAAGCTCCGACCCGCGCCATTTCCTCTATGACTATCGTGCTGAAAAGAAAATCAGCCCCTGGTCCTCCATAGGCTTCAGATATCGTGGGGCATAGCATCCCTGCTTTCCCGGCTTTATGCCATACCTCCTTGGTTACCACGCCCTTCTCATCCCATTCGTCGTGATATGGAAGCACTTCGGCTGCAATAAATTTTTTTACCTGGTTACGGAACATGTTATGTTCCTCGTTAAACAAATCCCTTTCGGCCTGATCGTCCATCATTCTTTAAATTCACCTTTTTCAAATGTTTTCCTCAGTAAATCTTTGCGAACTTTTCCTACTCCGCTAAGTGGCAGTGGATCTGAGATGCAGTCAATACTCCGAGGGCATTTATACCCGGCTATCTGTTTTTTACAAAAAGAACGAATAGATTCCAAGTCGATATTTACTCCGTCATTGACGCCTATGATGGCATGTACACGTTCTCCCCATTTTTCGTCAGGGACACCTATAACAGCGCAATAATTAATGCCGGGGTAGCTGGCTAGAATATTTTCTACCTCAGCGGAGAAAACATTCTCCCCTCCCGTGACGATCATATCTTTCATCCTGTCGACTACCGTAACATATCCTTCGGAATCCATCACACCAATATCGCCGGTATGAAGCCATCCCTCTTTTAGAGTTTCAGATGTTAGGGAAGGCTGCTTCCAATACCCCAGCATTGTCGAAGGTCCCCTTATGAGTATTTCTCCAGCGATCCCTCTTTCTGCTTCTACACCATCCTGTTGTTCAATACGCACTTCGCTCGTCATATTTGCTCTCCCGGCTGTACTTAGTTTACCGGCTAAAGGCCCAGAGAGGGTGTGTCGCTCGGAGGGCAAGATAAGGCAGGGACCTGTGCATTCAGTTTGACCGTAAATTTGGATGAGGTTGATATTTGGACACTTGGAAAGAACTTTTTTCAACAAGGCCTCTGTAATCGGCGCAGCGCCATAAACTAAAGTTTCGACACTTTTGAGAAAGACGTTTATGCCCTTTTTTTCAAAAATTTCCGATATCATGGTCGGTACTAAACTAATAAAGGTGGCCTGAACGCGCTGAATTTCAGCCAGGTATGTTTGGGGAGTAAAATCCGGAAAAAAAACTTGAGTCGCACCTGCAAAGGTACATGCATGAGCAACTCCCGCGCCAGCTAAATGAAATATAGGTGGAGCATGCAAAACGTTGGTGTTGGGTTTTATATTGAGATCTTGAATAATATTTAGTGTTTGGATGACCAGAGATTGATTGCTTATCATAACTCCTTTTGGTTGGCCGGTGGTACCTCCGGTATAATATAAGGCGGCGATGTCGTCGTTTGATGCGAGCCACGCTGGGTCGGAAGTATCGGAAGCTATTTCTTGTATTGTATATTGACCAAAAGCACCTTCCTCCAACTGAATTGTAAGTATTTCTGATGTGACTTGAGAAATTGTTGAACTAGCTATTTTGAAACTTCGCTGATCACTGATTAAAATTGAACTTTCAGAATCGGAGATAATCCATGCGAGTTCCGCCGGTGATAAACGGGTATTTAAAGGAACAAGAACGCATCCTGCCCACGATATAGCATATATAATTTGTAGGTGCTCTGGAGTATTGGTCCCAAGGACCGCCACGCGATCTCCCGGCTGACACCCAATAGCATTTAAACCCTTTGCCATGCGAGGAATAATTCGCCCCAAATCGTCCCAAGAGATGTTTTTATTGCCTATAGTCAGAGCATCATGCCCTGCATAGGTTTGGAAACTTCTAGCTAGTGATTGCGCAAACACCTAAAAACTGACCTTTTTAACCAACATTCACTTGTTATTGACATATCTTGTGATCTGAGGGCAAGTGTAATTTACTTTGCGAAAATAATTAGAAAATCAACCGTCTTGGGATTTGCTTGAAATGAATGTAACATCAGAAAAGTTTTTGCCTATCATTACTCCTGAGACGGAACATTTTTGGGAAGGAACAAGACGGGAAGAACTGCGTCTCCAAAAATGCAAGAGCTGCAGCCTCACATATTTCCCGCCACGACCCTTCTGTCCGGAGTGTTCTTCAAAATCAATATCTATCGTTATCGGATCCGGTAAGGCCAGACTTTACAGTTATGTTATCAGTCATTTGCATGCGCCTGGTTTCAAGCCACCATTCTCCATCGCGGTTGTAGAGCTTAATGAAGGTCCCAGAATGATGACCAATATTGTCGGATGTCCCCAAACACCAGAGGCATTAGTTCTTGATATGCCATTGGTTGTGGCCTACGAAAAGCGATCCGATAATATTACCGTACCCCTCTTTAAACCGCTTGGGGAAATATCGTGAAACGCGTTAGGGCCGTTGTTGCTGGAGCTGCAGAGACTACTGAGTTGGGTCAAATTCCCAATTTTTCACAAGTGCAGCTTCATGCCGATGCAGCTCTCAATGCTCTCAAGGATGCCGGTTTGAAAGTACGGGATGTTGACGGTATTGCCACGGCTGGAGAGAGCCCCATAACCATTGCTCAATACCTTGGAATTGAGCCTGATTGGATTGATGGAACATCTGTTGGTGGGTGCTCGTTTATGATGCATGTGCGACATAGCGTCGCTTCTATTTTGTCTGGATTGTGTAACACTGTTCTTATCACGCATGGAGAAAGTGGCAAATCTAGAGTGCCGCCACCCGAATGGCCTTGGCCCCCTCGACCCGGGAGTTATGAAGGCCAGTTCGAAGCACCATTCGGTACGATGGGACCTCCAGACCTACTCACAATGCCCGTTTTACGTTACTTGAGTGACTACAATGTTCCCCTGGAAGATCTTGCGATGGTTTCTGTAATCCAGAGGGAATGGGCGGCGAAGAACCCGAGGGCTTGGTTCAAGGATCCTATAACGGTGGAGCAAGTGCTCGGTTCAAAAATGATAGCTTATCCCTTTACTCTTTTAATGTGCTGTCCGCGGACAGATGGAGGGGGGGCGCTGGTAATAACAACGGAAGAAAGAGCTAACGATTTGCCGGGTCAGGAGGTTTATATTCTGGGCGCTGGGGAAAGTGGCGAGACGATGTTGATCAGCCAAATGCAAGACTTTACCTCTTCTCGCGCTTTTAGAGCCTCTGCGTCTAGGGCATTTGGCGAGGCCGGTATAGAACGAAATGACGTTGACCATCTGATGTTATATGACGCATTTGCCCATTTACCCATTTTCGGTTTGGAAGACCTGGGTTTCTGCGAAAAAGGACAAGCCCCTGAGTTTATCCGAGAGAGAAATACAGCTCCAGGAGGAAAGCTGCCCGTAAACACCAACGGAGGAGGCTTGAGCTATATGCATTCTGGGATGTACGGCATGTATGCAATGCAGGAGAGTATTCGCCAGGTTCGTGGTGTGGCTGCAGCGCAGGTCCCTAACGTAGGTATTTCGGTTGCTCACGGAATAGGGGGAATGTTTAGTGCAAGTGGGACGGTGATATTTTCAAAGGCACCAAATTAAATTTTACCCAGCAAATGCTTGATTTAGCTAATTAAATGCAGGATATTCAGAATCAGTTCTCTTGTTACCCGACTCATCTGTTGGTTTGTTAATAAGTTAATATGTAAGGCAGGAGGAGATCTTCAACCGCATTTTGAATATTTTATAGGGAGTAAAAATG
>CAZXSC010000069.1:0-15001 GCA_964643045.1 uncultured Rhodospirillaceae bacterium
GATTCCATTTTAGGCTTAATATCGATAAGTTGTTGATTGTTGACCTCTTTTGTTAGTCTGCTACCAAACGAAAGTGCAGCAAACCCAACGCGTTTGGCTTCAGCTTTCATCATTTCGGCTGCTTGGGCGCATTCTCTATGACAATGTATATCTACAATTTTAGAATTTAAACCTTTTGAAACAACATGGCCACCTTGATGATTATCGGCAGGTGAACGGTGGGTGCATTTGAAAAACATTAAGAATTCTCTCCTTAGAGTAACATCTTATTTTCAGGGGGTATTTATGACAGACAAATACAGAACTGCCTATTAGTCTGTCACAACTTACCCAATGGGATCTTCCTCAAATACAAGCAAGTTACCACAGAAAAATAAAACTCATATCATTTTGTTAGTTTTTACCCCACCACAAATCTTTCTTTTTGGCTTCTTCCGCAGATTTTTTATCAACAATATTAGTCGGTGGGGTTGGAATATAGTGTGCTGGCTTTGCACCACCCGCTTCAATGCGCGCCAAAGCCTCCATGGGAGTTTCTAGAAGTTCTTTGGCTTTAAGAGCTGCTTTGCGATCGATCATAACTGGCTCAACAGAATTTGGTGGAGGCATATCGCTAGCATGATAATAAGCCATTTTTTGTTCAGTCGGATCAATCTTATGTTGAAGATCTAAGTCCCGTTGGTTAACTCCCTTACGAGGCGCAACAGCATAGCCATCAACGATCTCCATATCCAACCACCATTTTTTTAAAGGGTTACGGATACCATGTCCTAACCAATCATCGAGCCAAACCGCAATGGGAATCAAAATTGGTTTCAAAAAACGTACGTTTATACCGAACCAAGACGCCACCCGTGTCATCAAGGGGCCCTCCCAAGTAACCACTTTATTAAGTGGACATGTTTTCATACAGCGTCCGCAGGCCAAGCCTTTCGGATTGGTTAGACGATAGCGGGTACACCGCTCAACATCTGGCTTCCACATCTCGTAACCATTAAACATCACCTTATCTCCCCACGAAATTGCATCGCATGGGCATTCGCGGGCACATTTATAACAATTCGAGCAAAATTTTTGCAGACCGAAATCAATCGGTTTGTCCACTTTAAGTGGCATATCGGTTGTCATCACGACGGTTTTAAGACGAGGTCCAATAAAGGGATTCAACACGACCTCACCAATACGCGATAACTCACCTAGACCTGACCACAGGACGAGCGACACATGAATAACATCAGAGTCAGCATTTGTTTGTGGACGTGCTGGAAAACCGATCGAGCGCAAATGTTCAGCCATCACGCCAGCTATTTCTGCTCCTCTCATATAAGCTCGCATAGATTGGGCTCCAGAAATAAAATCATCTCCTGACGCCCCCTCCATTGTTTCATAACCCTGATCTACTAACATAACAACGGCGTATTTATGTTTGTAGGGGATTTTGGAGCCATCCTTGCGGTTAGAATACCATGCATATTCAGGAATCTCACAAATACCCGTTATCTCCGATCCCAATAAATACGAAATCGACTTCAGTGCTTTTGCATTCGCCACGGGATCAGTGTAATTACCAGTTACATTACTATTTACTTGGCCGTCCTGTTCGGGAACCATTCGTTTTATTAAACTCACCATTGACGCCGCAAATGGGTGCTTAAAAGAAAATCGTCCGCGCTCGATCCGCGACTTCTCCCCTAAATCCCCATATTCAGAGCGAGCGAAAAACTCGGCACGCTTAGGCACTTGCGGTACTTCTTCATCTATAATGAGCGTGGTTGGTCGATCCACTCTTTGCACAGTTTCCATAGGATAAGCACTTAAATGAGTTGCCCTTTTTGCACGGCGACCCCACTCGATCCCGGGCACAGCACTACCAAGCCCTAACCAATAACCTATACGTGATCCGTTCTTAGCCGAAGACGCAAGCGGTTCATCAATGTTTAACTCATATTCCGTGGTAACTGCAGCAACCGCGAAAGACTCTCCAAGAAAAGGATTTATTAGCTTATCAGCATCTCTAACGTTAAGACCCGCCATCACGGATAGGCGGTTTATATCAACATCACCCATATTGTGATCGTGTGCTTTCGCCTCAAAACCCATCCATTGAATGTGTTCAGAAACTGCTATAGCAATTTCAAAGGCTCTCAGCTCGGCTGCCGCAACTTCGTGACCCTTCACCCAATTATAGGCTAAATTATCAACCTCAGGCGTCCGGCCAGGTCGCACAATAATGACGATTACATACTGGTGGTTATATGAGTTGGCTCCTTCATACCAAGCTTTCTCTACCATATTGCAAACACCTACTTGAGCCGCGTCTAAAAAATAGGCAGCGCCTTTTATGTCTTTTGTTCGCAAACTTAAATCATCCGGCACCGGTGCTTTTTTTGGGAGCGGCTCAACCACCCCTAAATCAGAAAACATATCTTTATATTTTGCAATTGCTTTGGAGAACGTATTCACATTTACATTATTTTGTGGCGCCGGTCGCGAAACCTTTGATTTTTCTGCCTCAATAGCCAAAATTGCACGATTGTGCCGCAATCGCTCTAGTGGATAAGGCCCAAGTTCGAAACGTCTATTTTTTCTCGAAAAGAAAAGCATTAGTTTGTCCCTTTAATACTGTCAAAAATATAAGCCTTAACCACACCATGTCGTTTATCTTAGCTATTTTCCAAGGATTTTACAGCACAAAGTAGTCAATTTTATTTTATTCAAAAGTAGTATTATTGCTTAACTACTCTCAATTGAATTTCAACCTCTTTGATAATATTAAATTCGTGCTCTGCTTTCTCAGCAAGTCTTTCTGACGTTATCTTACCTTCTTGCAACAGCTTTATCCACTTATCATCGACCACCCATGTTATATCCACAACTTCAAAATCAACATCTAAGTGATCAGCTAGCGGAGTATTTGCAGCTCCTTGCTCGCGCCATTCCTTATTGTTTTTTTTTGAGTACATATGGAATTGTGCAGGTAAAATGGGTCGGACATGCGTCGGATCCGTTATAAAATCGTCATGACGGGGGTGCGGTACTTTTATGTCTATTTTGGCATCCCCTTTGCAAATCCTAAATAGCTCTTTCATAATTGAGAGATAAATCTCTGAAGTTTGGCCTAAATGCTCCAAAACATGGCTTAAAACAATGTGATCCACACTGTCATCTTCAAAATCCCAAGGAAAAACCTCTAAATCTTGTATTTTGTCAGGATTGCACCCAACTTCTTTGTCAACATTTAGAAATCCATCGAGCCGGGAATCCCCGCAACCAAGATTAAGGCGCATATATTAATCCTCAGGTTAGATCTCAACAATTACTCCCATTATACCTCTCGCACCCCTGATAAGGAAACAGTCAAATTTGAATAACCATTAAATTATACCATTTTTTTCAACTGCTGATATGCTCGTTAACTACACTGATAAAATCTGCCCCAAATTCTCGAAGTTTAGCCGCCCCAACACCGTGAATCATTGCAAATGAAGCCTCATCTCTAGGTTGACACTGGACCATATCCTCTAGGGAACGATCTGAAAAAATCATATACGGCGGGACTCTCTTTTTTCGAGCAAGTTCCGTGCGCTTTTCTTTCAATCTTGCAAAGAGTTCGCTTTGTTCCGTAGTTATATTCCTTGATGAAACCTTGCTTGAACGGTTAACTTTATTCCGATTCGCCGTTTTAATTACGTCGTTTCTAAAATAGAATTTTCGGTCACCAGCTAGAATTTCCTGACCTCTTGGGCGCAAACTCAGCCCTCCATACCCTACCACATCAAGTTTCAAATATCCGCCAGAAACTAACTGTCGTATAATCGTTCTCCAGGTATCTTTATCAAGCTCAATCCCGCTACCATAGTAATTTAATCGGTCGTGATTATTCAATTTGATTTTTTCGGTTTTCGCTCCACGCAGAATATCGATAAGATGTGCCTGGCCAAATATTTGGCCCGTTTCGGCAGCTGCCGAAAGAATTTTTTGAGCTGCTTCAGTGCCATCTAACATTTCAGGAGGGTTAAGGCAAATATCACAGTTATTGCAACCGTGATTTAACTCTAATTGTTCGTTAAAATACGCCAGCAAAGAATACCTTCTGCATTCAGAAGATTCACAATAAGAGATCAATGCATCCAAACGCTTATGTTCCCGTCTCTTATGCTCCATATCGCCATCATCCTGTTCGATAAATAACCGGCGTGTGCGCAAATCTTCAAAACCATAAATCATATGCGCCACAGCTGGCCTGCCATCACGTCCCGCGCGGCCGATTTCCTGATAATAAGATTCAATATTCCCAGGCATGTCCATGTGAATCACAAAACGAATATCTGGCTTATCAATGCCCATACCGAAGGCGATCGTGGCAACGACAATCATCCCTTCCGTGTCTAGCATAAAAGCACTCTGATTTTCTGAGCGAGCACTGGCACTCATACCCGCATGATAAGGCACTGCATTGAAGCCCTTCTCCGATAAGAATTGTGCTGTCTTCTCAGTTTTTGTACGAGACAGACAATAAACAATTCCGCTCTCATTCCGATGGGCCCGCACTAAATCAAGCAATTGCCGTTTTGTATTACCCTTCATTGTAACACTAAGGTTAATATTCGGGCGATCAAATCCTGAAACAAATACAAGACCCTTTCCACCGAACAACTTACTTACAATATCTGTTTGGGTTGATTTATCGGCTGTTGCAGTTAACGCTGCTATGGGAACTTCTTTGAAAAAATCTCGCAGATTAACCAGTGCCTCATAATCAGGCCTGAAAGATGGACCCCAACGGGATAGGCAATGCGCCTCATCAATCACAATTAAATTTACTGGGAGATTTGACAAAGCCGTAACCATATTCTTGGTCATCAATCGTTCCGGAGCCAAATAAAGGATTTTCACCTGACCATCCACTACACTTTTCCAGGTACGAACATTTGAACTGCGCTCTCTCGTAGAGTTGATTGTTTCTGCGTCAACTCCCAAAAGCTTCAAAGCCGCCACTTGATCTTCCATCAGAGCAACAAGCGGCGACACTACGATCGTCAAGCCACCTTTGATCAACGCTGGAATTTGGAAACAAATCGATTTACCTGAACCTGTCGGCATCACTGCCAACGTATGCGAATTGGAGAGAACAGCCTCTATAACCTCCTCTTGACCTTGACGAAAATTGTCATAACCAAAAATATTATTGAGTATTGTTTTAGGCATTTGCCGGCTAATTAATTCATGGCCGCCGAACGAATAGCGTCCGGATTAAATGGCATACGTCGAAGACGAATCCCTATAGCGTTATAAATCGCATTAATGATAGCTCCCCCGGTTGGCCCTGAACTCGCTTCACCCGCACCTAAAAATGGTAAGCTTGGGCGATCCACCAGAACTGTTTTCACCTCTGGAATATTATCAAATCGGAGTATCGGGTAATCATCCCAATCTCGGCTGGTTATACCTCCACTATCAAACGTAACTTTCTCCAGCAGTGCCCAACTAGCTGCCTGGATCAAACCTCCTTCTAACTGGGCCGTTAAACCATCGGGATCAACCACCTCACCCGCATCAGCCACGATCCAAGCTCGATGTAAATTAACTTTGGCTGCATCGTTAATTTCAATCTCTATTCCAATAGCACAGTATGCAGCGGAGTTTTTATATTGCGCAAAACCTATCCCAGCCCCCAACTCATCGGCGATCCCTGATTTATCCTTTATCATTTGCTCATTCAAAATCCGAATGACGTCTTTAGCCCTTTCGTCTTCTAAATGATCTAAGCGAAATTCAACTGGTGATTTACCCGCAGTTTCAGCTAGTTCATCCATAAAAGATTCTATAGCAGACACGTTCGCGAATGCACCTAAAGTCCGTAATGCTGAAACTCGAAGGGGCAAATCGCGGACTAAATGTTTTACTAAGCGCGAATTCGGAAAATTATACAAAGGCTCTAAGTTCCTATGAATACCGACATGGGCTCCCATAGTAGGAGGCATTAAGGGCCAAGGTAGTGATTTTTCTTGCAAATGAGTCGAAAGAAGCTTCTCGGCGGGAGAACCGGTACCTCCGGGTGCCGGTCGCCCCATATGAGTATCGCCATAACTTTCATGGGACCACTCCATAACCCGGCCGTCTGCTCCTAAACTAGCACGTAATTCACACACCATTGCAGTACCATAAGGCTCCCAAGCATGTTCATCCTCTCTGGTCCATTTGAGTAGAACTGGAGTATTGGGTATAGCACGCGCTATCAGTGCTGCATCATAGGCAGCATCATCGGCGCCGTTATGCCCATAGCATCCTGAGCCAGGTACAAATACTATATGGATCACGTTTGTTTCCATCTTTAGCGCCTCAGCAATCGCGACTCGCAAGGGATAAACACCTTGGTTATGTGTCCAAACCGTTAACCTATTATTTTCATACAGGGCACAACCCGCTGAGGGGCCAATTGAACCATGCATATGATAAGGTTTTTCAAAACGCGCTGAGATAGACAGACTAGCCTCTGCAGGTGGCTTCTCAAGGGGAAGAACTGGCCGGTCAATGGGTGCTCCACCTGGTCCCACCGGTAAACTAACTCGCTTATTTGATACTAAGGCATCAAATAATTCACCTGATGGTAGTCCTTCAGCCAAATCCCATGTCGTTGCTGCCGCGAGACGCATTGCTGCTTTGATTGTCGCATATTCGTCCTTTGCTACAACGGCTAAAAAACTGCCGTCACGCACAACTTGAATATTTTTCTTGGCTAAGTTCTCAATCAGATCCTCATCCAATCTTTTGAACTTAGCTAAGTAATGCGGTGGTCTGACTAAACGCGCATGGAGCATACCCTTAAGTGACATATCATGAATATAAGACATCCTGCCGGTGATAATATTCACCATATCTTTCGGCAGAACGCGCGTACCGACGATTCTGTGTTCTTGCGGAGATTTCATTTCGGCAGTAGCATCTACAAGGATATTGAATTTTTTACCGGCCATCATTTCCCAATAAGTAATTGAAACATTTGTCTCACGTGAATGTATAAGACCATCTGCAACCTCTAGATTCTTAGCTTCAACCCCTAAATTTTCCGCAGCCATTCTAAGCATGAATTGGCGAGCAGTTGCACTAGCTATTCTCAGAGCCTTTCCCGAGTGTTGCATCGACATACTACCTGCCGTAAACCCCTCATTTGGATCCACATCAGTTTCTGTTCGTTTAACGTCGATGCGATCGTAAGAGACATCAAGTTCTTCCGATACAATAAGAGCTAAAGCTGTAGAAATCCGCTGACCAATATCAACTTTTCCCGTGTGAATTAGAATTCTACCGCCATCTATAACTTCAATCCATTGGTCTAAATTTGGGTGCGCTTCAATACTTGGGTGGTCGCTCACATTAGTCCTCCGCACTTAAAAGTTGATCTATGGCCTTAAGGATCTGGCTGTGGGAGCCGCAGCGGCAGAGATGATTGTACAAAGCCTCATGGACATCTTTCCGACTAGGACGAGGGTTCTCTTTAAACAGTGCGGTAGTTGCAACAATAATTCCAGAGGTACAGTAGCCACATTGAGCAGCTCTTTCCGATATAAAGGCCTGTTGTATCGCATTTAAAACTCCATCTTTAGAAAGACCCTCAATAGTGATTATATTTTTTTTCTCAAATTCAGAAACTGCCCGCACACATGAATTTGTAACCTCGCCGTCAACCAAAACTACGCAAGCGCCGCATTGTTCCTGACCACAACCCAGTTTTGGGCCAGTTAAACCGAGATTATTACGAAGGACAAATATAAGCGGAGTATCCGGGTCGACATCGAATTCATGGATCTCGTCATTAACGTTAAGAGTTAGTGCAGACATTGTTCATAAACCACCATGAATAATAAGGAGAGTATCCGATTGATCTATGCGTACACTAAACAAAGTCCAATTAATGGGAAAGACGAAAGTTTCTAAATTTTTTCTTTCGTGAATCGATTTTCTACTGCCCATTTAAAAATCAGGGTCACAACCAATGGCTTTAATAAATTTAAACCAAGAATATGTTTTAAATTTGGTGTTTTAATAATAATTATCTGTAGGCTGACCTATATCCATGCAGAAAACGAAAATTAAACAATGATATAAAAATTAAACAATGATATAATTGTGAATTACGATCAGCCCAATCAAAAACACAACCACGAATATGAATGCCCGCCGGAGGTTAACCAAAATATGTATGGCGCTATTGATCTTGGAACAAATAACTGTCGTTTACTAATAGCTCAACCCAGCGGAAGCGGTTTTCGTGTATTAGCTTCATTTTCGCGTATTGTCAGATTAGGTGAAGGGTTATCAAAGAATAATTATCTAACAAAGCCTGCAATGGACCGGGCAATCTTCGCTCTTAAAATGTGTTCTCAAAAACTTAAATCATTTGACGTTATAAATTCACGCAATATTGCCACTGAGGCTTGCCGCCGTGCAAAAAACTGCGGCGAATTTTTCGACAAGATTGATAGAGAGACTGAGCTTAAATTTGAAACCATCACCAGCGATGAAGAAGCTCGGCTTGCCCTTCTCGGATGCCAAAATCTTTTGAACCCAAAACAGCCTTATGCCTTGGTATTTGATATAGGTGGTGGGAGTACGGAAATTATTTGGGCCAAAAAAGGCCAAAAAAACTACAATATCTTAGACGTGCTCTCTCTTCCCGTGGGTGTTGTGACACTTTCGGAAACGTTGGATGATCGAGAAAATGATAATGATCTTTGCAACAAAATAGTCAATTCCATTGTTCTTCAATTATCCGCTTTTAGTGAACGCAATAATATTTCTCAACTTGTTATGGCCGAAAAAGTCCAAATGGTAGGGACTTCTGGTACGGTGACAACCTTGGGTGCAATCCATCTCAATTTAAATCGTTACGATCGTTCCAAGATTGATGGTCTCGATCTAACTTTCGAAAATCTCAAGCATGCTAGCAACAAACTAATGAATCAGAGTTATCAAAAACGAAAGGAAATTCCTCGTATTGGCTCTGAACGAGCAAGGTTCGCCGTTCCAGGGTGCGCAATACTAGAATCAATTTGTCAGAGTTGGCCTGTTGGGAACTTGCGGATCGCTGACCGTGGATTACGAGAGGGTATGCTATTGGAACTGATGATAGAAGATGGCATACCTGTCACCGGCAACCCAGCAGCAATTTTGCTGAATAAAGAACCAAAAGAGTCGATTACATGAACAACAACCTTCCAAAAAAAAAATCGAGGTCAAAAAAAATCTCTTCGGATAAGACAGGAAGACACCTTACTGTCCGCGTAAAATCAGCCAAAGGACGCAAACGATCTTCGACTCGCTGGCTACAACGCCAGCTTAATGATCCATACGTTTCAGCAGCCCAACGTGCTGGTTTTAGGTCTAGGGCAGCCTTTAAGCTTTTGGAACTGGACGACAAATTTAAATTTCTCAGGCGAAAAATGCGCGTCATCGAACTAGGTGCAGCTCCAGGCGGCTGGACCCAAGTTTTAGTTAACCGCCTCGATCCAGAAAGTAGAATTCTAGCAATAGACTTAATAGAAATGGCGCCCATCCCGGGGGCAGAGATCTTGCAGTTAGATTTCATGGAAACTGATACAATAAGAACTCTAAGAAAAATCCTTAGTGATGGCGTCCATGCCGTACTAAGTGACATGGCTCCAATAACTACAGGGCATTCTGCCACGGATCATATTAGGATCATGGACTTAACAGAGAAAGCCTATATCTTCGCCAAAGAAGTCTTAATCCCTGGCGGTTGCTTTGTATCCAAGGTTTTTCAAGGGGGAACCGAGGAAAAACTTCTATTTGATATCAAGCGATCATTCAGCAAAGTACGGCATGCTAAGCCACATTCGAGTAGAACCGAGTCGACAGAAATGTTCGTTGTAGCAAGAAATTTTCGCAAGACCAGCACCATATAATTAATTAACTGATTGATTTTATTAATATTTAAGATCGACTATTACTCGCTTGGCTTTATAAACTTTCTCTGTATGATTGGCATCCAACCTTGGTAGCTAAATGGCGTGGAATCCATGGAAATTTTGGATGGTCTAACTTTTGATGATATCTTGCTTGAACCTGCTGCATCAGAAGTATTGCCCGCTAATACCAAAACCGAAACTCAATTAACAAAATCAATTAAGCTTGGTATTCCATTAGTATCGGCAGCAATGGATACGGTAACGGAAAGCTCCCTCGCAATTGCAATGGCTCAGGCTGGAGGCATAGGCGTGATTCACAAGAACTTTGATGTAGCTGAACAAGCGTCAGAAGTAAAAAAAGTCAAAAAATTTGAATCAGGTATGGTTGTAAATCCTGTTACAATTGATCCAAACGCTACTTTAGCGGACGCACAACATTTGATGGATCATCATGGGTTCTCCGGTTTTCCGGTTGTAAAAAATAAAAGTGGAAAATTAGTTGGTATTTTAACTAACCGTGACGTCCGCTTTGCCATTGATCCCAATCAAAAAGTTAGCGAACTCATGGCACAAGACAGCAAGAACAAACCGCTTGTTACAGTAAATGAAGGTGTCGCCCTCGAGGAAGCAAAACGGCTATTACATAAGCACCGAATTGAAAAGCTTGTTGTTGTAGATGACAATTTTTCTTGCGTTGGACTAATTACTGTCAAGGATATGGAAAAGGCACAAAAATTCCCTAATGCATGCAAAGATGAAAAAGGACGTCTGCGTGTCGCTGCCGCAACCGGTGTAGGCGATGCTGGTTTTGAACGCGCTGAGGCTTTGTTAGAGTCTGAAGTAGATATTATCGTTGTTGATACGGCACATGGCCATTCATCCCGAGTGCTAGCTTCTGTAGAAAAAATTAAAAAACTCAGTAATTATACTCAGGTTCTAGCAGGTAACGTAGCCACTGCCGACGGTGCAAAAGCTCTTATCGATGCCGGAGCAGATAGCGTCAAAGTTGGTATTGGCCCTGGAACAATCTGCACTACTCGTATGATTGCTGGTGTTGGGGTGCCACAATTCACTGCAATCATGGAAACTTCCAAAGTCTGTAATAAATTAGGGGTTCCAATCATTGCTGACGGTGGTGTTAAATATTCAGGAGATATTGCAAAGGCTATCGCAGCTGGAGCAGACTGCGTAATGATAGGATCGCTGTTTGCCGGAACAGAAGAAAGTCCTGGCGAGGTATTTTTGTATCAGGGCCGATCATATAAATCATATAGGGGAATGGGCTCTCTGGGTGCAATGGCCAGAGGTTCCGCTGATCGATATTTTCAAGAGGAAATAGCAAGTAATCAAAAGTTTGTGCCTGAAGGGGTGGAGGGCCGGGTCCCTTATAAAGGACGCGTCATCGACGTAATCCAACAATTAGTCGGAGGATTACGCTCCTCAATGGGATATACTGGTAACGCAACTATTGCTGATATGCAAAATAACTGCCGGATCCGCAAAATAACCGCATCTGGTTTGCGCGAAAGCCATGTTCACGATGTTACAATTACAAGGGAAGCCCCGAATTATAGGTTGGACGGTTAAACATTAATGACACCAGGGGCACGGATTGCTGCAGTTATCGAGATCCTTGAAAAAATTGAACTTTCAAAGTCTCCTGCAGACGACATCGTCTCTTCTTATGTTCGCAGCCGGCGCTTTATAGGTTCTAGTGATCGCAGAAATATAGTAGGTAGTGTATATCGAGTTTTACGAAGACGCGCACGTCTTGACTGGCTAAGTGAGACGAGTTCCCCCCGGGCACGGACAATAACAGATTTATTTTCATCTAATCACAATTCAAAAAGCGAAGTAACCTCATTATTCAACGGAGAAGGTTATGCTCCCCACCCTTTGACTAATGAAGAATTTTTACTTCTCGAAAAACTGAAGAACAAATCGTTTGAGAACACTGATTATCCAAAACAAATTAGGGCTGAGCTTCCAGACTGGATCGCAAAAATCCTAACTAAATACTGGCAGAGCAATTTCCTTGTCGAAGCTGCCGCACTAAATCGACCTGCTTCAATTAATTTGAGAGTAAATACGCTTAAAAGCAATTCTGAGCATGCTTTAAAAGTACTCAGAAACGATAAGATTGTAGCTCATGCCACAAGCATTTCACCTACAGGGTTAAAACTCAACAGCCGAATTAATCTAAGAAATTCAACTGCATTCAAAAATGGTTTCATTGAGATCCAAGAAGAGGGTTCTCAATTAATAGCGGCGCTTGTCGATACAAAACCCAATCTAAAGACGATCGACTTGTGCGCAGGGGCTGGTGGTAAAACATTAGCGTTAGCGGCGATAATGAATAATAGTGGACCCTTAATTTCCTGTGATACCCATTTAAAACGTCTAAAGAAATTAAAGCCTCGGCTAAAACGAGGGGGCATAACAAATATTTCTATTTATCATCTCTCAGGCGGCGACGATCCATTTTATAGCGACCACGCCTCAACAGCAGAACGCGTATTGGTTGATGTACCATGTTCAGGTTCTGGCGCATGGCGGAGAACACCCGCACAAAAATGGCAAATCACTGAAGAACGCCTCAAGGAGCTAATTCAACTGCAAAAAACAATAATGCGCCAAGCAACTCAATTAGTTTCGGTAGGCGGCCGCTTAATATATGCTACATGTTCTATTTTACCGAATGAAAATGAAGAACAAATAACTTGGTTCCTGCAAAAATATCCCAATTTCAAGGTCCTCCCTATTGCAAAAATTTGGCCAAAGGCATTTGGCACAAAATGTCCCCAGAGTGCTTTGAGCTGTGACACTTACCTTTCGTTAACCCCCGCAAGGCATGATACGGATGGTTTTTTTGCAGCTGTTTTGGAGAAGACACATAACGACAGTTAGAGCAGCGAAAGAAAAAGATGTCAGAGCTATAGCTAATGTCTACGTCGATACGTGGCGTTCGACTTATGCCGGGATTCTTCCAGATAAAGTATTAATTGAGATGTCGACTGAGCGTCAGATGGTAATTTGGGCACGTGCCATCCGTCATGCAAATGGCAAAGCTGAAGAGAAAATCATGGTGATTGAAGATAAAACAGGAACCGTTTTCGGTGTTAGCAGCTGCGGCTTTAATCGAGATCGCACCAATATGTATAGTGGGGAAGTATACACACTTTATATTCATCCAGACTGCCAGAACCAGGGCTACGGCGAACTACTACTAGCTCACATTTTCACAATTTTGATTGGACAAGGCTACAACGAAGCAGTTATTTGGGTTTTAAGTTTAAACCCATCTCGTTTTTTCTACGACGCTATGCATGGAAAACGAATTGACGAAAGAGAAGAAAAACTTTGGGGAACGGTGTTAAGAGAAATAGCATATGGTTGGCCGGATCTGAAATCAGCCCTTAATGTTGGTAGACCAAGATTGTCTATACTGAATCAATTAAATCCTCCTGTCTGACACCATTTAATTGCGCTTCCATTTATATAGCGACTCAGGTAATAGAGTCTCATGGCTGATCATATCCTGATAATTGATTTTGGTTCACAGTTAACACAGCTTATTGCGCGAAGGGTGCGAGAAAGCGGTGTTTATTCGGAAATATATCCTTGTAATAAAATCAGCAAACAAACTATCCTCAACTATAATCCAAAAGGCATCATACTTTCTGGTGGGCCTGCGTCAGTAACGCAAAACAACACGCCAAGAGTACCCGATGAAATTTTTGATATGGGCCTCCCTATACTTGGAATTTGTTACGGACAACAAACCATGGTTGAGCGATTAGGGGGAGTTGTCAAAAAATCGGAAGAAAAAGAATTTGGGCGTTCAACTCTTAATATCACAGACAATTGTGCAATTTTCAATGGTATTTGGGAGATCGGTGATGAAGCACAAGTATGGATGAGCCATGGTGACCGCGTTGAAACTTTACCCGATGGTTTCAGAATAGTTGGCACATCCGAAAATGCGCCCAACGCTGTTATCGCTAACGATAAAAAAAGGCTGTACGGTGTTCAGTTTCATCCAGAAGTTGTCCACACTCCCCAAGGAACAGCGCTGTTAAAAAATTTTACTCATCGGATAGCTGGTTGCCTAGGTGACTGGACGATGAAAGCGTTCAAGCGGCAAGGTATCGATAAAATTCGCGCTCAAGTTGGCGATGGTAAAGTCATTTGTGGCCTTTCAGGCGGTGTAGACTCGTCTGTTGTTGCGGTTTTACTGCACGAAGCCATTGGTCCACAACTCACATGTGTATTTGTTGATACAGGTATGATGCGTCTTAAAGAGGCGGATGAAGTTGTAGAATTATTTCGCGATCACTATAATATTAAATTAATTCATCGCAACGCCCGCAACGAATTCTTAAGCAAACTAGAGGGCGTAACAGATCCAGAAAAAAAACGAAAAATTATTGGAAAAAAGTTCATCGACATTTTTGAAGATGAGGCCAATGGAATCGGTGGGGCGGATTTTCTAGCCCAAGGCACTCTATATCCCGATGTGATTGAAAGTATTTCGTTTCATGGAGGCCCAAGCGTTACAATAAAGTCGCATCACAATGTGGGTGGTCTTCCCGAACGTATGGATTTAGAATTGGTTGAACCTTTGAGAGAACTATTCAAAGACGAAGTTCGCCAACTCGGAAGAGAACTCGGTTTAGCTGTTGATTTTGTTAGCCGCCACCCTTTTCCAGGACCAGGACTTGCTATTCGGCTACCCGGTGTTGTTACGCCAGAAAAAATAAAAATACTTCAACACGCAGACGCTATTTATCTCGATGAAATTCGCAAAGCCCGCCTTTACGACGAAATCTGGCAGGCTTTCGCAGTTTTGCTTCCGGTGCAAACGGTTGGTGTAATGGGAGATGCCCGAACCTATGATTTTGTTTGTGCGCTGCGTGCAGTCACTTCGACAGATGGAATGACCGCGGATTTCTATCAATTTGATATGAAATTCCTTGGGCGAGCTGCCAACCGCATTATTAATGAAGTCCGCGGCATAAATCGCGTGGTATATGACATTACCTCAAAGCCTCCTGGAACAATTGAGTGGGAGT
>CAZXSC010000070.1:0-14921 GCA_964643045.1 uncultured Rhodospirillaceae bacterium
CGTGACCGAAAAAAGCTCAAAAAATTAGCAGAAAATTCCCCGTTACAGAAAATCGTTGAACCTGAGGACGTAGCCATGGCAATTATGGCCTACGTTACACATCTGAAACACTCTACGGGTGCTAGAATGGTTGTCGATAGCGGTAATTTCCTAAAATAGTGCAGGCCCTGGTATCAACAGTTTTTTAGAAAAAGGCGGCTATAGCGGAGTTACTCCTTCCCTAGGCCTTGAAATCAAATAGATTCCTAACAAAATAATTCCAAATGCGGCAAAGTGAAAAAACTCTAGGCGTTCGCCTAATATGATAATCGCCATGATGGTTATCATAATCAATCGAAGGTGTATGGTTCCACTTGCTTTATTTGCACCCAATTTCAGATTGGCATAGTTCCAAAGACCTAAGGCTGCAACAGCAACCATAAGACCCGCCCAAAGAACGGCAAAAATTGTTACATGATCTAACCTCATAGGCTGTATGTATAAAGTTTCCCAAACATAAAACGGTAACAACAAAATGATCCCTAGAAACTGGATAACATTCAAAGTCAAATTTGCTGGAACAGATGGTGGCAATTTTTTCAATAACACAGCATAAAAAGAGAAACCAATAACGGAGACAATCATCCAAATATCACCAGGGTTTATCTTCAGATCGGCCAAAACTAGAATGTTACCCTTTGAAATAACGTACAAAACGCCAATCGTGGCTATAAATGCCCCTACAATCTGGCCCTTTGTAATAAATTCTCGATATAATGCCCAAGATAATGCAAATGTGACAGCCGGCTGCACCGAAGACACAATGGACGCGTTGATTGCTGTTGTATAATTTAAAGCAATATAAATCGTGGTATTCCCAAGTACTATCAGACAAAACGCAACCCCTAAATAAATTCGCCACTCTCGAAGAATAATTCGTCCAAACTGTTTCAGATACTTGAACGTGAATGGCAAAACAACAAGTGTTGCGACTATCCAACGCCAGAATGATAAGCCTATGGGTGGAACAACTCCCTCTATCAAACGCCCCATTATTTGATTACTCCCGAATAACATTTGCGAGAGTACGAGCAGCGCAAAAGGCCACAAGAATGCACCGCCGCCTATTTGTTGCTGGTTCTGAGAATTTGACTTATCTGGGCCTGGCACAACTGAATTCATCATTATAACACAAAGTTCTATAACCTAAGCATTTTGATTTAGTTTGGAGATCATTACTAAGACTTTTATTAATGAAAAAACTTACACTACCTGTAGGAGATAAATTGCAAAAAGGTCCTCGCTATCACTCCAAACTTCTAACAACTCAAAACCTGATTTTTTTGCCAATTCAGTAAATTCGTCTTTCGAATATTTATAAGAATTTTCTGTATGGATACTTTCCCCACTTTTGAAAGAAAAATCCATCCCACTAATTCGAATAATCTGCTCAACTTCGCTTTTAAGATGCATTTCGATCCGACCAAGTTCGCTGTTATAGAACGCATCATGGGAAAAATCTGAAATATTTAATTCAGCATCTAATTCGTTCTTCATACGATGCAATAAATTCAAATTAAAATCAGCTGTGTATCCCGCCGCATCGTTATAAGCCTCATGCAGAATCTTTTCATCTTTTTTCGTATCAACACCAATCAAGAATTTTCCCTTTGTGCCAACCATATCCCTAACATTTTTTAGAAATAGACTTGCCTCCCTAGGAGTTTGGTTGCCGATGGTGGACCCTGAAAAAAAGGCGAGCCGTTGAGAGAATTTTGGGACAAACCTTTCTGGCCATTCAATAGGTCCTGAAAAGTCCGTGCAAATTGCACCTACCCTTATATTTGGATATTCAGTTCCCACTTCTCTTGCTGTCGCAATCAGGTGCGATTTTGAGATATCGATAGGGATGTATTGTACCGGATTGATGAGAGCTCCCAAAAGGGCCTTGATCTTATGACTAGATCCACAACCATACTCGATAACATTTGAACCTGGTATCACAAGCGATCTGATATCGTCTTGGATACTAATTAGGAGAGATATCTCAGTCCGAGTTATATAATATTCGGGAGATTCACATATCAAGTCAAATAATTGGGACCCTTTTTCATCATAAAGAAATTTAGGGGGCACCGATTTTTTTGGTAATGATAATCCTTTTAATACCGCTTGCCTGAAGTCTTCCTTTTTAGGTTGAAGGTCTAAAAAAAAATCAAGGTCAATGGCATCCTGATCATTCATCAAGTTTGTACTCCGAAAACTAATTAACTATATCCACCCCTAAGATTTCCGCTCAACGCCTTACTGTCAAGTAGGGGTGTGAATAAACCAACAGGACACAAGGTACTTAGGCGGAACCACGCCGGGAAATATAAATCCCCACCAAAATCACTAAGCCACCCATAGCCTGAACTAAACTTAGACTCTCATCGAACATAAACCATGCTATAATGGTGGCCAATACTGGCTGCAATAGGAGGCCTACTGATCCAAATGCTGCCGGCAGATAGGCGAGTGAAAAAGCAATCATACTTTGTCCACCTAATTGTGGAATTAGAGCTAATCCCATAAGGATAGCCCAACCAGATAATGTCAATGCTATAAAGCTATCGCCTGAAATAAGAGTTATGGGAACCATACAGACGCATGTGACCAATCCAGACCAGGCCATAATGGTCACAGTTGTAAAATTGGCACGTAACCGACTAACCGTCATTAAATATGCCGCATAAAATACTGCCGCCGCCAAACCAAACGCGTCACCGAGAAGGTTTTCTTTGTGGAAAATCAAACTATCGCCTAACAAAAAAATTACACCAAACATAGCTAATGCCATCCCAACTAAAAATATTCGAGTAACTCTTTCACCAAATAGAAAGAAGCTACCGAGAGTAATGAAGATAGGAGCAAAATTAGCGAGTAAAGTAGAATTTGTAATTGAAGTAAGGTTTATCGACCAATGCCAAAATGACAAATCCCCTGCAAAAAATAATCCTGCAAAAATTAGTAGAAAATAATCGCGGATGGTACTGGGTTGCCGCTGGATTTTCACAGTTTTCCTTTCAAAAAACATCCACATTAATAAGAATGGCACCGCAAAAAACACGCGATAAAAAACAGTAGCTATTGGCCCTAATTCACTCAAGCGGACTAGAATAGGCGCAAGCGATATAGCCGCTGCCCCTAAAAACAAAAAGATCAACGCTTTTGTGCTAATCCTATCGTTAACCAACATTGACCACCATTTTCATCTGCATGCTTTTAGACTTAGGTCGGGTTATATAGATAACATGACCTGACGGCCACACCGAATATATCTGAAGATTTTTAGTTTAAAGCTCGAAACTAATTCAAAATTCTAATACCTTTAAAGAATGAAAAATAATACGTTCGAGACCCGTAACCCAAAAGGGAAGACCCCACTAATTCTGATTTGTGACCATGCTAGTAATCATATACCAGCTAATTTGATTAACCTCGGTCTCGAAGCAGAACAGCTTAGTAAACATATTGGCTGGGACATAGGTGCTGCTCTGATAACCCGAAAAATATCACATATTATGGATGCCGCTGCAATTCTGTGCGGCACATCTCGATTGGTTATTGATGCTAACCGATCTCCAAACGACAATGAGTGCATACCCGAATTCAGTGATAATTTTTGTATTCCTGGCAATCAGGGCCTGACACTGTCCGATCGAAAAGATCGGATGGAAAAATATTTTTGGCCCTACCACGACGCTATCTCGGATACCATTGAGGCCTTCAGAAAAAATGCTCAATACCCTCGAAATATACCTGTAATTTTATCAATACACACTTTTACACCAAAGTTAGAATCTCAAGAGAAATTAACAAGACCGTGGGATATAGGAGTATTATGGAACCGGGATCCACGGGTAGCATATCCGTTCATTCAGTTACTGCAGAATCACCCCGAAAGCCTTATCGTAGGGGATAATAAACCTTATTCGGGCAAGGAATACTATCACTCCCTTGATTTTCATGCAGGTAGCGCGGGTTTGCCGCACTGCGCTATCGAAATTCGACAAGATCTCGTCTCGACAACTACAGACATAGTCTGTTGGGCAGATATTATTTCCGATAAAATTCTACGAATCATTAGCACTCCAGACATCCATAAAATTATTCATTATTAATTTTATTTTTCTATTCACGGGTAAAACTTGCACCAGATCCAATTGCTGGATAGAACAGGTAGCTGTATAACGATCAATTGCTACTCAAACTTATGGAGGAATAATGGCAAATGTCGGAGGGATAGTGAGCGAGCGGCTTAGAACTTTTGTAGAGAGAATAGAAAACCTTGAGGAAGAAAAATCCGCCCTTACAGAAGATGTCAGAGAGGTATTAGCTGAAGCCAAAGCTGCAGGATATAATACAAAAATCCTTCGCCAAATAATTCGCCTTCGTAAACTGGATTTGTCCGACCGGCAAGAACAAGAAGCAATACTTGAATTATATAAACGCGCCCTCGACATGGACTAAATTTTATTGACTAAAATTTCTCCACCCAGGGGCGTACCTCGATTTCCCAAGTCCAAGCCGATCGGTGTTGCATATGCAAGTGGTAATAGGTATCCGCTATAGCGTCAGGTGACAACCAACTATCTTCAGCCCTATCGTTATTAGAGTTTTTCTTTTGGTCCGCCGTCAAAATACCACCATCAACCACTACGTGGGCTACATGAATGTTTTGCGGATGAAGTTCACGTGCCATGCTTTGCGCTAATCCACGCAAACCAAATTTACCCATCGCAAAAGTAGCCGATTTAGGAAACCCTTTTACGCCAGCCGACGCACCTGTAAACATAATTGTTCCCTTACCAACTTTTAGCATTATTTTAGTTGCCTCTTGCGCGACCAGAAATCCACCATAGCAAGTCGTTAAAATAGCATCTTTAACTTGGTCGACGTCAATTTCACTAATTTTTCCCCTGACACGTTTACTTGCATTAAAAATAACAACCCTTGGGTTACCCAGTTCTGCTTGAATCGATGAAAACAAGGATTGAACGCTGTTCGGAACGGACGTATCACAAGTGTAGGCTACAGCACCTAATTCATTTACTAATTCAGATAGTTTTTCTGTATTTCGCGCAGCCAAAGCTATTTTCAGTCCAACTCCCGAAAATTTTTTGGCTAAGGCAGCACTCAATCCCGCCCCTGCCCCAACGATGACGCAAACTTCTTTTTTCCCCATGTTGCCTCCCATTCTGATTTATTGATTACTTATAAAATGTAAAACAGCTTCTGATTGGCCCTGTTCTTTGTGACTACCATCACAATCAATTTACAGTAATTTCGTTTAACCTAACAGAAAGAATTGAATTCGACCTTATGTTTACTCTGCGGTAACACTTAATCGGGTAAAATCGCGAAGAAAGAAATTAGTACTCGGTTGAACCTTAGCCGTGATGATTTGAGGCTGTAATGAGTAGTATTAGTGATCTTGTGACCGCGCAAGTATCAAGTAATGAATTGTCGGGCATGAGTTCGCTCGTAACAATCACTGAAAAACTAGTTGAGCGTATGAATGAGGAAAAAGCGTCTCAGGCAGTTGATCTTGATAATAACGTCGACTATCAACGCGCCAAAAGTAAAATCGCAAAAATTCAGGGCTTTAAAAATAGGATTTCCGATAGCGTATCGACAGCTTCCAAGGCCGAAACGGCTATGGGTTGGATAGAAAAACATTTAGACGACATGAGAACCAGCCTGCTATCAACGTTAGGCTCAACATCAGCAGAAGATAGAGAAAATGTGGCTAAAGAGTTTGACCGTCTCTGGGACAGGATTAATTCGCGCGCGGATGGCGCAAATCAAATTATAAATTATATCAATTACAACTTAATAGGAAACACCCATGCTCCAGAATGGAAAACCGAAGACGTTTATACGCAAACCAACCAATCTGGAGGCTACACAATTATCAAGGGGGCATATCTAGGTTCCCAATTCGCGATAAAAGATGCTGAAGGTTATTTTTGGCGGCTAATTGAGAATGAAGAGGTCTACAAACAATTTGATAGCACCGGTTCAAGTACAGGCACCAAAATTTCATCAAAGGACATGGTGATAAGTAGTTTTGAAACATCGAATAACGGTGAAACTGTTACCCTAAGCAACGGGACAGATACTGTCAGTGGCACGCTTGACCGGGGCGGTTTAGGAATACTGAACACCGAATATTATGATGAATTCACCAATGATATTTCCATTCAAGATGCCATCAACGACATAGATAAAGCTATTATATATTTTGATGCCAAAGCTGCCCGCCTGCGCGGTAACGCCGCTCTTCTCCATAGCAACGACGATCTGATGAAAGAGCAGATTGCACAGTTAGAAAAGGACGTTGCTGGTATAGTTACCACAGAAATAAAAGAAAACGGGGCGAAAAGTAAGGCCGCACAATTAAAACTCGCGTTAACCTTAAATAACTTAAATCTCGTAACACAGAATAATCAGGGTTTAATCCAAAATATGTTGCAAGCAGCACAAGGACCGGGTGAAGCTTTTGGTGTATTTGGGCTAATGGGTTATTAAATTTTAGTCCTCTTTTACAAATTAGTATTATCTAATTTGGCGGCTTTAAACCACCAGTCGCCCAGTCTAATAGCTCAACAGTATGAACCACCTGTCCCTCAATTCCACTGGCTAGTTGTACTATACAGCCTATATTACCGGTAACCAAAATACTGGCTTTACTAGATTCAAAAATGGCTCTAATTGAAATTTGCCTGCGATCTTTTAACTCGGTGGCCATGTTTGGCCTTAACAAATTATAAGTTCCGGCCGACCCACAACAAAAATGGTTTCCAGGAATTTCCAAAACATTAAATCCGGCAGACCTTAGCTGATCACGGGGCAACTGTGTTATACCCTGTCCGTGCATTAAAGAACATGCATCGTGATACACCACGTCTGGCGGGTTTTTCAGAGTAATCGCAGGTAATTGATGTTCTGAAATTATTTCAGTTATGTCCTTTGCCAAATCAGAAACTTTCTGAGCCTTTTCTTTATATACAGGATCATCTTTGAATATATATGCATAGTCTTTGACCTCTGTACCGCAACCGGCCGCATTAATGACAATATTATCAAGTCCACCTCGATCAAATTCTTCCAACCACGAATCAATATTCGCCCTTGCTAATTTTCTTGTCATACTATCCTTACCTAGATGATGGCTCAATGCTCCGCAACACCCGGCCCCAGCAGACACTACAACCTCTATACCCATGCGCGTTAAGAGACAGATGGTGGCCTCATTGATGGATGGGCGGAGAATTTTTTGTGCACAACCGGTCAACAAAGCGACACGCTTAGCCTTGACCCCTTCAGCCGGAAAAACTTTTGGCCCGTCGGGAATTGACGCTTCCTTTAGTTCTGCTGGAACTGTATTAAGAACTTTGGAGAGCCTTTGGCCGAGAAAGCCGGACAACGGCTTCACTAATTTAGCCAACTTAAGCCCAGTCTTAAATAGTTTCGGATTTAGTATTATTTGAACGAGGAGTAAACGGATCCAACGATCATACCAAGGACGCCGGTAATTTTGTTCAACATAATTTCGCGCGTAATCAATATAATGTTGATAATTAACGCCAGAAGGACAAGCCGACTTACAGGCTAAACATGACAAACAACTATCAATGCTATCTGAAATTTCTGTGTTTATTGCAGTATTATTTTCCAACAAATCTTTAATTAGATAGATTCTGCCTCTCGGACTTTCACGCTCGTCCCTTAACACTGAATAGGTCGGACACGAAGACAGACAAAAACCACAATGGACGCATTTTCTTAGGTTCTCCTCCACCATGCGTGTGAAAGGATCAGCCAGTTGTTCTGAGGTGAAATTAGTTTTCATATACCCTCATACATTCGACCGGGGTTAAGTACACGTTCGGGATCAAAATTTTCTTTAATGGATTTTGTCAAACAACTAACCTTCGGTTCTTGTGGTTGAAAAACACTCGATTCCAGGCGCAATTCTGAACTGGCCCTTAGCAAGGTTGCATGTCCGCCGCCGGAACCAATAGCTGAACGTAGAATTTTTCCTACGCCCATTAAGTCACCATCCGCAGCTAACCAGATTAATCCTCCACCCCAATCAAAATAAGCTTTAGATTGGATTTTATTTCTTACACGCGCAACAACATTTGCACCTTCAGAGGGAGCTACAGAGAGCCGCCAAATTTGATCTTGCTTATTATTTAGCAAAGGATCAACATCCCTTATTTCATGCCACAAACCAAATGAATTATGGCTGTGAAGTTCTTCAACTTCACCATAGGATTGCCACAAGTTCCGAATAGCCTGACAGCGAGCATCCACGGAAGGTCCCGGACCCTGAAGTCTTACAGCAGCTACCGAAAGTCCCGGAGCCGCAACATATGAAACCGATGAATTTGTAGCTATATCTCCAGGCATATAGGCCGCAGCATTAACTTCAAAAGAACTCTGCAAGGTCTCTGATAAGGCCTGAATCGCCATTCTATCATCTAAGCCATAGACCAGAACGGTTCTAGTTTTATCGGGGCTTGGCGAAACCTTAATGGTAACAGATGTCATTACAGCCAAAGTACCGAATGAGCCTGTGAGGAGCTTGGATAAATCAAAGCCTGTAACATTTTTTACCACACGACCGCCTGATTTAAATTTTTCACCCCGGCCACTTATTGCCTCAAACCCAAGACAATAATCTCTAGCAGCACCTGATTGAATACGCCTGGGACCAGACAAATTCGTCGCTATAATACCGCCCAAGGTTCCATGATTCTTCTCCCCACCATATAATGAAGAAAAATCAGGCGGTTCAAACGCTATTTGTTGGTGGTTCTGTGAAAGTGTTTGAATAATATTATTAATAGGTGTGCCAGCTTTTGCCGTAAGTACTAACTCTTTTGGTTCGTATAAACTAATACCGGACAAAGTCGATATATTCATTAAATCCGATATTTCATTTGGTCGTCCCCATCCACGTTTCGTTCCGGCTCCAATAATTTCAACCGACTTTTTATCGTTTACAGCAGCCCGGACGATCTCTAAAACGTCTTTTGTATTCTGAGGGATAAGACGTTTAGCCATCTAAAACCCTTAATATCGCGGAATATCTGGGAACGGGATGTTACCCCTATGAACATGCATGCGACCGAGTTCAGCGCAACGATGTAAAGTTGGAAAAACTTTACCGGGATTTAATAATCCGTGTGGGTCGAATGCGCACTTCAACCGTTGTTGCTGTTTGAGATCTTCTTCTGAAAACATTTTTTCCATTAAATCGCGCTTTTCAACACCCACCCCATGTTCACCTGTTAAAACACCACCCATATCAACACAAAGTTTCAAAATTTCAGAGCCAAATTCTTCTGCACGCTTGAGCTCCCCAACCTTATTCTCATCATACATGATTAATGGGTGGAGATTACCATCGCCCGCGTGAAAAACATTAGCGACACGCAGTTTATATTTTTTTGACATCTCACCAATGCGCACCAAAACTTCTGGCAGACGGCCCCTGGGAATAGTGCCATCCACGCAATAATAATCAGGCGTGATTCGCCCAATCGCCGAAAACGCGGCTTTCCGACCCGCCCAAAATTTTTCCCGTTCGGCTTCATTTTCACTAACACGTATGTAGTCAGATTCTAATTCATGTGCAATATTCTTGATCCGTTCAATAAGATGCGGCACCTCCACTGAAGGGCCGTCTAATTCAACAATTAACAAAACTTCAATATCAAGTGGATACCCCGCCTGGACAAATTCTTCTGTTGCATGGATTGCTGACTTGTCCATCATTTCCATCCCACCAGGGACAATGCCTGCGCCAATAATTGCTGCCACGCAATTACCAGCTAATGTCACATTATCAAATCCTATCAGCATGCAGCACGTAGCTTCGGGTTTTTTTAAAATGCGCAACGTTACTTCAGTAATTATCCCAAGAAGACCCTCAGACCCAGTCATAATTCCCAGAAGATCATAACCTCCAGATCCCAGATGCTTGCCGCCTAGTTTAATGATATCACCATTCATTAAAACCATCTCAAGTCCTAGTAAGTTATTAGTCGTTAGACCATATTTCAGGCAATGAACCCCGCCAGCATTCTCAGCGACGTTGCCACCGATCGAACACACAATTTGACTTGATGGATCCGGCGCAAAATAAAAACCTTCGTCGGATACAGCTTCACTAATTGATAAATTGGTAACTCCTGGCTGAGTGACTACAGCACGATTTAAATAATCGATATCTAGTATTTGGCTGAATTTACCAAGTCCCAGCAAAACGGCATCAGCAAGCGGCAAAGCTCCTCCGGACAATGATGTGCCTGCACCACGGGCCACTACTTTAACACCCGTCTCATTGCAACATTTTAATATAGCTGAAATTTGTTTCGTAGTTTCAGGCAACACAACAACCAATGGCAACTGTCGATAGGCCGATAAACCATCACACTCGTAGGCACGTAAACCCGCGGGATCACTAATTACGTTATCCCCCAGAATTTCTTTGAGATACCTAATTATTTTGGGGCGCTGAGAAATAATCGCGGTATCTGGCTTGGGCATACGCATCACAAACATCTCGCTATCAGTTTAAGAGATAAATTATAGAAAAGTTATATACAGCAAAACTATGCCTACTTTACGTAGCGCTGATTCAACAACTCATGACTATATTGTGCACGGTATTGCTAACCTTGTCTCGCTTTAAAACGTGGATTCTGCTTGTTAATCACATATAAACGGCCACGACGACGCACGATACGGCAATTTTTATCCCTTACCTTTGCCGATTTAAGTGAACTACGCACCTTCATTTTGTCATCCTTATCCTATCAGACATTTATATTAACACGCCAGACAAAGTTGCGGGAAAGTAAGGGGCAAACTTCATTCTGTCAACGCTAACAATCACATTTTACACGAATTACCACCGTTTTATGACTAATTGTCGTTTCCTAACACTAAAACTAGCATAAAAGCCCATAATTATGCCCTAATTAGTTAAATAATTCACTATAGGTATAGATTAAAATAACCATAATAATTGATCAAATTTATGACAAGCAAAGATAATATCCCATTATAGCGATAAGTTTCTATTTTTACTAAACGAGACCACATCCTATCAGCAACGCCTTTAAACCGATTAAAATCTAGAACATTGCGGGTTTTCTGTTTAACAAGAATAAAAATATAGCGGATTTAAAATAATATCTTAGAATCATGGTGGGCGTGGTAGGGATTGAACCTACGACCCCCTCGATGTCACCGAGGTGCTCTCCCGCTGAGCTACACGCCCCTCTTTGTTAGAGGTCCCGATTTATATGGATTTTCTGGAAATGTGCAAGCATCACATGACAATTAAGCCTTGATTGACTAGTATAAGTTAATCTTCAATACTCTTAAGTAATTTGGATTGCCGTGTGCGCGGTTTACAACAACCAGATGAACAAACAAAATAAAATAACCTTCGATATATCTAAACCAGATTCCCAACTGATTCCTTTTGTTTTTACTTCACCTCATAGTGGGACGAATTATTCCCCCTCTTTCATCGCTAAATCTAAGCTCGATCCTCTTACACTTCGGTGCTCAGAGGACAGCTTTATAGATGATCTATTCTCCGAAGCACCAAATTATGGAGCACCCCTTCTAAAAGCATTATTTCCGCGTGCCTATGTTGACCCAAACCGTGAAACCTATGAACTCGACCAGAAAATGTTTGAAGAACCGTTGCCCCATTTCGTTAACACAAAAAGTCCTCGTGTATTTGCTGGTTTTGGCACAGTCCCACGTGTTGTAAAAAATGGAAAAAATATATATCGAGACAAAATCACATTTAAAGAGGTAACAAAACGCATTGAATCTTGCTACATTCCCTATCACGCAGCCTTAAGATTCCTTATTGATGAAACTAAACTTAAATTTGGTAAATGTATTTTAATCGACTGTCACTCAATGCCTTCATCAGGTCATTCAATCGCGGGTAAAGCAGATAACCAGCAAGTTGATGTCGTATTAGGAAATAAATACGGCAAAACATGTGCATTTGAGCTTATGCAATTTGTCGACAGCCACCTAAAAAGCCTAAATTTAGTCGTCCGGCAAAATTACCCGTATGCCGGTGGTTATACAACACAACATTATGGAAACCCAGGTCGAAGCATTCATACTCTCCAAATCGAAGTCAATCGCGCTATTTACATGAACGAAGAAACAATTACTCGCAATGAGAACTACACTGCGTTGAAGAAAAAATTGTCAAACTTATTAAATGCTTTGGCTGAAGCCAAGTTCAATTTTTAAATCCTACACAAAACTGGCATATTTTTTGCTCGTATATGTTACAAAGAAAAAAACTATTACATATAATCTACTAGAGGGCGTGAAAAATGGTAAGCATTAAGTGGCAACTATTCTCGATACTCTTAATATTGCCAATCTTTGGGATAACATCAGAGAATGTATCCGCAACAGAAAACCATCAAAAATATTTTAGAAACAACGAGTTAAATCCCGCCGATAAATTTTTATGTAAAAAACAAACCCGTAGCTTTGAAACAGCTTTAGGTATTCCACCAAATTTATTAACGGCCATTTCGCTCGCGGAATCTGGTAAATGGGAAAGAAAAACCAAGGCATTATTTGCCTGGCCCTGGACAATTAAAGCAGAGGGAAAAGGTTATTATATGCCATCAAAACAAAGTGCTGTATCCAAAGTAAGCTTGTTAAAAGCCAAAGGTATCAAGAATATTGACGTCGGCTGTATGCAAATTAATCTTTTTTATCATCCTAACGCTTTTGAAGATTTGGATTCTGCATTTAACCCTGAACGCAACGTTGGTTATGCCGCCAATTTCCTAGCTGCACTTAATCAAACCACACTTTCCTGGCCTCAGGCGGCGGCGAACTACCACTCGACAACGGTAAAAAAGAATCAGATCTATCTGAATAAAGTGCTAGCCCTTTGGCAGAAAGTAACCAAGAAAAGCATACGTGTTTCTGGATTTCATCACTCACCTAACCCAGCTTATTTTGATCCAATAAGCCGGGCAGCTCATACAGCATTACTTCAATCAAGGTTTCGAGCGCGCCTAAATGCCGAAAAGAACACAAATAAACCTGACAGGAAAAAACAGGACCTTGATGCTTGGCGCCGGGGGCGTTTTGACAAAAACCTGATGAGAACTACAATGGCCCTTCAGAAAGCCAAACGCGCGCGCGCAGATAAAGCATATCTTAATCAAGGTAAAAAGAGCTTTTCCGAGAAACGACGAGGGCAGCTAACTCAGTGGCGGAAAAATCGTAATGCTTCAGCGTTTAAAAATTAATAACTTAAAATCTTACGGCTTAAACCGCGAATATTAGAATGGAATTCGATTGGCAAAAAAGCCCGAAACGGACACACATAGAAATAATTGAAGGAATGTTCGACCCAAAGGGCGCGAAAATTCTTGATATTGGTTGTGGAGCCGGACATATCGCTCGTGCACTAACGAAAATGGGAGCCGAAGTTATTGGGGTTGACCCAAATCAAAATCAATTAAAACGAGCACGGACTGCCGAAGCTATACGAAATGAAACTTACCTCGAAGGGTCAGCTCAAGATCTTCCCCTTTACAACCAGTCCATGGACATAATTTTATTTTTCAACAGCTTCCATCATATCCCGAGCTATGCATTTGCTACAGCAATAGAAGAATCCCACAGAGTCCTAAGACCTGGGGGTAAATTATTTTTTGCAGAACCCATCGCCGATGGACCGCAATTTGAACTAGGCCGATTAGTTAACGATGAAACCGAAATTCGTGCTCTTGCCTATAAGAATATACTTGCCGTTCCTGAGAAAGGATTTAAAGAGATAATGGAGTTCATTTATGTAACCGAAAACCGACACAAGAATTTTGAAAGCTATAAAACCAATTCAATATCTATTAATCCTGCACGCGCAGCCATTTTCAAGAAAAATAATACGGAAATCCGAAAAAAATTCAACAAATTTAGCGAAAATAAACACGGGTTTTACACATTTAAAAATCCAATTCGCGGAAATTTATTCACTCGCCTTTAAAGACAACACGCCCTAAAATTCTTCACGATTAAATTCTGCCTTCTAAAATCCGGCCACTAGTCTGCTTTAAAATCAACAAAACCTTTGCCCTCTTCAGATAAAGTTTTAAGTAGATTTGAGGGCTCTACCCAATCCCCATATTTAGTATTCAGTTCACATACTTTTTCATAGATCTTTGGGAGGCCTACAAGATCAGCATAAAACATTGGGCCACCCCAATATCTTGGAAATCCATATCCATAATGCCAAATAACATCAATATCACTGGATCGGATTGCTAACCCTTCCTCCAAAACTTTAGCCCCAGTATTAATCATTGAATAGAGGTAAGTTTCTAGAATTTCTTGGTCAGAAAATTTCCTGCGCTCATAACCAAGTTCCGCTGACGTCCTAACGATTATCTCTTCTATCAATTGACTCGGCTTACCTTTTCGGGAGTCATCCGGATAATCATACCAACCTGCATTTGTCTTTTGCCCATATCGGCCTGTTTCATAGATTCGGTCTATGATTACAGATTGACGCCGATCACCATAAAATTTTTTCTGCTCTTGGCGAACTAAATAACGCACATCGATTCCTGCTAAATCATTCATTGCAAAAGGCCCCATAGGGAAACCAAAATCATAGATGACTCTGTCAATATCCCAGGGCAATACTCCTTCCTCAACCATAAATTCAGCAATACGCGCGGCTACATGCAAAATGCGGTTGCCAACAAAACCATCGCCAACCCCGACCAAAACACCGGTCTTCTTAAGGGTTTTAGCCAGACCCATAACTGTTGCTATTGTTTCTATAGAGCTTTTATCCGTTCTTACATTTTCTA
>CAZXSC010000071.1:0-14746 GCA_964643045.1 uncultured Rhodospirillaceae bacterium
CGGCTCATTCCGCTCTGTCGACGGCAACGACGGTTGCGGCCTCGGCCAGTGCAACATTAAGTTTAAAAACCAGCGCCCAGGATACGGCCATTACAGAATACGGAGCGGCAGATGCGGCGGATTCGGCGGCCCAAGCAGCTTTGGTCTCGGCACAAGCCTTGGTAGATGAGGCGGCAGCGTTGCTAGCGACTGAAACCAATGACAAGGATGAGGCTACGGCTAGTTATGGTGCGGCGGTTACAGCGAATGCTGCTGCTTTGGCTGCTCTCACGGCGGCCCAGTCAGTGGCAGCAACGGCCAGCACGACGCTTGCTGAAAAGACAGCTGCCAAGGAGATGGGCACGGCGACGGATCAATTTGGTTCAACCGACCAATTGGTCAATATTGAAGACGTTCAAGGCACTGAAATGGACGATACTATTAGGGGTGATGCAGAGAAAAATACCCTTTCTGGTCGTGGGGGCGACGATATTCTTGTAGGCGGTGGTGGAGATGACTCGATATATGGTCAAGAGGGTGATGATTTTTTGGCCGGTGGTGCTGGCAATAATTTTATTGATGGTGGCGAAGGTTCAGGTGATGCCGTTTCGTTTTATCAATCCAGTACAGGCGTCATCGTGAATCTGCAGTCGGGTGCCGGGGTCACACATGGTGATGGCACGGATACCCTTACGAATATTGAAAATGTCGAAGGTACGCCGCAAGGGGATAGTTTAACCGGTGATATTGGAGCTAACGTCCTTTTTGGTAAAGAAGGAGATGATGTCATCGCGGGCGGCTTTGGTGCTGACCAACTTTCCGGTGGCAGTGGCAATGACCACTTCATCTATGAGAGAGGGGATTCAACACCAGAGAATAGGGATGAAATCATAGACTTTGAGGCAGGCGGTGATGGATCGGACGGCGCCGACAAAATTGATATTTCTTCGCTGGTGAATGGAACCTTCGTCTTGCATGCCGCCGGCCATACATTTGAAGAAAACTCCGGCAATACCCAGGCTAAATTTGAAAATACAGGGAATGCAAATATTAAAATCTTGCAAATTGATGCAGATGGTGACGCCCAAACAGATGAAGAAATTAAACTTATTGTCGCTGATGGAGGTGTTCTCGATGAGACCGATCTCCATGGAGTTGGGTAAGTGCTATTTGCGTTGATTTTGCATTCAGAGACGAGCTACTGATAGTTGAATTTCCCCAGGTTACTCTTGGATAAATTAATTTTCATGGATAACAGTTTCCTTCGCATTACTACGCTTGCCTTTACGTTGTGTTTTGCCGTGTCAGCCAGTTCAGCAGAAGAGATAGAAATGATTTGTACAACCAAAACAGAAGGGCAGGTAACTAGTGAAGTCTTTAAATATTCCAGCTCTTTGGCTGGTAAAAAACAGGTTCATCTCAAAAAAAATGGAAAATGGAGGGACGGTAGTTGCAAACAGCGCCTTAAAAACCACTACAAACGATGTGAAAGTACAGTTTATGATAGAGGGGCTGTGATAAAGTATTTTGTAAAAACTAAGCAGATCGTTGAGGAAGGGCAGGCCAAACTAAGTGATGGTTACACACACAATATGGAGGTAAAATTTATATTAGACTTTGATTTTCTTACATTTAAAGTCATAAATCACGTCAAAAACAAGGATGGGTCCCTTTCTTTTATGAAAAGACCGAATGTGACCGATTTTAAATGTAAGACAAAAGAATACATAAAGTAATTAAGAGGTGGTTATTTACGTTGTCACTGACTAAAAACGTATATGTATCGCTTTTGTCCAAACGATTAAAGGTCAAATAGAAAGCATTACGAGCCAAACCAATATCGTTACTCGTGGTTGCAATTAATTAACGAGTTACGGAGATTTTAAAGCATGAAAGAATTTTGGTCGAGATTGATGTCTAAGCCGGCAGTGGCATTTGAACTGATAACATCCACATTGTTCATCAGTATTCTTGCTTTAGCCAGTCCAATCTTCGTGATGCAGGTCCTTAACCGTTATGTTTCACAAGGGGTTGACGCGACGTTAATTACGCTGACAAGTGGCGTGCTAATTGCCATTGTTTTGGAGCTTGTGTTTCGCCAAGCGCGATTGCATATCGCCCAGATTGTCAGTACCAGCAAAGATGAAGATAACGCCTTGAATGGGTATAAAACACTCGTTCACTCAAAATTATCCGCGTTAGAGCGTGTACCGGCCGATACTCGTCGGGAAATTCTTGCTGGGCAGCAGGCTATGGAGCAAGCTTACAGTGCATCGAATATAGCGGTTATTCTGGATGTGCCTTTTGCTCTGCTCTTTGTATTCGTTTTATATTTGTTAGTTCCTCCTATCGCGTTGATCGTTCTTGCATTTATCATTGTGGTTTTTTTGGGTGGAATTCTAGGGGCTTCTAGTATGAATTCAATGACGAATGAAGTGACGGAAGCTTCCAGCGCTAATAGCGCACTACTTGGCACGGCGATCAGGGAAGCGGAAACCGTTCGCGCATTCAACGCTGGAAGTATTTTGACTGATTCGTGGGTTGCTCAGATCATTCAACTACAGTGGCTACGCCGAAAATTAGCGCTCCGGCAGGGACTGGTTCAGTCGCTGACGCAAAGTTCAAATGCCTTAATGAGTGTCGCCGTAATTGTTACTGCGGGGATTTTGGTTGTTGCGGGAGAATTAGATGTGGGTGCGATGATTGGAGCCAATATATTGGGAGCTCGTGCGCTGCAGCCAATATCCCGTTTTTCCCAGTTGGGGTCGACCTTCGCCAAGGCTCGTCAGGCCCTAAATTTAATCGATGAATTTTCCAAATTACCCCTCGAAAAAGATCGAGGCTCAGCTTTGAGTAGTTACTCAGGTGGTGTTGAATTTCGGGATATTTCGTTTAATTATGATAATAATAATAATCCTTTATTTGAAAGACTTAACCTTAACCTTAAACCTGGATCAATCTTAATTGTGACCGGTAGCAATGGCGCAGGAAAGACAACTTTGGCCCGCATGATTATCGGTCTCTTGGAGCCGTCGCGCGGTAATTTGCTAGTTGACGGATTGGACATCCAGCAGGCCGCTGCCGAATGGTGGCGGAAGCAGGTGACGTATTTGCCACAGGAGCCAGCGTTAATTGGAGGGACAATAGGCGAGAATATATTAGTAAATAAGCCTGAAGCAGGGATGGAACGGCTTAATCAGATTATTGATGTCGTTGGCCTGCGGCGTTTTGTTGATGAAAGTGAGGCCGGAATTGAAACACCCATTTTGGATAATGGATGGCGTTTATCGGAGGGCATCAGACGGCGTATTGCACTGGCTCGCGCATTGATTACCGATGGTAAATTGGTTGTTTTTGACGAGCCAACAGAAAGCTTTGATACTGCAGGCGTTAAAGTTGTTCACACGGTTTTAAGTACGCTGGCCAAAGCAGGAAATACCGTCATCATCATGTCTCATGATAGGAATATCGTTCAGGGCAAGCATATTATTCTGGATCTTGATCAAAAGCCCGTTCCAGAGGTATCCGAGGTCAAAGCAAGAGCCCCAGCTCAACAAAATGTACAGCCGGCTTCGGCGGGGCGGGTGACCGATGAATGATCAGGCCTTGAAAAACCAAACAACAGTAAATGGTCAAGGCTCACCGGAACTGCCGGAAAACGCAGTGGATTATGCACCTGCCTCGTCACCAGACGGCACGCGTCCCCGAAGCCTTTTCCTGCTTCCCCATTTCACTTATTTGTTTGGTGCCATTACTACGGTGGCTTTTATCGTCTGGGCCAGCGTTACGACCCTTGATATCGTTAGCGTTGCGACCGGTGAGGTCGTGCCTTCATCTCAACTTAAGACGGTGCAGCACCTGGAAGGTGGTATTGTCAGTAAAATCTTGGTACGTGAGGGTGAAATAGTGAAAAAAGGACAAAAACTGGTTGTTCTTGCACCGACCGCCTCTGGTGCTGACGTGAAAGAGTTAGAGGTGCGTTTGGCTGGATTGGAAATCGAAATTTCTCGTCTCGGGGGATTGGTTTCGCCAAAAAAGGCACTATCTTATAGCGCTAAGTTGAAATCTAAATATCCGGACCTCGTCAAGCAATCCATTCAACGAGGTAAAATCCAGCTTCGGCGGCATAAAAGTGAACTATTAAAACAGAAAAAATCAATACTGCAGCGTAAACAGACAGTTGCTGAAGTTAAAATACGTATTAAAAATAATAGAGCAGGCTTAAAGTTAATTCGAGAACAGTTGGCGATTAGCACGAAGTTGCTCAAAAGTAGCTTGACCACTAGGTACGAGCATTTGGATCTTTTAAAAGAGGAAGGACGCCTGAAAGGCGGTATAGAAGAAGACCGAGCAACAGTAGCACGCGCTAAAGCAGCGCTGGCCGAGGGTCGTGCTAGTTTGGTAGCTATTCAAGATATTTTTGACGATGATAATCGCAAGGAACTTGATAAGGCACGGCAAACCTACACCGAACTCAGTCAGCGTATGACAAAGTTCAAAGATAGTTATGACCGAACGGTTTTACGCGCCCCCGTTGGTGGCATCGTGAAGTCACTCTACGTAGCAACGATTGGAGGCGTTATTAAAGCAGGTGATCCGGTGATCGATCTGGTCCCGGAAGGTGACCGGCTTGTGATAGAAGCAAAGTTGCCGACAGCCGATATTGGTTATGTTGAAAAGGGGCAGGACGTTATTGTTAAATTGGCGTCGGCAGATGCGGCGCGTTTCGATGGTCTCGCTGGCAAGGTGGCTTCCATTAGCCCTGACACATTAATGACGCCAGAAGGCTCGCCTTACTATAAGGTTATGGTTCAAACCGACAAAAGTTATTTTGAAAAGGGAACTGCTCGTTACAATTTACTTCCCGGTATGCAGGTTGTCGCCAATATTCAAACCGGTCAGCGTAAAGTATTTGAGTATTTCCTTGAGCCCTTCCTAGCATCGATGGGTGAAGCGCTGCAGGAGCGATAATCTCCCAATTCATCACTTCTATTTTTTGCCACGCTTTGTTGGAGCTCGTTTCTTCGCGGGTGTTGATTTAGCGTCAGTCTGTCTTGGTTTTGCGGCCTTTTGGCCCATTTTAGCTTGAACTTTTTGATCTATGTTTCTGGCTGCGCTGGCCATACCCTGGAGGATAGCGCTGATCTGATTGGCAGGTATCATCAGTCTGACCGCGGTACGCGTTTCCTTCTCTTCCTGGGTTCCCAAACTTACTCTAAAAACACCATTTGCAAAAGATACATTCTCAATGCGTTCTACAAAGTAGTCGTCGACCGTATTATCTGAGGCCATATTATCATCCTTTGATAATTTATGAGTTACCAAGAATAAATTATGCTAATTAACGCAGAGTTCCAAGATATTTTTTATGATACCAATAATCATATGATTATACGTCTAGCATATTGTCTTCAATCTCAGAGGCATGAGATCGGATATAGGCCAGTCGTAATTCGGGTTTTTTGCCCATTAGGTCATCGACTAGCCGCGCCGTTTCCTTGGCTTCAACTTTTTCGTCGTCTGTATGACGAAGTGGGACTGTAACTCTTAATAGCGTACGGGTTTCTTCTGCCATGGCCGTTTCTTTGAGTTGTGCCGGGGGCATTTCACCCAGTCCCTTAAATCGGCTTACTTCAATTTTAGCTTTTCCCGCTAACTCGTTCTCAATTAAAAATTCCTTATGTGCATCATCCATTGCATAGAGAGTTTTTCCACCCTGGCTTAAACGATATAGAGGAGGCAAAGCTATGAAAAGATGTCCATTTTCAATTAGTTGTGGCATCTCTTTAAAGAAAAATGTCATTAGGAGCGATGCAATATGGGCCCCATCGACATCGGCATCTGTCATGATAATAACTTTTTCATAACGAAGATCTTCATCACGGTAGTGCGCTCCTGTACCGCAACCCAAAGCCTCCTTCAAATCATTAATTTCCTGATTCAATTTAATCTTATCTTCGCTGGCGCTCGCAACATTTAGGATTTTGCCTTTGAGTGGCAAAATAGCTTGTGTTTGGCGATTTCGCCCCTGTTTTGCGGAGCCTCCTGCGGAGTCCCCTTCGACGATAAATATTTCAGTTCCTTCTGCCGAATTTTGAGAACAATCAGAGAGTTTTCCCGGAAGTCGCAATCTCTTGGTTGCCGATTGACGCTTGAGAACTTTATCCTGGCGTTTTCTTAAACGAATATTAGACCGTTCGACCACATGATCAAGGAGACGCTTGGCAGTTTCTGGGTCGCCGCTGAGCCAGTGATCAAAATGGTCGCCAATTGAGCCTTCGACAAGTTTCTGGACTTCAACCGTTGCTAGCTTCTCTTTGGTTTGTCCTTGAAATTGGGGATCGTGTATGAAAACGGATAGCATGATGCAAGCTCCACCGACAACGTCATCTGCATTGATTTTTGTCGCAGCTTTATTCTTGGTAAGTTCTCCATAACCCTTAAGACCCCTATTTAATGCGCTCCGAAGACCCGCTTCATGCGTTCCTCCCAAGGGTGTTGGGATTGTATTGCAATAGGAATTAAAGAATTCGTCTTCATCGACGGGCCAGGCTACTGCCCACTCAACTGTTCCTGTACTGCCATTTAAATTCGCGTGACCCGAAAATGGCAGGGGGGTAACAGTAACCCTTTCATCCAACGTGCCTTGTAGGTAGTCTGTTAGCCCTCCCGGAAAGTGCAGGGTTGCCTTTTCGGGAGTTTCACTGTCATTTTTCAGCAGCGCTGGATCGCATTTCCAACGAATTTCGACGCCTTTAAACAAGTAAGCCTTGGAGCGCGCCATTTTGTAAAGTGTTGATGGTCGAAAGTGGACTTTGTTGCCAAATATTTTGGGATCGGGATGGAACGTAACCGTTGTACCGCGACGGTTCGAGGTCTTTCCGGTATTTTTTAATTTGGTGGTTGGTTTGCCACGTTCGTAACTTTGGGTCCATATTTTCTTATCGCGCGCAATTTCCACAATGAGATTATCTGAGAGCGCATTTACGACAGATAATCCGACACCGTGCAGTCCACCGGCTATTTCATAAACCTCTCCATTAAATTTACCACCCGAATGAAGCGTTGTTAAAATTACTTCTACCGCGGATTTATCTTTGAATTTAGGATGCGGGTCAACGGGGATACCTCTGCCATTATCGCTAACAGTTACGCAATTCTCTGCTGTAAGTTCCAGATCGATGCGCGATGCTTCACCCGCGACGGCTTCGTCCATTGAATTATCCATTATTTCAGCTGCCAGATGGTGCACGGCGCGCTCGTCGGTGCCGCCTATATACATTCCGGGCCGCAATCTGACCGGCTCTAACCCCTCAAGAACTTCGATATCTTTAGCCGAATAGCCTTTCCTCTTATGCGGTTTCTTTGTGCCTATTTTCTTCAAATTATTCTGAGTATCATCAAAAAGATCTGGCATCTTTGGTACCTTTAATTTGGCTTTCTCTAATAATTAACAGTATACTGTATTTTAAAAAAATTAATTACTATATGTTGTGCCCGAGTTAATTTATTGTGGCAAGTATAAAACTTAAAGTTTAAGGAAGTACTCATGGAAGAGGAACTCAATAACGACCAGGAAGGGTTTCCGGAAGGAGACCGTACAATTACTGTTATCGCAACCCCTGCAGACACAAATCCAAGCGGCGATATTTTCGGAGGTTGGATCCTCTCTCAAATGGATATTGCGGGCGGTGTTACAGCAAGCCGTCTCGCTGAGGGTCGGACGGCGACAATAGGTGTTAAGGAAATGGAATTTCATAAGCCGGTAAGAGTTGGCGACCTTGTAAGTTGTTATACTCAGCTTCAAAAGATTGGCACAACTTCGATGACGTTCAAAATAGAAGCCTGGACGACTAACCATTATCTTCCCGGTGACCCGGTTAAGGTGACTGAGGGAATCTTTACATATGTTGCGATCGACGAAGAAAGAAAACCTCGACCAGTTAAAAAGCCTACATAGTTGAATATAATCTCCATCTTGGAGTGTTTAGATAATCACCATCCAAATATAGCCTGCCACAAAGATTGTGCTGAGTGCGGTAAATTCCTTTATGAAAACATTTAGAGACATAGCCCAGTTCCTTTTTGTTTATTTATCTATTTAGAATTTGTGCTTTTACTGCATGAAGAACAAAATAGCAACATTTATTTTAAATTATTTTAAAACAATGGGATAAAGAGGGACTAAACGACAAGATTCTTGCCTAAAATCTGGATTCTTTTTTGAAGTGTTAATGCAAAATTATCGACTAGGCGCAATTATTCTTGGGGAAAAAGAATAGTTCTATTAATTTTTCGGTATTGTCCGTTAACTTTCCGATAGGCGAGGCTTTACAAAAAATAGTTTAATCTTAAACTTAATTGAGGATCATGATATGGACAGAACATGTGGAAGCCTGCTGAAAAGATAAAATATACCCCTGATCCAGGGAAGTGGCCGAGTAAGGAGCAAGCGGATCGTTCTCTTTGGTTTAGGCCCATTGGTATTGGTTCAATTGAACTCACGGCGAGGACTTGGATCCCTGCGATGGTGCCGTGGCGGTCGACAGAGGAAGGCATCGTCACAGATCAAGTACTGGCTTGGTACGAGCGATTTGCGAAAGGCCAACCTGGTTGTGTTGTCATTGAAGCAACAGGAATCCGTGACGTGCCGAGTGGTCCTCTTTTGCGAGTTGGCCATGATCGTTTTATTCCGGGGTTAAAAGAACTCGCTGATACGGTTCACCGGGCTAGTCAGGGTCAGACCAAGGTATTCATTCAATTGATTGACTTTTTATCCATCCGTCGACGGCCGCAACCTGATAAGTTTTTTCAACGATTTCTGGCAATAACGGAGCAGCATCGTACCGCCCTGGGTGAAATGAAATGGACGGAGCCAAAAATCAGAGACCACCTAATGAGCCTTAAAGACAGTGAACTTGATAATATACTTAGTGCTCGTGAATTAGAAGACCTTCGGATGGGCGCCCGCGAGCGGGTGACTGACGTGCATTTAGACCACATAAGGGAATTGCCTGAAACTTTGCCCGGATTATTTGCTGACGCTGGCGAGCGGGCACAACAAGCGGGCATCGACGGTATTGAGCTGCACTATGCACACGCTTATACGATGGCCTCATTTTTATCACGCAAAAATAATCGTGAAGACAAATACGGTGGAAGCCTTGAAAATCGTGCTCGATTACCACTTGAGGTCTTCGCTGCGGTGCGCAAACGCGTTGGTGACAATTATCCCGTTGGCTGTCGCTTTCTGTCAGACGAATGCATTGAAGGGGGCAATGATGTTGATGAAGCGGCTTACTTTGGCGTTGAATTTGCGAGGGCGGGTATGGATTATCTATCCTTGTCGCGTGGAGGAAAGTTCGACGATGCAAAACAACCAGGCACAGGTCAGGCGGCCTATCCTTACACCGGAAAGAGTGGCTATGAATGCATGCCAGCTTATATTTCAGATAAATTTGGTCCATTTGGCCGGAATATTAAACCTACGGCCATAATAAGGAGGGCGGTCAGGGATGCGGGATGCAACACACCAATTGTGGTCGCCGGGGGCATTCATGGATTTGAATTGGCTGAAAAGATACTTAAGGATGGCGACGCAGATATTGTCGCTTCTGCACGTCAGGCACTCGCCGACCCCGATTGGTTTTTAAAGGTAAAGGCAGGAAAAGGTGAAGAAGTTCGGGCATGCACTTACTCGAACTATTGTGAAGGCCTTGACCAGAAACATAAAATTGTTACCTGCAAGCTCTGGGATCGTGAGGAAATGGACCAGCCGGATATACAAAAAACTCAAGACGGTAAGCGCCGCCTTGTAGCACCTGATTGGGCTGTGTAGGCTATGAACTAAATAGCAAGCTTAAACAGCTTAATTGCGTTGGTTCGTCCAATTTTTTTGCGATCTGGTTCGCTGATACTCGCATTGTCAAACCAGACGGCAGCTTCTTCAACGCCTTCAAAAGGGTAATCACTGGAAAACAAAATACGGTCTGCCCCCATCTCCAATATTGCATCAATCAACGTTTGAGTTCGAAAATTACCTGAAGTTGTTATATGAAAGTTGGCATTGAAATAGTCCACTATTCTTTTCTTGGCAGGATATTGAGGAGGCGCCTTTACCCAACTATTTCGATTATCAACCCGCCACATACTGTATGGGAGCCCCTCACCCATATGTCCGAGTATTATATTAAGACGCGGATATTCATCAAACAAACCACTACACATAAGACGGAGAGCATGAACCGCGGTTTCCTGACCAAATGCCCAGGTTGGGCCCAGCAGCCAGGGGTGACCCTCATAGATTTGAGCCATGCTTGGTAAAGGATTTCTTGGGTGCAGGTAAAACGGTACATCAAGTTCCTGAAGTGTCCTCCAAAAAGGCCAATATTGTGGAAGATCCAAATAGACAGCACTTTCTATATCTTCGATTTGAGAGAAGCCATTTACCAAGGCTCCACAAAAGGCTAATTCATTGATACACCTTTGGAGTTCTAGTGTGGCAGCTTCAGGATCCTGCATCGGCAGTGCTGCTAAGGCGTGAAATCGGCCAGCATTCTTCTGGATTTGTTCGGCGAGGAGGTCATTGGATCTTTTGGCAACTTCAATGGCATTTGAAGTGTCGGGAATGGCTTGGATCGCGGGCGCGTTTAAAGAGAGGATCATCATCTCCATTCCGAATTGATCCATAAAACTTAGTCGTTTTCCATGAAAGTCCATTAGTCGGGACTTTAATTCTGGCCAAATACTGGCATCCAGAAAGCCATTTGAGTCTTCAATTGTATCGTCAAAAGAAAAATGCTCTTCAAGTCCTATTTTACCGTCCATGGTTCTTCTCACATTTGTTAAAGTAAGTTTTAAATGATGGTTTTCCCTATTACCCTTATACATAGGTATGTGTTTGTTTTAGTATAGGGTATATTGATTAATTTCTCCGATCGACAAACCGCGGAGCTTTTACAGAGTTTTCAAATTCATCTGCCAGAGTACCACGATTTAAGGTCACTATTTCCGGTGTGACTTCAAATTTATTTTTTGTATCTTTCGAAATTTTTCCCATAAGGACGGCCGGATCTCCCGTATGAAGCACCTCTATGGAAAGTCGTAAAACGTCAAGATCATTTTTCGTGATAATTTCAGCTTTAAAATCAACAAGGTCTTCATAATCGAAGAGAAAATCTTCTAACTCAGGATGATTGATATTGACACCACGGACCTTAAAGAATCCAACTGTACGTTGAGCGTGCTTGATAACAGGAAAGACAGAATAGGGGCCATCGCTATCATCACCGACTTCTTTATACGTCACAATATCCCCCGAACTCCAGCGAATAAAGGGGGTGGCATTATTGGTATACAGTGGGGTGACGACAAGTCCTCCTTCCTCACCCTCGGCAACAGGCTCGCCAGTATTCAAATCCACGACTTCAATGTGAAACAAATCAGTCCAGATGTGAAAGCCATCTCTCGCTTGAGATTCACCCCCCATCATACCACATTCGGTCATCCCAAACCCGTCCCAGACCTCGGCGCCCCACATTCGGCTAATTTTTGCTCGTTTGCTGTCTGACATGGGTTCTGCAGATGTTAAAATTGTTTCAACGGATGATCCTGCAAGATCGATATCGAGGTCTTCGGCCATGTTGGCTAGGTGGATACCGTAGCTTGACATGCCCATCCAGACACTGGGTTGCAGGCGATTGATAAGATCAATTTGTATCTTTGAAGGTGTCGAATTACCGGCGCCTGCCCAATTCACACCTATTTGGTGTTGTTGGCATGCTCTTGCGTAAACGTGGCCAACGGGATGGATCCCCAATGGAAAGGAGATTTGAGCTGTATCCTTTTTGCCCAAGTTTGGGGCGATTAAATTACGGGCGAAAGATAATATACAATAAGGTAAATCTTCAAACGTTCTCGGGTAAAATAGGGGTATTCCTGTCGAGCCACCGGAACGCCAAAGTTCGGCAATTTCATTGCGAGGCGCGTGACAAAAATCATCGAAAAAACGTTCGGGAGGGATATTCCGCAGCTCATCTTTTGTTAAGAGGGGTATTTTTCGCCATTCATCTGGATCATCAAGTTTGTCTTCATCAATATGATCCATGCGGCCTTTATGAAAGTTAGCTTTTCGTGCTCTTTGAAGGGCTATTTTTTTTTGCACGCTTTGTATTTTCTGAATTTCTTCACGGGACGAAGGGATATTCATGATACTATTTTTAGCCAACTTATTTCTCCATTATTCCGATCCAGCGTGATTGAGCCAGATAGTTGCCTTCGTTATCACCTTCTAACATCTCTTTCAGTCGGTCTTGTTTTTCTGGCGTATCTTCTGCGATTTCGTCGACAGCGTCTTTGAGCAAGGTTTCGTAGTCTTCGCCGACCGGACAGACATCTTGACAACGGCGGCACCCAATCACGGCGCCAGCTCCCCGCAGAATACTTTGCCACAAGTTGAAACTGTCCTCGGATCGAATCATTTTCTTTTGAGATTCAACATCCGTCTGATCAATAACATTGCCCAAGAATTTGGTCAGATGGTTGAACCCATGTGGATTGCGATAGGTGTCACATCCTTGCCAATCACGCTCCCAGTGCCCTATTACGTCTCCGGGACAGGCGCTCAAGCACCGACCGCATATAGGGCCTGAACAGAGGGGTAGATCTACTCTTTTATCAGCTTCGAGAGGTGCCGATGTAAGAACAGCGATCAACATGACGCGTGGTCCATATTCAGGAGTTAGTAGTTGAAGATTTAAACCAAGGGTTCCAAGACCGGCTTCAACCGCAGCGTGATCCATCGAAAGTAGGGGCGAAAGGTGTTTTTCTGGATTCCCGTCGTATTTCCATGGATCAACATGCGTTGGAGGAACAATCAAGGCCGGATATCCTTGTTTTTCCAGCCACAAAACTAAGTCCAGAGCAGTTTCTTCGAGTGCTGTTATCGTTAACTCGTCGTTGTAAAACTTGTGACGATTATTCCAAGCAGGAATACGTGCCGTTCCGATACTCAACCGCCGAGCCATCACAATAACGCTGTCTGCGTCGTGATCAGTGATATCTGACGGTTTCTTTGGATCATCAGGGAAGGGTGGAAATTCATTCATTGTATCCCCGTCGGCGATGCCAACCAGGTCTGCACCAAACTCCTTTGCTTTTGATTTCAAATCATCCGCTGTAATTGGCGATTGAAATATTGCAACCATCTAACCTGTTTCTCCTTCTTTCTCTCGCTCTTTTTCTTTTTGGGCTTTTTTAAATTCTTGCATTTGCCGTGCCACAATGCCTTGATAGCCATCTGGCCCAACCCAACGAATATTCCAGTCGTCTAGTCCGGTGATATCGTCGCCGTTCTTTCGCGCTTCTTTAAAGCTTTTCGCTTTAGCCACCTTTTTCGGAGTTTTTTCCGGAATTATCTTTTGTGGGCCAGCTAGGAAGGCATGATAGTCGTTGCCAACGGGGCAGACAGCAAGACAGCGCGGGCAATCACCGAAGGATCCGACTACTCGCAGTAAACCTTGCCAAAAGCCAAAAACATCGCGGGATTTTAAATCTGTTTTCTTTTTTTCTTTGTCACCATCACAAAAGTCCTGGAAATAATTCGTCGCAGTCATAAAACCAAATTCCTGGGCTTCAACGGCACAATTACGTTTGTTTATCCCATAGTGTTCGACGGCATCGGTTGGACACGAATAAAGGCAACGTGAACAGCTTTCGCCAATACATACCTGTTCAGTCATAGGAGCGTCTGCTTCTAGTTCTAGTTCGGTCAGGATACCGGTAAGGTAAATTCGGGGTCCAAATTCGGGGGTTAGAATATTTACCTCAAGTCCAAAGGTACCCAAGCCAGCTTCTATACCAAGGTGGCGGGTGGATAGATAGCCGTAGCTTGCCGACTTCATATGCCAATCGGTTTCTTGGGCGGCAGTTACAAAACTAGGATACCCTTCCCGTTCCAATTTATCAGCGAGCTTGTAGGCGATGCGATCCATGCGGCGTAGAACTAGCATATCCAGGTATTGTACTGGTATATTCTGTTTTGCGCGGAAGGCAGCGACAGGAATATGCTGAACCACAACGATGACGCTTTTGCATGTATTTAAGATTTTTTCCGGAGTTTGTGGCCAGCGGGGGTCAGGAGGGAACGCATTCAACGTCTTGGCGGATGCTATGCCAGCGAAATCCGCTCCTAAGTCTCGAGCCAGATTCTTTACTTCTTCCGAATTCACCGTCCATTCCTTATTTTTTTTGCCCGCCTGCATTTTCTACAAGTTGTGCGAGTGTTTCATATGGCTGTGCTCCAACTACTCCGGCACCACCGGCTACATAAGTTGGCACGCCCGTCACTCCAACCTCATGTGCTTTTGCCCAGTCCTTATCCACCGCATCTTTAAAAATCCGTTTATCCAAAATATCACGAGCTTCAGCTTCATTGAGGCCAAGTTGCTTCACGATATCAATTAAAACGTCAATTTGGCCAACATTCTTGTTTTCGACAAAGTAGGCTTGATAAATTTGATTGTGAATTGTATTGCCGTCTTTCTGCGTATCAGCCCAAGCACCTAATTCCTGAGCAAGACGGCTGTTGTAGGTCATAGAACGATTTTCATAAGGAAGGCCTTCTTGCTCCATTAGACTTTTCATATTTACGTTCATTACGTCAATATCTTTACCCGGTCCAAACATATCCGCCAGAGTTCTGCCTTCAGGGGGAGTTTCTGGATGTAAAGGAAAATGTATCATCTTGATATTGACATTATAATTATTT
>CAZXSC010000072.1:0-14668 GCA_964643045.1 uncultured Rhodospirillaceae bacterium
ATCAATGGGCTGCCGGCGGTATACCTGATGTTGGATCTACGGCTACTTTCTTTCATGGAAAAGGAGCTAGGAATTACTACGGCGATAAGTTGATCGCGAAAGCCATTCCAAAGGCTGAAGCTGCATTCGATGATAAGGAACGTCGCAAAATTTACGCGACATTATTTGATCGAAATAATACTGAAGCATATATGATGCCGATTACACCTAATCCACCAACTTTTCTTCACACAAAAGATCTGGTTATTGATGGCGGAGAAATAGAGACGTTTGGAGCAACACCGGTACACATGTATTGGAAATAAAATGATAAACAAACGGCACGTTTTTCTCGACAGCAAGTAGGGATTAAATACATGCCATTCAGCGATAGTGAAGCCATAACCAAAGTTGGGCCTGATTCACCTATGGGTCAATTTGTGCGAAGGTTTTGGTTGCCGGCGGCGATATCCTCAGAGGTGAAATCGGATGGTGATCCGCTTCGCCTAATGTTGCTTGGTGAGAAGTTGATAGCTTTTCGCGATAGTTCAGATAGGGTTGGTATTATGGATCATCGTTGCCCTCATCGCTGCGCTTCTTTGTTCTATGGTCGAAACGAGGCTAATGGTATCAGATGTGTTTACCATGGGTGGAAATTTGATGCCGAGGGTAATTGTATTGAGATGCCAAATGTGCCCAAAGATCAAGTTTTTAAACATAAGGTCAAAGCTAAAGCATATAAGGTTATTGAGCGCAATGGTGTGATTTGGGTTTATATGGGAAAACCTCAAGAGGCGCCAGATTTGCCAGCATTAAGTGCAAATCTTCTTCCCGAAGACGATGTTACCATTCGTTTTATTCTAAGGGAATGTAACTGGCTTCAGGCTATGGAAGGCGATCTTGACACATCCCACGTTGGTTTCCTCCATGCCGGGTCTGCCAGAACGGAAGACGTTTCTCACAAAAAAGATCATCACCGTTTCGTCGTTGGTAGCCGAGCGCCAGAATATAAGGTTTGTGACACTGATTGGGGCGTTATGTATGGCGCGCATCGCCCTGCAGATAAAGGCGAGACTTATTGGCGGATTGGCCAATTTCTCTTTCCATTTTGGACTATGCAACCAGCCGGTAAATTTTCTGAATTTTTCATAGCTCGGGGCTGGGTACCAATGGATGACGAACATATGATGTTTGTCGTAATTCATCGCAAAACTGGAGATTTAGGTCAGCAAGGCGCGCCGGTTATTGGTCTATCGCATGAATATGAATCCCAGTCAAATACGACAGATTGGTATGGGCGTTGGCGTTTAGTTGCTAATGCCCAAAACGATTATTTAATCGATCGCGCGGTACAGAAAAATGGCAGTTATACTGGCATTGAGGGTCTTCATATTCAAGATCAGGCAATTACTGAAAGCATGGGGAAAATTACGGATCATAGCTTTGAACATCTTGCACCAAGTGACATAATGATTACTCACGTTCGTAGGCGCCTACTTTTGGCTGTACGCGCTTTTGAAAAAAACGGATCTTTACCACCGTTGGCGACCAACGCATCCATTTATCAAAATGTTCGAAGCGGTTACTTTGTTGCGCCTGAGGATCAGGATTGGCTCGAAGCATATAAAGAACAATATGATACAGCTGTGAAGATAGAAGACCTTCTTTCAGTCGCCGCGGAATAGAAAGGATTTGTAACCAATGGCAGATATAGTATTTGGATTTGGCAGTGCTCATGGGCCCTTACTTTCTACACCTCCCGATAAATGGGATTTGCGTGCTGAGGCGGACAAGAGGAATCCCGCCCATCCATTTCGTGGAGAAACTTATACTTTTGAGGAGCTGTATGAATTACGTAAGGATGAAAACTTGGCGAAACAAAACGTACTAGAAGTTCGTAAGGAGCGCCACAGTCGATGTCAAAAACAAATAAAGGTACTTTCCAATAAAATAAAAGATGTTGATCCAGATGTCATTCTCATCGTGGGAGATGATCAGCGGGAATGGTTTAAAGAGGATGTTCAGCCAACGTTCGCTGTTTATTACGGTAATCAAGTTGTAAACTCTGCCTACAGTGAAAAAAAGGCTAATAGCATGGCGCCAGGATTGGCGTATAGCATGCGGGCTACGCATCCTGACAAAGATCAAATTTATCCATGTGAATCGGAACTTGCACTTAAAATTATTGAGCAGGCTGTTGAAGAAGAGTTTGATGTTACGGCCTCAAAAACAGAACCAGCTGGTGAAGATGGTCCTCGAGGTATTGGGCACGCTTTCGGCTATATATATCGGCAAATACTTAATGATAAGCCCCGTCCATTAGTACCCATTTTGATAAATACATTTTTTCCACCCAACCAGGCGACACCAAAACGCTGTTATGAATTTGGCCAAATGATCGGCCGTGCTATTCAAGCTTGGGATAGTGATAAACGTGTGGCGGTTGCCGCTTCGGGAGGAGTTAGCCATTTTGTGATAGATGAAGATTTTGACCGTCGCATCCTCAATGCAATGGCATCAAAAGACCTTGAGACATTATTGAATGAGCCAAACTGGATGTTTCGTTCCGGAACGTCAGAAACCAAAAATTGGGTAGTAACGGCCGGCATAATTTCGGTGACTGATTTTAAGATGAATCTTCTCGACTACGTACCCTGTTATCGTTCAGATGCAGGTACGGGAAATGCTATGGCATTTGCAACTTGGACGAGGGATTAAGAGAATATGTTGTCAAAAGAAGATAATGAACTTTTGACGCGTGTTGGTCCTAAAACGCCAATGGGTGAGTTATTGCGACGGTTCTGGACACCGGCTTTATTGTCAGAAGAGTTGCCCGGACCGGACTGTGATCCAATAAATCTGCGATTGTTGGGCGAAGATTTGGTTTGTTTCCGTGATAGTAATGGCGCTATTGGTTTTCTTGATGCTTTCTGTCCTCATCGGCGAGCTAACCTCTTTTTTGGCCGCAATGAGGATTGTGGCCTTCGTTGTGTATACCATGGCTGGAAGTTTGATGTCGCAGGCAATTGTATCGATATGCCTTCCGAGCCCGACGAAACCAATTTCAAACATAAAGTAAAAATCACATCTTATCCATCAGTTGAACGGGGTGGGGTTATTTATATATACATGGGACCTTCAAAACTAAAACCCGAGCCACCCGAATTGGAATGGTCCTACTTGCCTGAAGTTCAGCGCACAGCGACGAAACGTTTGCAAAATAATAATTGGCTGCAAGCTGTTGAGGGTGGGATTGATTCAAGTCATATATCATTTCTACATAGTCGCACCGTTAGTCAAGTTCATAACAAGAATTCGCCGATTCCTAGAAACAAGTATCATGCGCAGGATCGACACCCGGTATTTGAGATTGAGGAAATGGATTATGGGCTTAGGATTGCCGCCCGCCGAAATGCGGGTTTGGAGAAATTCTACTGGCGGATTACGCAATTTCTTCTACCCTACTATACGATGATACCACCGGTTGGTGATTTTGAAACGTCGAAAGGTCAGCCCTATGCTGGCCATGCCTGGGTCCCAATCGATGATGAAAACACTTGGACTTGGTCTTTTGGTGCAAGCCCCGAGCGCGAGTACACAGAAGATGAACGTAATTTTTCCGGTGGAAAAGATGGAATGTGGGGTCCCATAGATGAGAATTATTTCCCGCTTCAAAATCGGCACAATAATTATTTAATTGACCGAGAAGTACAACGAACACAATCATTTACGGGGATTAATGGTATACCAAATCAGGATGCCGCCGTACAAGAAAGTATGGGTCCAATTGTTGATCGTTCAAAGGAGAGACTAGGGACTTCAGATACTGCGATTATCGCTTTTAGGAAGTGTCTCATTAAATTAGTAAAGGAACTTGCTGACGGAAAAGAGCCCATCGCGGCGGCTGATGGACAGTTATACAATGTTCGTTCCGTGTCCGTTGTTCTTGATAAACAGAAAACATTTTCAGAGGGGGCTAAGCATTTGTTTTCAGGTGGGCAAATCTTGTCGGCAGCAGAATAAAGATTGAAGAATTTAATAGGAGAGTAAAGGATGAGCAAATTTATTATTCGACCGCATATGCGGTTGCAGGAGTGGGTAGCTGAAGAAAAAGGATATTTCAAAGATGAAGGTCTGGACTACATATTTGGAAAAAATGCGCCACCATCTAAAGCCGTGGGCATTGGTAAGCAAAATAAAAAAGGAGCTTATCAAACCTTCGAGGAAGGACGTGATGCTGATGTGAGTTGTGCATGCCATTGGACTGTAAATATGGCAGCCTCTGCGGGCCATGGACAATTATGGGGAGAGGCTTATTCGGTTACGCCCTCCGGTATTTTTGTTTCTCCGGATTCTGACATCGAAAAGCCTGAAGATCTGGCAAATATACCAGTCACGGTTGGTTATCAGTCCGGAAGTCATTACTCAACTATTCAAGGTCTCGAACCCTTCTTGAAAACAGAGGAAATTAATCTTCATTTTGGGGGTCTTTTGATGGGGCGTCTTGATTTGTTGGTTGACGGTGTGGTTCCTGCCGGGAATGCATTTGGCGCGCCTATGTATATACTTGAACAACTGGGGTTCAGAAAAATTCTTGATACTACTTTTATGATAGCCACAATGGTTCCCGAAAATGTCGACCGAGATGATGTATTAAAGTATTTTCGTGCGTTAAAACGGGCACAATCTGATATTGATTTAAGACATGATCTTTATACTCATTACTTTCTGAACGAATTACCTGATCGTTACAAGGATATCGCAGATACCCGCCGTTTTGGACCAGGCGAACGCATAGTTTTTGAGCCCTATTCGAAAGAAATATTTGAAGGCACTCGTCAATGGGTGATTGAGCGAGATATTTTTCCCGCAGAAAAGGTGGGCGCCGATAATTATGAGCACGCCGTGGTAACATCAGCTTAGACGTTAAGAGGTGAATCAAATGGATCGTGAAAAAGAACGGGCAATCGAATGGGATTGTGTGCAGGTAGTTAACAAATTCTATAACGCGCTCGATGGACGACGATATGACGCTTTGGCAAGCTGCTTTACAGAAGGTGGGGTTTGGAAACGGCAAGGTAAGGAGTTGCAAGGTCGTGATGCGATTATGGCGGCAATGAGGGGGCGGGGAGAAAATCTTGTCATCCGGCATGTTGTGACGAATATTGAGGTAATTATTGAAGATACTGATCATGCCAGTACAGCTGAATATGTCACAATTTATCGTTATGACGGTGAGGAGAAACTTGAGGGACCAGCTCCACTCGAGGGTCCCGGAGTTATTTTTTTATACAAGGATAAAATGGTGAGAACAGATGGGGGCTGGCTAATTTCTGATAAGCGTGGAAGGCCCATAATGCTGAAAAAGCGTTCAAAATAGTTAAGTTTGAGGATATGAATATGGATACTATCGATCAAGGGCAACACGCAGGAAATGGGTATTTAAATCCTCTCTTACCATACGACCCTTCTATGACCGTGGTTGATCGTGGTACACCGATGGGCGAACTATTGCGGCGCTATTGGCATCCAATTGGTCTGGTTTCTCATGCAACTGAGACACCAAGAAGGGTTCGTGCGCTTGGTGAAGACCTCATACTCTTTCGTGATCTCAAAGGTCGTCCTGGGCTGGTACATGCCAATTGTTGTCACCGCGGTACGACCTTGTATTATGGCAAAGTCGATGAGGACGGTCTTCGTTGTTGTTATCACGGATGGGCGTTTGATATCGAGGGTCGGTGTACTAGTCAGCCTTGCGAACCGGATGGGGGACGGGGTAAGGATAGAATTCGGCAACCATGGTACCCGTTGAAAGAATATTACGGCTTAATTTTTGCTTTTATGGGACCGCCTGATAGGCAACCTGTTTTGCCAACTTATGAATGTCTTGAGGTTTTGGAAGATGATGAATTTCTTGAAACTAATGATACCAGTGTTGGCAGTGGGGGGCCTGTTATCGTTGACTGTAATTGGCTACAACATTATGAAAATGTTGTTGACCCGTACCATGTTCCTATTTTGCATGGATCATTCAGTGGAACACAATTTACAGAGCAAATGGGGGCTATGCCAAACGTTACGTTTGAGCAAGCCGAATTAGGAATTAAAATAACTTCGTTACGTCCTCTTGATGACGGGCGTATACATCGCCGAATTACAATGGCAGTTCTACCAACTTTGCGGATTGTGCCTAGCCCTCGTGTTACTGAATTTGCAAGGGTCAGCTCAATTGGTTGGGTTTTGCCAATAGATAATACTTCTTTTCGGATATATACATGTGGTCGTACACGGGAAGAAGGCGCAATGATTAAAGGACGTTCCCGGTTAAATGGAAAACTTTGGGAAGAATTAACAGAAGAAGAACATCAGAAATTCCCAGGAGACTATGAAGCTCATACCGGTCAAGGAGAGATTGCCGTACATGCCGGTGAACACCTCGGGCAATCGGACGCTGGAATTGTGATGTTGCGCAGTTTTTTAAAGAAGCAGGTTGATAATGTAGCGAAGGGAAAGGATCCGGTTGGGGTTAGCTTTAATGAAAATGCTCCGCCCATTATGCTTGAAGCGGGAAATTTTGCTGTTGATGAGCCTTAAATTGAATAGTCAAATGGTAACCACTGATCAAAGGGGATGAGAATAGTATGCTAAAATCGGCGAAACTTGATGCAGCCGGCGTCCGAACTAAAGTGTCTCATCCAATTGTTGATGGTGATGGTCATATACTCGAGGCACGTTTGACAATCCTGGACTATGTAAAAAAAATAGCTGGACCCGAAGTGGCATTGCGCTATGAAAATTTGGAATCACCATGGAAGCACCAAGATTGTCAGCAAATTTTCTGGGGAATGCCTTCAGGGCCACATTCTCTCGATCGTGCGACAGCGATGTTGCCGAAATTGTATCGCGAGAGACTTGACGAGGCCGGTATTGACGTAGGGATTGTCTATTCTACTTCGTGTTTACCTTTAATGCATGTGCGTGACGATGAAATGCGTCAGGTTGGTCATCGTGCTCTGAATACAATGTTAGCTGAGATTTTTAGTGAGGTTGGCGATCGTCTAATCCCAAATTGTATTATCCCGATGTTTTCTCCGAAAGAGGCAATCAACGAACTTGATTATGCGGTTAACGAACTTGGCTTTAAGGCAGCCACATTTGGGACCGAGGTCAGATTGCCAATCCCACAAATAGCGGAGCATGCGCCCGAACTTGCAAAATATACCGAGCGTGTAAATCCCGTAGCGCTTGATGGGCTTTACGATTATGATTCAGTTTGGCAACGCTGTGTCGATCTTAAAATTCCCGTCGGCTGCCATACTGCAGCGCGAGGCGGTACTGGACGCCATTCCTCCCCATCAAATTTTGTTTTCAATCATCTTGGGGGTTTTTCAACTGCGGGAGATTATTTCTGCCGCTCGGTTTTCATGGACGGTGTTACCCGTCGTTTTCCAGGCTTAAATTTTGCTTTTCTCGAAGGTGGCGTTGGTTGGGCGGTTCAGTTATATAACGATCTTTTTGAGCATTGGGAGAAGCGGAATTTGGATTTTATGAAAAAGAATCTAGATCCGGAGAAGCTAGACACGGATCTGATCCGAGAAATGGCGGATAAATATGGTGATGGAATATTGAAAGCCGATGCGTTGATAGGCGAGACCAAGACAAATCGCATGGGCGGTGTAATCAAAGGTGAGATTGAGCTGGATGAGTTTCGGAGATGCAAAATCAGGAAAAAAGAGGATATACGGGATCTTTTTGTTGAGCCGTTTTATTTTGGCTGTGAAGCTGATGACGCGATGAATTCCGTTGCGTTCAACACAAAAATTAATCATTACGGTGCTAAACTCAAGGCCTTTTTCGGTTCTGATATTGGGCATTGGGATGTTGAAGATATACGGCATTGCGTTCCAGATGCGTATAAGAATGTTAAAAATGAGCTTTTTTCTGATCAGGATTTTGAAGACTTTATGTTCACGCATCCGGTAGAATTATACACAAAACAGAACCCGGAGTTTTTCTCTGGTACCATCATTGAAGATAAGGTAAATAAGTTAATTGGAGCAGTGTAAAGGTCTACCAATTAGTTCGATAAAATTAGAAAAAATTTAACTTCGGGAGGGAAACATGAGGAGAATACAATTTTTAATAATAATAGCACTTTTTATGAGTGCATCTGGAACTAATAATGTTCTTGCACAAAAATCTAAAGATACTTTGAGAATAGCGTTCGCTGATCCAATTTCTGTTGTTGATCTTGCATATGATCCAAAACCAGAGATCGCATTAACAGCACGAATTGTCTATGATGGGTTGGTCCACTATGACGATTTTACAGGTAAATTCTATCCATTGCTGGCTAAATCCTGGAAACGGATCGACTCTAAAACTATGGATTTTGAACTTCGAAATGATGTTAAATTTCATGATGGATCGGAATTTGATGCCGATGATGTCGTTTACACAATCAATTGGCTAATAAACCCAAAAACTCGGATTCGTTTTAAAACCAATTACATCTGGATTCATAAAGTTGAGAAGATTAATAAGTATAAAGTGCGAATCCACACTAAACGGCCTGTAGCCGTTGGTTTGATGAGATTGGCAAAATCGATTCTGATTTACCCCTCTGATACACACGGAAAGCTAAAGGCAAAGAACACGTTTGGTAAGAAACCAATTGGGACCGGCTCTTTGAAAGTAACTCAGGTTGATCCCAATAAAGGCATTATTTTGGTCCGTAACGACGATTACAAGCACGGCGGGACTTGGAAGCCCAAACCGAAGATAAAAACTATCATTGCAAAATCTATACCCGATGTTCAAACGCGTATTGCTCAATTATTGACTGGAGGTACAGATCTTATCCGAAGTGTTCCAAAGGATCAGGTTGGCGACTTGAAAAAGAACCCCGCATTAACCGCTACGGCTACCGGTGGGTTGCTTTATACCTATCTTTCAATGGATTCTGTTAATCGGTCTGGTAATAAAGCACTGTCTGATCAGCGTGTCCGTAAAGCGATTTCCATGGGATTTGATCGTTTGGCTGTCGCTCGTGCAGTGCTCGCCGGTGGCGATAAGGTTAAAACCTTGGATTCAATGTGTCTGCGTGTGCAGAAAGGTTGTGATTTTTCAACAAAACCTCCTGACTTTAATAGAGCAGCTGCCAAGAAACTCCTGGCCGATGCCGGTTATCCTGAGGGCTTTGACGTGTCGATAACGGCTTTGGGTTCGGCGGGCCCAGTTGCTGTCGCCGTCGCTGGTGAGCTTCGGAAGATAGGAATCCGTGGCAAAGTTAAACCAGTTAGCTTTGGAGTTTATCGAAAGTTGCAGCGTCAGGGTAAATTCGAGATCTTGGTGAGCCTATGGAGTTCCGGAGGTTTGCCCGATGCCTCTTCAACTTTGAATGTCTTCTTTGCCAAAGGTCGCAGCGGAAAGTGGAGTCCACGTAACTATTGGCATGATGAGATCATTAATAAAGCTCGAATTAAGGGTAGCGCTATTCTGGATCCTGAAAAAAGAAAGGCGGTTTACAAGGTTGGCTATGATAGAGTTAACCAAATGAATTACATTGTGCCAATTTCTACACTACCAACATCTTTTGTGCATAGTAAGGATTTGGTGATAGAAGATGGTTCGCTTTCGCCCTATGGAGCAACTCTGAATCACATGCATTGGAAGTAATTGGATTATTTTCTGGAAATAAATTTGGTTATAAAGCCGCCACGTTTTGTGGCGGCTTTTTTCATTTATAAAGGTGACATTCGATCAATTGATTTTTCTCTTTTGTTAATAACGGAATTTTTTCGCTGCAATCTGGAATAGCTTCGGGACATCGTGGATGGAAATAACAGCCGCTTGGAGGCGATAATGGATTGGGTAATCCACGCCCAAGCGTAATTTCGGGCAATCCCTGACTAGGATCTGGAGTTAAAACGGATTCCAATAGTGCTTGTGTATAAGGATGCTTAGGATTGCCAAATATGTCTGCTGCTTTCCCAAATTCAATTAAACGGCCCAGATACATTACGGCGACCCAATCGGCTAAATGTTCAACCACCGCAAGATCATGGCTTATAAAAGCATAGGTGAGATTTAATTTTTTACGTAAATCTTGAAGGAGATTAAGTATATGGGCTTGCACCGAAACGTCCAAAGCAGAAGTAGGTTCATCACACACAATGATTTTTGGCTCCATAATTAAGGCCCGGGCAATTGCGACCCTTTGACGCTGGCCTCCAGAAAGTTGACTTGGATAGGAATGAATAAGGCGTTTTGGTAATCCTACGAGACGCATATACTTTTCCACGCGAGTTTTTCGCTCGCTTTCGGAACCAATGTTATGGACTTTTAAAGGTAGAGAAATGATTGATTCAATGGTTTTCCTTGGATTGAGCGATGAATAGGGATCTTGGAATACTGGTTGAACTTGCCGTGCTATGTCGAGAATACTGACGGAGTTTATTGGAATACCATCAAGATAAATCTCACCAGATGTTGGAGGTAGGAGTCCCAGCAACATTTTTGCCAGGGTTGTCTTGCCGCATCCGGATTCCCCTACAATCGCTATAACTTCACCCCGGTTGACCCTAAGGGTAACGTCTTCAACAGCCTTGAGGGGCTGTTTAGGAGCAAAAATACCTGATTTGATCATAAACGTTTGGCTGACGTTCTTGCATTCCAGGGCAGGAACATTGTTATTGGTTTTTCTCGAATTTAATTGATTCATTGTGTAATACCCGGATGATGGGATTTTGATTTAATTTCCTCAGGAGTCAGTAAGCAGCGCAAAGCTCGATCCTTACTTATTTCGTTTAGGGCAACATGTTTCTCCCCACACTGGTTAGTAAGGAAATCACAACGATTCCTGAACATGCAGCCTTTAATATCGCCAACGAGGGCAGGCACTATTCCCCGTATAGAGCCAAGCTTTGACCCCGGTTCTCTGCGCCCGGGAACCGGGATGCAATTCATAAGCCCTTGTGTATAAGGATGAGCGGGATTGTCAAATACCTCGGTGGCCGTTCCGGTTTCAACCGTGTATCCTGCATACATTACCATTACCCGGTCTGCCATTCTGGCAACAACACCTAGATCATGCGTAATAAGTATAAGTCCAGCATTAAACTCTTTTTGCAAAGATCTTAACAAGTTTAAGGTTTGGGCCTGCATGGTTACATCGAGGGCTGTTGTGGGTTCATCCGCAATAATCAGCGCTGGATCGCACATGAGTGTCATTGCGATCATCATTCGTTGCCGGAGGCCGCCAGACAGTTGATGCGGATATTGCGACAGACGTTCTTTTGGTGCGACAATTCCAACTTTCTCAAGAAGGTATTCAGCGCGCTCACGAGCTTCTTTCCGACTACCTTTGCCATGCTCCATATAAACTTCTTCTAATTGGCTCCCTATTCGAAAGACTGGATTAAGTGATGTCATTGGATCCTGAAATATCATGCCGATACGATCGCCGCGCAAATTGGCAAACTCCTGTTCGCTCAGACTCAACAAATCACAATTCTGGAGTGTTAATTTGTTTGCCGTCAGAGAAGCTCTCCGTGGGAGTAAATTCATTATTGCAAGTGAGGCTATTGATTTACCACAGCCGGATTCTCCCACTATGCATAAGGTCTCACCTTTTTTAACAGTGAGGTTTAGATTAGAGACGGCGTGAAGGGTCCCGGCCGGCACGTTGATATCAACAGATAAATCTTCAACCTCAAGAACCGTTTCTTGAGACATTAATTGCGCCCCTCAGGTGCTGTAATGTCCCGGATACCATCGCCCATCATATTAATCGAGATTACTAGAAAGAAAATAGCCAGACCGGGGAGAACAATTAAATATGGTTTGAAAAACATAAAAGATCGGCCTTCTGAGACGAGTAGCCCCCAAGATGGCGTCGGAGGTTGAATGCCTAAACCAAGAAACGAAAGGGCGGCTTCAATTATGATGGCTACCGCCATTTCAAGACTGGCGATTACAATAATTTGGTTCATTACGTTGGGAAGGACTTCGCCTAGAATAATGCGGACACGTGAAGCGCCTAATGCTTGAGCTGCAGTGATATAGTCATTCACACGAATTTGTTGGGTGATACTGCGAGTTACCACGGCATAGCGATCCCAAAATAAGAAGGATAGAATAATGATTAATGCTACTATGGAGCCTCCAAATACAGAAACCAATGAAAGGGCTACGAGCAATCCTGGCAGAGCTAATTTGACATTAATGAGATACATAATAAAATTGTCTGTGCGGCCCCCGAAGTAACCCCCTATCATGCCAATGGTTGAGCCTACGATTGCTGAGATTACCGCTGCAAAAAAACCAATCATTAATGATACCTGAGATCCAAACATAATTCGGCTGATATAGTCGCGCCCCAAGGCGTCGGTTCCAAATGGATGTTTCCACGTGCCGGTTGGATGCCAAATTGGTTGGATTAACCGCCGCGTCAGGTCTTGATCGTAAGGGTCAAAAGGTGCCAAGAGTGGCGCAAAAATTGCGATGATTAGTGCGAATAAAACAACACTTCCCCCGATTATAAAGCCCAGGTGAGATTTTGCTCGACGTTTCATTAGTTCAGGTGGCGATGGAACTGTAATTTCAAATTCGTCGCCCTGACTATACTCACTGTTTTCGTTCGTCACATCCAGCATCTCCTATCCCAGCCTTATTCTTGGATCGAGTTGTGCGTTGATTAAATCAGAAAAAAGCGTTAGCAAAATGTAAGAAAGAGACAAAATAAATACGATAGATTGAACGACGGGGAAATCTTGCCGCATGATTGATTCAAAAGCCAGAAATCCAACACCGTTTAACGCGAAGATTGATTCTATAATTACGGTTCCACCTAACAAAAACCCTAATACGACCGCCATGAGTGAAACAATCGGCAGAATTGCATTGCGCAGAGCGTGTTTAAACAGGACGCGCATCGGGTGAAGCCCTTTCGCTCGCGCCGTGCGGATAAAATCGGAATCGAGTACGTCTAACATTCCGGTGCGTGTGAGGCGCATGAACTGCGGCATAACACTGATGCCCAATGTGATGGTCGGCATTATAAAATTTGCAAAGGATGCATTTCCGGATATGGGTAACCATCTGAGCTGAACGCCAAATAATAATATCAATAGCAGAGCGAAGAAGAAGTTTGGTATGGCTTGCCCAAAAACTGCTAAGCCGAGTGAAAGCCGGTCGACCCAAGTATTGGGTTTAATTGATGCTAAAACTCCCAGTGGGATTGCTAGTAATAGTCCCAAGGCAATTGAATAAAGTGCGAGCTTAATGGTGACCCCAATTCGTTCGACAATCATTTCAGATACAGGTTCGTTCGTGAATAAAGAACGTCCAAGATTGCCTGTAATAGCGTGGCCCGCCCAATCAAAATATTGGATATAAAGTGGCCGATCGAGCCCATATTGATGGGCAATAAGTGCAATTTCTTTTTCGCTAGCGTCTTCGCCGGCGAGTTCAGCAGCAAGATCTCCAGATAGCCGCAATAGACTAAACGAGATTACCGAAACTGTAATTGCGACCAGAATTGCTATATAAAGGCGGTGAAGTAAGAATTTGAGCATTTGTTTTCCCGTGCTTAGCTTTTTTTGCCGGAGAGAGTTATTTTTGTTTTATCGTAAGCACGGCCTTCGTCTTCAGGGTTATATTCCATAGCTTCATAATCAATCCCTGTGCGTTCGCTGATCAGTTTCATCATTCCTTCAGCATCGCCGGCTTTGCGGATGTCTTTTGCCATGGTTTTAAACTGATCTTTGAAGATACTCTTGGCGTTATAGGGACAGACAGATAAACATATTTTACACCCATGCATTCGAAAGAAATATGGTTCGCATGCAGGTGTGTCGACATGCCAGCGTTCAACACCATTTACGGTTCTTTTTTCGTGTTTGATTGCATCTCCTGGGCAAAATCGTGAGCAGATTTGGCAGTTGTTGCATATTTCATCTATTCCATAGTCTTGCGGGCCATCAACGATCAAAGGCATATCAGTCGCGATACCGCCTAATCGAAAGGATGAACCCAACTCCGGAGAAATTAACGAACCGTGTTTACCAAGTTCGCCTAAGCCTGCCAGCCAGGCGTAGGCCGGAAGAGGAAAGTCGGCTATATTGGGCTGAGTACGTGTTTGATAGCCGTAAGCACCAATTTGTTGGCTGACGCGGACGCCTATATCATCAAGGAGATGGTATACACGATGTACTTCGGCTTGTGATTTGGGGCCAATGTCGACCATATAATCATATGCCATGGTCATAGAAAAAACTATAACGTTGGAAAGTTTCAGTTCGCTAGAATCCGAAAAACGAATGTTAGGGTTATATTCTGCTATTCCAACGGTGTTAGCACCCATTTCGATTATCATTTTTTTTATTTCTTCGGTAATTGCAACCTTGTCTTCTATCTCCGTCAGTACTGGATTGATAGGTGCTTCACGTTGTTTAAATAACGAGGTTTGCCTAATAAAAGTCATACGACGCGCGGAAGGTGGCATTCTTTTCTGGAATGGTGAAACTTTGGCGCGTGGGGTCTCCATACCCTCACGTCGGCGACGGGTCGCCGGCTCAGCATTCGATATATTTACGCTCCCCATCTACGAAACCTTCAGCTCTAATAGAGTTAATCTAATCTATCTAAGTTCGTTGATTACCGCATTCTTTTGATATTTGTTCTTTGA
>CAZXSC010000073.1:0-14656 GCA_964643045.1 uncultured Rhodospirillaceae bacterium
TTAGTCGTAACACAGTCGAATTTTCTGTTTCCTGCATTTCCTCCAAGTAATGATCCAGAATCTCTCCACCAATATCTGACAACCCACTTTTAATCATGTTGTACCAACAATCTTCTGGAGGCTTCTTTTTTGTCCCCCAACCACATACATAAAGTCTATCTTCAGCTCTCGTCATAGCCACATAAAGCAAACGCCTATATTCCTGTTCGCGGCGTCGTTTATTTTGTTCATACTCCCTCTGGCTAATCTTTTCAAAAAGACCCTGACGTGGCGGCCATAATACAGCTTTATCCTTGCCAGATTCATCTTGGTGCCACAGTAATGAGGACCCTGCTTTTGGTACCTGAAGGGTGTCCGGCAAAAATACAATCGGTGCTTCAAGCCCTTTAGCACCATGCACCGTCATAACGCGAACCCCTTGCTGGATGGATTGTTCAAGATCCCGCTTAATCTCCACCTCTCCAGCAACCACCCAATGCAAAAAACCCTCGAGAGAGGGTGAGTGAGACTTTTCATAAAGCAAAGCCAGATTTAAGAATTCGGAGATTGGATCAAGCGCATCCGGGCCCAATCGTGACACTAATTTCTTTCTGCCATTGTGCGCACTTAAGAGTTCGTTATAAATTTCAAATGGCGGAATAAAATCGGACCTAGCCATAAAATGGGATAGTTCTTCATAGGCAAACAAAATCTGAGGGTCCGTATTTTTCTTTTCAATAAGTGATTGCCAGAGTGAGCCCCTGCGTTTGTATGCCAACTCAAACAATTGATTTTCGTTCAATCCTAATAAAGGAGATTTAAGTATTGTCGCTAACGTTAAATCATCCTCCGGTAAAAGCAAAAATTGTCCGAAAGCTATTAAATCCATAACTGCCAATTGCTCTGTTAAAACCATTCGATCAACACCGGACACCTCTATATCGAGTTCTTTCAACGCACGAACCATATCTTCTACGAATCCTGTTCGACGCCGTACTAGAATCAAAATATCTCTGGGCTCAATTGGACGACCCCTAGCTTCTAATATTTCTTTACCCCGCACCATCCTTTCAATTCGCCCAGCAATGAGTCTCGCTAACCTCGTTTGAGGAACGTCGCCACTAATTCGCTCTACAGGCGGTTTCCAGGACTTCGGTACACTTGATCCACGAGGAATTACAGGTGGCCAAAGCTCAACTAATCCACCTGCCTTGGTTCGCCAGACATCATGATGCATAATTTCATCATCGAACGTAACTCCATCAGCAATGAGCGGTGATTTGAAGACCGCATCCACTGCCGAAAGTACTGCAGATGTTGAACGGAAGGATACAGTCAAATTTATTGGTCTCCAAATCTTCTCCGCCCCCCTTGCGTGGGAAGAAAATAATGAATTCATTTGGCTAAAAGTGACTGGATCTGCCCCTTGGAATGAGTATATGGATTGTTTGATATCTCCTACGGCAAAAAATGTAGGAATATTCTCATGGGTGCCCATACCAACGAAAAATTCCTGCGTTAACGCCTCAATAACACTCCATTGCTCAGGACTCGTGTCTTGCGCCTCATCAACAAGTATGTGATCGATCCCACCATCAAGCTTAAATAGCACCCAAGGTGCAACACCCTTACGGTGTAATAATTCGCTCGCCATTAGTATGAGATCGTCATAGTCCAACAACGCTTTAGCTTCCTTTTGCGCCTGATAATTAACCAACAACGCCTCACCAAGCACCAACAAACCCGAAGTGCTTTCCACCAAAGCAACAGAACGCCAGTGCATTATTACGCACTCTAGGCGGCGGGCTTCCTGCAACAAAAATCCCAGCGCTTCTGGCGATTTTTCCTGCGCAAATTTGGTAATTAACGTCTTTCGGACATTGAAATTAAGTTTGTTAAAATTGGTTAAAAATATGGAGGCATAATCAAAGAAGCATTCGATACGATCCGATGGGTTATCCAACCAGTGTTGGATTTGAACTCCACGTTCTTCATCATTTTTATTACCCATGCTCAAAGCCTTAACCGCAGAGCGCAACCCAGCTTCATTTATTGCATTATTTTGAGAAGCGCCCGAGACCACGCTTTCCAATGTTTCCCCAGACGAGACTGATAATATTTGCTCTACATTAGAAATTACACCCTCGACACTACCAAAAGTGGTTATTAAACGCTGCAGACGCCCTCTAGCACTTGTAACCTCGGCAAGCAACTCCGGGAATTTAGCTTCGTGTATATGGGCCGTAACCTTTGCTAAGGCCTCACCTAAACGTTCATCCACACCAATACGAGCTCTGTTGAGCAGCTGCTCCCGCGCAATGATTAGCATCTCTTCAGCATCACGCTCTTCCATCAAGTTAAAATGCGGTGATAATCTAGCCTCCAACGGAAAACGTCCCAGCAAGGATTGGCAGAAAGCGTGTATAGTCTGGATATTCATTCCACCTGGGGTATCCAGAACGCTGGCAAACAACAAGCGTGCACGATGGATCAATTCATCATCAATTAGCAAATCCAATAACTCTGTCAATTCATTACGGAGTACTCCTTCTTCTGCCATCGTCCATTGGCCTAACCTATCCAAAATACGGAACTCCATTTCCGCCGCTGCTGCACGTGTAAAAGTCAGACACAATATCCGCTGTGGGCTGCTCCCGGTTAAAAGTAAGCTCAAAACACGGTCCGTTAAGACTTTTGTTTTCCCTGTGCCCGCTGATGCTGATACCCAGACCGAAGCTGAAGGACTAACAGCGAGGCGCTGCTGCTGATTTGGATCTGGCGAAGGATGTATGTTATTGCTCATTAGCCCTCTGGTCCACCAGATGTTGACCATTCTTTAATTCGGGCAAAGTGTTCATAATCTGAAAATTTAGGAGCATTCTCAGGTCGAGGTCTCGACTCATATGGAGTGTTAACATCATCGAATAATTTAATTAGGGCAATAAGCCCTTCTTTGGCTTTCTGCGCCAATTCAACTGGATCATCTCCTACTGGAATAATTTCACCCGCAGTTGGGCCGCCTCGTAATCGCCAATAATCCAGACCTCTCACCAGTTTAGGAGTAATACCCGCAAAGCCCCCTGCGTTAGCAATTGCTGCCTCCAAGGGTAATTGGGGTGCAAATCCTGCAGCCACCTCATCACTGTTGGGTGGAGATCCGGTCTTATAATCAATAATACGTAGACCCCCATTTTTCAGTTCATCAATTCGATCCGCTTTTGCTGTGAGTTCAAATTTTCCACCTGAAGTCTTTAGTTCAAGGTAACCTCGTACTTCACTATGGATACGCATTACTTCCTGCCTACGCTTTCCCTCTAGATCAACAAACCATTCTGCTATGCGCAAAAACCTTGGCCACCAAAAGGCCCATACTCCAGGATATTTTATAACGGCTTTAAACTTTTCCTCACCAATCGCTACAAGGCGATCGAATGCTCCAACTGGCAATTCATTCTGAAACTCCAAAGAGAATGCGTCCATTACATTATGGATCAAAGTGCCATAATTTCCAACATCAGGAGCAGCATTGAGCTTAGGTAACGACCGCAAGCTTAAAATATGCTCAGCATAAATTGCATATGGATCACGCATCCAGGTTTCTATCTGGGTGACAGAAAGCTTGCGCGGCCGGGCCTCAATAGGTGGGCAAGGTGCAGGGGGCATTATGGGTTTAACTTTAACAGGTCGATCAAGGAGTGATTGCCAATAAAGCCAAGGACTTGGTTGAAAAAAATCATCAGCGGTTTGCTGATCGAGCCCAACTAAAAACTTTTGAAACCGCACCAACCAGCGTGAGGGCGTAGTGGGTGATCCACCAACCCGGACGGATCTTGTCATCACAACTTCTGGGGCTAAAAATGCCTGCTGAAAATCGTGGGCTGTCAATCCAATACGCCGCTCATGCGATGGCAAGCCGAATTCTTTTCGCATTGGCCGACTCATCCAAGGATCAGAACCAATTTCAGGTGGCCAAGTACCCTCGTTTAAGCCAGCTATTATCACCAAATCAGCACGTTGTAGGCGAGCCTCTAATAAACCCCAGATAGCTAGCCGAGGATGACTACCATAACTACGACGTGCTACTTGGCCAACAAATAGAACATCTAACAATCCAAGATAAGATAACCCATTAATATCACCTAAAACTTCGCTCACCTCCATAAGATCGGAAATAAATTTAGACGTTGCCTCACCTTCCTCACCCAACCATAATCGCTCTCTACCAGGTTGTTTATCGGTTACAGCAAAAGCCTCTGCAAAAGTGATGTGAGTTCGTAAAAGCTCACCTAACGACACTTGGTTCTTACTAATAGATTCACGAAATGATGAACTTATCGTTTTTATATTCTCAAGGACATACCGCAAGTCAGATTGACCGGCTTCTAATAACGTAAGCAACCCATCAATGCCGGACGAAGGACAAGGGCCCCTCAGAACTGCTATTTCCAGATCGCGTATAAGCTGCCGGAATGCTACTGGAGCCATACCTCCTGCTGCTATAGGATGTTTACCAACAGCTAAAAGATCAACCGGCAAATAATCATCGGTAACTAATTTTGCCGTTAAGCGAAGATATGATCCCGCAACAGTTTGTTTTAACGGAAGACCGGCAGAATCATCAATAGCAATCCCCCAGCGACCAAGCTCACTGCAGACTCTCCGGGCAAGGCCTCGGTCGGGTGTAATGAGAGCTGCAGTTTTATTGGGAGTTTCTAAAGCTTCTCGTAATTTCAGCGCAATAACAACAGCCTCTTCGTCGGGACCGTAACATGTAATACTTTCTACGCCTTCAAGAGACTCTCCATGAAAAGATCCTAACGACCGCCAATCAGTGACTCTCTTAGCCGGGCGCATTATATTAAAGACGAGTTCCTTCCGAGAGGCCGGAGCTACTCTCATTCTATCAAAAAATTGATTCCTAATTTGCGCGCGTGGCCAGGGTTGGACGTCGATTATTTTCAATCCAAACTTCCTTAGCAAACGAAACAGTCCGCTCTGAGGATGAGTTTCGACATCATGTGCGTCGTCTATATCCAACGATTGGTCGAGGCCCGGCAAAATCACTGCACCATGAGGAAGACTCGAAATAAAAGATAATAGGTTTGCCGTTGCCGGAATGCTACCGGTTGAGCCAGCTGCAATAATTGGGCTTTGTGGTGGATTCCTATTCCAATGAGAAAGTTGTGCCTTCATGACCAAATTGCGACGTTCCGCTATATCAATTAACCCTTTCTCCTCTAAAATACTTGGCCAATATTTCGTAATTACCTCCAAGAATTTAAGCGTAACCTGCCAATGCTGAGCATATTCATCCGGTACTAAATTCCGAAGTTCAGTAAAATCAATTTGCTCTATATGCACTTGATCCAGCAACCTTCCAAGCTCACCCGCTAAGCGAGCAGCCTGATCAATACTCAGTTGCTGACTTTCAAGAAGCATTATGCGCCTAGTTAGCATTAACTGACGACGTACACTCGAAATAGCATCAGGAATATCAAACTCAATTTTACCAGAGGCCTGTATACCGGGTTCTTCCCAGCCCATAATAAAAAGTTCTTCTTCATCAAGATCGCCTAAAGGTAAAATTCGCGGCAACAATAATGGTTTGCCACCACTTTGGCGTAAGAAAGCCTCACGCAAAGACCTGACGGCCCGACGAGTTGGTAGAAGCACCAAAAAATCTTCTAAATCAAAAGAACTTTTTATTGCGTGATCAATTAACCCTCCAGCCAACACCTCAATAAAAGGCAACTCAGCCGGAATACTGTAGACATGTTTAGCCGATGTCGTCATTTTCGATTGTCTCCAAGCCTAACGATGTCGCCTGCCTGAAAATCTCTGGCCCATATAATTTTCGACCTCTAAAAGCCCTTCTGGCGTGCCGATATGAAACCACTCACCATCATGAACGACCCCAAAGAGGCGATCCGATTCAATCGCCTTATCATAAATAAAATTTAAAGAGAATTTCCCGTCAGGACTATCCTCAAAAACACGTGGCTGCATAATTTGAACGCCGGTAAAAAGATATGGTGTAATTTCCCTTTCAAGCCTTCGTGAAAGCTTCCCAATAGCATCAGCCTCAAAATCCCCCATCCCGCTATAACCGTAGGCCTCGACAGTAGAATGTAACATCAATAAAACATCCATTTTTTCCTCATCCCACTGCTCTACCATCCTACCCAAAGCCTCTGTCGGTCCATTCAACCAAAACACATCTGCATTCAAAACATAGAAAGGCTGATCGGCGAAATGCTCTATAGCTTTTTTAACCCCGCCTCCCGTTTCCAACAAACTAGTTTCTTCCGACGAAATAATAATTTCTAGATCTTTACGACCAGCTAAATGCTGTTTAATTTTCTCTGCCAAATAGTGAATGTTGACAACTACACATTCAACGCCAGCCACAACTAGGCGATCTATAGCATGATCCAATAGGCTACGATCCGCTATTTTAACCAATGGTTTTGGGGTTTTATTTGTTATCGGGCTTAATCGTCGGCCTAAACCTGCAGCAAGTACCATGGCCTTTTTTGGTCTAGCCTTAGGACTTTTATGTGATCTTTTTTTTGTCACCTTTACTATTTGCCTTCAAAGTCAAACAATTTTACAATAGCTTGTACGGATTTGCGGCGAAATGTTATTATTCAACCAGTCTTTCAGAAGTACTAATTCGGGCACAAGGCAAACTTGTTCCAACAGGCTCCAACATCGCGGTATATAAACCAAGTACCGGTATTTTCCATCTCGCTTAGCTAACCGAGAAAAAATACCAATAACCTTGCAGTGCCGCTGCGCAGCCAATATGGCATAAACACTTCGAAACTCCTTTTGATCAAATCTAGGTACCGCCGAATAATAGTAATCCAAAAGACCGGCAATTAAACAAGGTTCCAAATCCCGGCGTGCATCCTCCAATAAAGACATAAGATCGTACGCCGGATGTCCTCTCACAGCATCCTGGTAATCGAGTAAACCACATTTCTGGATACCAATTCTATCCGACAACCACATTAAATTGTCTGCATGAAAATCCCTAAGAACCAAAGTCTCCTCATTAAAATTGTGTCCTGAAATTAATTTGTTCCAAATTCCTAGAAATTCATCCCTGAGTTCATCTCGAACTTCATTACCCAATTGGTCCTTCATATACCAATCAACGAAAAGCATTACCTCCCCAATTAATTTTTCATTGTCGTAGGGCTCTATATCGGGAGGTACCGACTCAAGCGAATCACGACAATGTAAATCTATCAACACATCAACGGCACTTTTATAAAGTTTTTTTTCATCTGCTCCAGCTGCCAATGCGTTGGTGAACGTGCTATCACCAAAATCCTCAAGCAATAATAAACCTGAGCCAATGTCATGAGCAAAAATCTTAGGTGCAGAATAGCCAAGCCCTAGCAAGTGATCAGTTATTTTAATAAATGGTTTTACATCTTCTTCTGGTGGAGGTGCATCCATCAACACAACTGTTTCGGTTTTTAATTTTAAACGCTCATACCGCCTGAAAGAAGCATCGACAGCTAACAGTTCCCGCTCCGCATTATGCCAGCCAAACTTGGCGAGGAATTCATAGACTAAATTAGAGCGTACCTTCATTGAACAGACAACTTTGCAAGTTTCTTCTTCCATTTATCTCCATATCCGCAGTAACTTATGTTACGCGTATTCGTGTCCTCACCACTAGACAAAATTATTTCAAGGCGTTCATTAGGCAAATATGGGCCCATACGATCAGGCCATTCAATTAAAGATATTCCATCATTTATGGCATCCTCTAAACCAAGCTCAAATATTTCATCTGAATGTCCTATTCTGAAAAGATCAAAATGGTAGACATTCGTCATGGGACCCTCATAAACTTGCACCAATGTAAAAGTCGGGCTAGGCACCTCAACATCACTGGTCATGGCCGTGATAAAAGACCGAGCAAATACCGTTTTACCCGCGCCCAGGTCTCCAATGAGAGCTATTACATCCTTAGGTTCAGCAATTTCGGCGAGCTTTAACGCTAGTTCCCCAGTTTCAATTTCACTTTTGGGGAAAAATTGTAATTTATGCTGCAACTCACTCATAAGTTACTATTACGAATTATGGGCCAGCTATAAAAGGGATTTTTTTGCTTATTAATTAGTTAACGCTATTTTCAGGCAAGAACAGGCTGACTATGGTACCTTGATTAGGCTTTGATCTTATATTTATTGTGCCGCCTTGAAGCTCAATCAACGCCCTAACCAAGGTCAATCCGAGACCTGTACCCTTTTTAATCGAATCAACAAGGTTACCACTTTCAAACCCGATAAAAACCCTTTCTAAATCAGCTTTTGGAATGCCTATACCTGTATCTCGGATCTCTATGACAACTCCTTTTTTATTTCGATTAGCAGTGATCAATATTTTACCACCCGAACCACTGTATGTTATTGCATTACCCAATAAATGAAGCACGCATTGCTTAAATTTCTTCTGATCGGCATTAATCAAGCCTATATCAATCGGGCATTCAAATCTTAACATTATTTTTTTCTGCCGAGTACGTTCTCCTACCAAACGCAATATTTCAACAAGGATAGCATGCAAATCAATAATTTCTAAATTGCACTCTAACGATCCAGCCTCGATTGCTGAAAGGTCCATTATATCGCTGACTAAACCCAGAAGAGCACCAGTTTCATCACGAATTCCGTCCGCGTATTCTTGTTGCCGTTGATTCAACTTACCAAAATAATTTCCTGATAAAAGTTCAGCCAAACCATTAATATCATTCAAAGGGGCTTTTATTTCATGACTTAAATTAGCAAGAAATTCAGACTTCAAACGGTTTGCCGCTGCAATAAGCTCGGCGTACTCTCCCACTTCTTTTGCGCGATTCCTTAAAGTATCCTCTAATTTCACACTATCAGTAATATCTGCATAACGAAGCAGCACTGTACCATCGGGTGACGGAATGTTTGCCGCCTCAAGGACCATGCCATTATTGCAGCGAATTTGAATGACTCTAGATTTACGACTAAGCAAGCGTCCAGATAATTTTTCTCTTCGCTCCGGCCAATTTTCCTTAACCGGTAATATTTTCCGAGTGGCATCAAGAAAAGCTGTCACATGTGTATCTGTAGAAAGCGCGTCTACCGGAATTTCCCAGATTTTAGCAAAAGCAGAATTATGAAACCTCAAAAAACCATCACTGCCAAAAAGGGCTAAACCTTCCTGCAAATGATTTAGAGTTATCTGGTGGCTATGGGTAGATTCATTAAAGATACGCTCAAGCGCAAGTCCAGGCGTTAAATCTTCAACAATGAATAGACGCTGTTCCGCATCTAATGGAAAGAATTTAATCCTAAAAGCCGATCCATCTGGTAGATGCCAATCCTCAGTGGAAACTGAATCAGACAGAGCTAGTGTGTTTATGTGTGAGCGGAATTTTGCAAAGTCAGTTTGCTCTGGTAAAAGTCTTTGGTCACGAAGATATTCTACGAATTCCGAGATTGTTGTTTCTTTCACAAAAAAAACTTCTTCCAAATTCCACAACGTTTTGAAAGCTGTATTGCCAACCTTAAGAGTTGGTTTTCCCTGCTTATTAACCTCTAAAACAGCAATAGCTATTGGCAGAGAATTTATAAGAGGTCGAATAATGTCATTTTTAACTGACATAACCACAGACAAACCCTAAGCTTGCCTCTAATTTCCATTTAGTACCTAAAATAAAATCTATTCCTCCAAACTGCCCAACATCTCAAATTTTTCCGCAACTAGAATCTTACAAAGAGACCGTGGAATTATGTCAGCAGATCGCTGCAATTTTGTTTATCTCTTATAATATTAGCATACACCGTTAATAGCGATAGTGATCTGGCTTAAACGGTCCTGCCTTTGGCACACTAATATAATCAGCTTGTTCTTTGGTCAACTCGGTGAGGTGAACGTTGAGTTTTTCCAGATGTAACATAGCAACTTTCTCATCGAGGTTTTTGGGTAGAACGTAAACTCTATTTTCATAGGAATCTGAATTACTCCAAAGCTCTATCTGAGCCAATACTTGATTAGTGAAGGACGCCGACATAACAAAACTTGGATGGCCTGTAGCACAACCCAGATTAACAAGACGGCCTTCTGCTAACAAAATGATGCGCTTACCTTCCGGGAATTCTATTTCATCAACTTGAGGCTTTACATTGTGCCATTTTAAATTCCGAAGCGAGTCAACTTGTATTTCAGAATCAAAATGACCAATATTAGCAACAATAGCCCTATCTTTCATATCACGCATATGTTCAATCGTAATAATGTCGATATTGCCCGTTGTTGTAACAAAAATATCGCCAATCGAAGCTGCCTCATCCATAGTCACAACTTCATATCCTTCCATAGACGCTTGCAATGCACAAATCGGGTCTATTTCGGTTACTAAAACCCGAGCACCTTGGCTACGAAGCGAAGCAGCAGAACCCTTACCAACGTCACCATATCCAGCAACGACGGCGCATTTGCCAGCGATCATTACATCAGTGGCACGTTTAATTCCATCCACCAAGCTCTCACGGCAACCATACAAATTGTCAAATTTCGATTTTGTTACCGAGTCATTGACGTTAAAGGCTGGAACTTTCAAAGTGCCAGCTTTTTCCATCTCATAGAGACGATGAACTCCGGTTGTTGTTTCTTCTGAAAGACCCTTGACCGAATCTAAAAGTTTGGGAGCTTTTTCATGCATCACTAATGTTAGATCACCACCGTCATCCAATATCATATTTGGGGCCCATCCATCTGGTCCTTTGATTGTCTGATCAATACACCACCAAAATTCTTCTTCGGTCTCTCCCTTCCACGCAAAAGTTGGAATGCCTGCACCTGCCATAGCGGCGGCGGCGTGATCTTGTGTTGAGAAAATATTGCAAGAGGACCAACGTAAATCAGCTCCTAGACTAACCAAAGTCTCCATTAATACTGCGGTCTGAATGGTCATGTGCAAACAGCCAGCAATACGAGCCCCTTTGAGTGGTTTTTCCCCAGTATATTCCTCTCGGAGAGCCATCAAACCAGGCATTTCTGTCTCGGCAATCGCAATCTCTTTTCGACCCCAATCTGCTAGGGAAATATCAGCTACCTTGTAATCCGTCATATTATTTTTCTCCGCAATTTACACTCATATTAGTTAATTATTGGCTGTGGTATCAAGCCGAAGTGCACTATTCAAGCAATAAGATAATTGACTAGGTCTCTGAATTATCAGAACTTAAAAAATATTCAATTTTCATCAAAATTATTTTCAACCAATTTGGTAATAGCATGCATAACTGCTAATTCATCAGCACCCGACGTGCTCACCTCGATATTATCTCCCTCCGCCGCTGCTAACATCATAAGACCTAGAATCGACCGACCCGTCACTTTCTGACCATCTTTAGAAACAAATACATCCGCTTTAAATTCGGTTACTAGTTTGACAAATTTAGCAGCTGCACGCGCATGCAAACCGCGCCGATTAGAGATTCTTAAAACAACTGTAGCCAAAACTATCTATTTCTTTCCTGAAAATTCGATCAAGTGACAATCCTGATATATTTTCTACCTGCACTCTGCACTTTTTCGACACATTCTTGAAGATCATCATTGTCGCGACAACTCGCAAATTTAACCAACATTGGCAAGTTAGCACCTGCTATTATTTCCAACTTACCCTTGTTTGCAATTGAAACTGCCAAATTAGATGGCGTGCCTCCGAACATATCTGTCATCACGAGAACACCATTGTCGGTTCTTACCCCCTCTACAGCCTTAAAAATATCTGATTGGAGCTCTTCGATGCTATCTTCAGCAGCTACACAAACGGGAACTACACTCTTTTGAGGTCCTACAACATGTTCCATCGCTTTAATGAGTTCATCGGCTAAATGGCCATGAGTGACTATAACTAAACCTATCATTGTAGTGAAATAGCCTTATTCAAATTTAACTAAATGCAATTGCGCCCAAAGTTCCCTGTAGTCAAACTGTTACACCAAACATTCTACTGCAAATTACCTAACAAACGTCAACAACTAATATATAATATTCAATCTTCTCAAACTCTCAGTGATATACTTGTGATTATAGGTCCAAGCATTTTTCTGATTTAAAAGGCCTTTGTACAAAGCAACCAAACGGCAAGATAAACTGAAATCCAGGAAACTCATTCAATAAAAGCACCGTTTTCATTTAGACTTTTTAGAAAAAATTTTATTTTAGCGGGTGCAGAGCATTCGAATGCATCTATTTGGACAATCGGCACAGAAATGTTTTCAATTAAATCCTTGCGATGTTCAGGCATTCGATCAATTTCATTACGCTGTCTTAAATCAACAATCAAACAAAGTGGAATATTTCGAACCGCCTTAATTTTTATCAGACCTATACCCCTGATCTCAATCAAACCTATAATATTTGGCGGAGCTGAAAGAAATATTTTTTTGTCCGATACATCTAATGAAACACGATCGTCGGCTATCAAATCTGCTCCATTATGAATTAGCCGTAAAGCCAGATCTGATTTTCCAATGCCTGCAGGTCCCCGAATTAAGACTCCGGAACCGTGGTACGAGATAGCTGTTGCATGAAGTTGAAACATAAATTGGAAGTTATGCGGTTTCAGGTAATTTAACAATAAAACAAGCACCATGCATTTTACCATTATCATCCCGCATATTCTCGGCCCAAATACTTCCGCCATGAACTTTGATAATTTGCTGCGATATGCTTAAACCTAAGCCAGAATGGATTCCAAATTTTTCGTTCTCTGGACGTTCTCGATAAAACCGATTAAAGATGCTTTCTTCAGTTCCTGGCTGCAGTCCTGGTCCTTCATCTTCAACAAAAACCAACACATCCCCATTCTTCATTAACACCCTAAGACGAATAAGACCGTTGTCCGGACTAAAGCTAACTGCGTTGCTGATAAGATTCCTAAAAACCTGAACGAGTCGGTCCTCAATAGCCTGAACTATTATCGGACCTTGAACTTCGGCGATGAGTTTAAGCCGAATATTATTATTCCCATTCGCTACATCATAATATGCTACCAAAGTTCTGAGCATTTTCAGTAATTCAACTGGAACCATCTTTGCCCTCGACAACTCTGCATCCAATCGCGATGCATCTGAAATATCAGAAATCAATCGGTCTAATCGGTCTATATCGTCTAAGATAATTGCCATGAGCTCCTTCTTTTGATTTGGATCATCCACAGAAGCAACAGTTTCGACCGCGCTTTTCAGCGAAGTGAGTGGATTTTTAATTTCATGGGACACATCAGCCGCAAAGCGTTCTATGGCTTCCATTCGAAACCACAAGGCCTCGGTCATATCACTCAACATGTTTCCGAGTTCACCGATCTCATCTTTGCGGGTCAGAATGTTAGTAATAGCGTAGTGACGTGACCTACCTCTGCGGATTTCTTCTGTCGCCAGCGCAAGTTTTTTTAATGGGCGGGCGATAGAACTAGCAAGATATATGGATAGCAATATTGTCACCAATAGTACTACACCAAAAACCTTCAAAATGTCGAGGCGAACTTGAAAAACTGCCCCGTCGATTTTGTTAGAGTTTTTTGTTAATAATAAAGCTGCTAATACTCTTTTGTACCGCTGGACTGGAACCGCGACCGTTAGGCTCAGGCTACCGTCAGAAAGAGTATTTATAGCAACACTTTGATCCCCGCTAAGAGCAATATTCCTTGCAACGGACAAATCAGCTACTCGCTCAGTGTCACCTAGAATTTGGCGAAGAAAACCACTAAATCGTTCCAATAATGTCTCAATGATGGTGTTTTCTGTATTGGGTGGCGGCAATTCCCTCACCTGAACAATCGTACTCCTCCCGGTGAATAAACGGCTATCTATTAACAAGCTACCATTTGGAAGAAAAAGCCGGGCAACTGTCCCCGTTGTGATAACCATCCGACGCACTATTTGGTTTACGTCGTCTACAATCAATGTCTTATTTGAATCAATTTTACTAATAGCGGTTTCGCCAAGAGCGGCGGCAAAAAGTTCTGCCTCGACCTTCAATGCCATTACTTCACTATCAATTAACCCCTGGCGATACTGCCCTACATAAAGCAGTCCAACGACTAATGAAGCCAGGGCCAGAACGTTAATTGCTAATATTCGACGCGTAATAGGGGAAATACTAGACCGAGTTTTATTTTTTTCCCTTAAAATACTATCTACAACTGGACCACTTTCATTCCTGTTATTCCTCTTGACCAAAATACCGCGTCTCGCTCACTTTTGTATTACTTTTTCGCTTTCCTGGTAACGATACCCAATACCGTATAATGTTTCTATTGCTGTAAATTCAGCATCAAGCGCCTTAAATTTTTTTCTAATACGTTTTACATGACTATCAATAGTACGGTCATCAACATAAATCTGTTCACCATATGCCGCGTCAATCAACTGGTCTCGGTTTTTGACGTGGCCAGGTCGAATTGCGAGTGACTGCAATAATAAGAATTCTGTAACTGTTAAGCTTACTGACAATCCTTTCCAACGGCATTGATGTCGACTCGGGTCCATCACCAAATTACCACGCTGAATAGCTTCTCCGTTAATGCCTTCCATTCCTATATTCGTATCCAATTCTCGGCGACGGATCAAAGCCTTCACGCGCTCAATCAACAACCGTTGCGAAAACG
>CAZXSC010000074.1:0-14435 GCA_964643045.1 uncultured Rhodospirillaceae bacterium
CGAGCTCTACACCATTGATAATATTGCCCCACTGATCGGAACCACCCATTTGCATTAAACAGTTATTACGTCGTGAAAGCTCCAGAAAATCGTATGCTTGGAGTATCATATAATTAAACTCGAGGAAGGTTAGCGGTTGCTGGCGGTCCAGTCGCAGTTTTATGCTATCAAAAGACATCATCTTGTTTATAGTAAAGTGACGTCCATAGTTTCTAAGGAAGTCAATATAATTTATTTCATCGAGCCAATCCGCATTGTTAATCATAATAGCGTCGGTCGGGCCATCACCAAAATCCAGATACTTGGAAAAAATCGATTTAATACTATTCATATTGGAATTGATCTGTTCTGCCGTCAGAAGTAGTCGACTTTCGTCTTTACCAGAAGGATCTCCGACTTTTGTTGTACCGCCTCCCATAAGAACAATGGGTTTGTGTCCTGTTTTTTGCAACCACCTTAGTAACATTATTGGCAGTAACGAGCCTATATGCAGACTAGGTGCCGTGCAGTCAAATCCAATATATGCGGGTATAATTTTTGAGGAGGCGCGTTTGTCTAATTCATCAACATCAGTACACTGATGAAGAAATCCACGTTGCGTAATAACGTTTAGAAATTCAGACTTATAACGGGCCATGGTTCTTTTATTACTCTCACAGCTAAAACTATGCGCTGTTAATTAATCGGGCAACAATATTTTAGCTAAATGTTTACGCCGGTCGTGTAGCACAATCGTTCCAGTGCTACAATTACTACATGTATGAATTGTTATAATACAGATGAAAATATGTTAAATTGGTAAAACTGATGGAAAACAATAAAATTTTTACGGCCCTTGGTTTAATGAGTGGAACCTCTATTGATGGCATTGATGCGGCTATAATAAAAACTGATGGTCATTCAACGGTTCATTTTGGGCCATTTATAACACGGCCCTACAGTCCTGAATTTAAGAAACGATTACGGGCTGCGTTTGGCACAAAAGAAGTGCCGCGTCTTTTACAGCATGACCTCACGTTATTGCACGCCGAGCTTATAGAAGAGTTATTTTCTGTATATGACTACGCGAGTTCAGATATTGATGTTATTGGATTTCATGGTCAGACAATTTTCCATGAGCCCCTAAAGGGCTTTACATTGCAAATCGGTGACGGAGCATTACTAGCTGACTTACTTGATACTACAGTTGTTAATAATTTTAGAAAAGCGGATGTAATGTCAGGCGGTTACGGTGCTCCTCTAACACCAATATACCATAAAGTTCTCGCGGAAAAGTTTGCGGGGCCTGTGGTGGTGGTTAATATTGGTGGAGTATCGAACGTTAGTTACATTAGTAAGGAGTGTTTGATAGGATTTGATTCCGGACCCGGCAATGCCTTGATCGATGATATCATAAAACGAAAGATAGGTGTGGATTTTGATGATGGCGGAAGGTTAGCAAAACAAGGGCGGATAAATCAACACGTTTTGGCTAAGTTATTAGAACATGACTATTTTAAAAAAGCCCCCCCGAAGGCTCTTGATCGCAATGAATTCGATTTTTTGGGTATTGATGATTTGTTAATCGAAGATGCGGTAGCAACGTTAGTAGCCTTTACGACAGAAACTATAGTTAGATCTGCTCTGTATCTTCCTCAGCTTACAAAGCGATGGTTAGTAACAGGCGGTGGGCGACATAATTCACATATGATGAGTGAATTGTCAAAACGCCTGGGTTTTGAAGCTATACCCGTTGAAGATGTTGGTTGGGACGGTGACGCTCTGGAGGCGCAGGCGTTTGCTTTTTTAGCCGTTCGATCTATTTTAAGTTTGCCACTGAGTTTTCCTAGCACTACAGGCGTGCAAAGGGAATTAACCGGCGGTGATATTTACAATAGATAGGATATTTATTTCTTCCTTCTTTTTTTTTGGGCTTCCTTTGTTGTTTTTTCATCTTTGGGCTCTAGTGATTTGTCGAGATATCTGCAAATTTCTGCATTTAAGAGATCAATTTTGTTTTTATAAAAGTGATCTGCACCTTTTATAGGAGCAAATTCAATTTCTATATTTTTTTGAGCCCCTAGTTTTGAAGCTAATTTAGAAGCTGCTTCGACCGGCACTAGGTCATCGGCGTCACCGTGGGAAATTAAGCCCGAAGAAGGGCAAGGTGCTAGAAAAGAAAAATCTTCTGTGTTAGCTGGCGGCGAAACAGAAATGAAGCCCCCAATCTCAGGCCGACGCATCATTAATTGCATGGAGATTAAGGCCCCAAAAGAATAACCCCCGATCCAGCAAAACGGACTATTTTTATTGAATTGCTGCATCCAGTCAAATGCATAAGCTGCGTCACTCAACTCCCCTATACCGCAATCAAAGGTACCCTGTGAACGCCCAACGCCTCGGAAATTAAATCGCAGTACTGAAAAGCCTCTATCAACAAAGGCGTTATACATTGTGTAAATTATCCGATTATTCATATTTCCTCCATGAAGGGGGTGAGGATGAAGAATAACCGCAATTGGTGCGTCGGCTTGTTTACTTTGATGATAACGACCTTCTAATCGTCCATCAGGTCCATTGAAAATTACGTTTGGCATGGTTCTTCAATAAATTTGGGTAATAATTAAGTAAGCTTATGCATCGAGTAGGGAATAGTAATTGACGTTCGTGGTATCACTCTCAAATACTTGACTAATTTGGTCGGGATAACTATATACTCCAAACATGGTAACACACATTGATTATACTTCTGATTGTTGTCCGGAAAACCTCTTCCAATTTGTTGTTGGTTTTTTGATTATCAGCTTTTTAATACTTTAATAGAATTAATGCACGGAAATTAATACAATGATTGGTGATTTTTTTGCTAGACTCAACGAAGATGTCCGCTCTTACATAGATCGTGATCCAGCTGCTCGTTCTCGTTTAGAAGTCTTTCTTTGTTATCCAGGCTATCATGCAGTTTTAATTTATAGATTTGCAAACCTAGCTTGGCGGAACAATTTTTTACTTTTAGGCAGGTTGATTTCAAATGTCGGCCGGTTTTTAACAGGAATTGAGATTCATCCAGGAGCAACAATAGGCCAGCGGTTTTTCATTGACCACGGCATGGGCGTTGTGATCGGAGAAACATCCGAAGTTGGGGACGATGTTACACTTTATCAGGGAGTTACGTTGGGGGGGACTTCTTTAAAAAAGGGCAAACGCCACCCAACAATTGGTAACGCAGTGATAGTTGGATCGGGGGCTCAAATTTTGGGCCCACTAGTCGTGAGTGATGGAGCTCGTATAGGGGCAAACGCTGTTGTTCTTCAAGATGTTCCTCAAGGAGCCACAATGGTAGGTATTCCTGCCAAGATTGTTATGGGCAGAGATAAATCGCTTGAAGATGAATTTTGTGCTTATGGTACACCAACTGAAGGTCTTCCCGATCCGATCACTCACAGTTTTGAAAGCTTGCGCAATCAATTGAACGTACTTGGTGAGAGAATAGTTGAATTAGAAACTAAGTTAGAGGCTAATAATAATAAAATGAGACCTGAAAAAGAGAAAAAAACGGGCTAGAACAGGAAAGTAAAAGGATGCAAATTATTTTGCATATGCGAACACAAAATAGGGGATGAATAGTGAAACTCAGCACCAAAGGAAGATATGCGGTGATGGCAATGGTTGATATAGCATGCCAAAGTAAAGGCGTCCCCGTCGCCCTTGTAGACATTGGGCTCAGACAGGGTATTTCTATATCATATCTTGAGCAGTTATTTGGTAAGCTACGCAAAGGCGCGCAAGTGATTTCTGTGCGAGGACCCCGCGGAGGCTATTTGTTGGCCCGTGATCCAGAGCAAATTAAGATTTCTGATATAATTTTGGCGGTAGATGAGCCAATTAAAACTACGCGCTGCGCGACTGGATCGCCAAAAGGTTGTACGCATGATGGTGCACGCTGTCTCACTCATGATTTGTGGTCTGAGTTGGGTAATCAGATTTTTCTATATTTGAGCTCTATTTCACTTACAGATGTTGTTGAAAGTCGGATTGTTGGGTCTAGCGGGACGCACTTATTCCCATCAGGCTCTATTTCAGGCAAGGATAATTTGACCATGGAGACGCTCACTTGCAGGGCGGCGGAATGAGTGGATAAAATTTTCATGAAGCAATTTGTTTACTTTGATCACAATGCAACAGTTCCGGTCATGGCGGAAGTTACCGAACTAATGTCGGAGGTTATGACGCTCGGTGGCAATGCGTCATCAGTGCACACCAATGGCAGGCATGCGCGTCAAAAGGCCGAGGATGCGCGCATAATTATAGCCAATCTCGTAGGTGTAAAACCCTCCGAAGTCATTTTTACGAGTGGTGGTACGGAAGCGAATAATTTAGCTCTTTCTGGCATTACTTGCGACCATGTTTTAGTTTCCGCCGTTGAGCATAAATCTATTTTGGATGCCACGGACAATATTGAACAACTTTCCGTAGACAATAATGGGTTGATTAATTTAGAAGGCCTTGAGGCGCGCCTTGGGCAGATTACTGGCCAGGTTTTAATCTCGGTTATGCTGGCGAATAACGAAACGGGAATTATCCAACCTGTTTCCGAGGTTTCACGCATTGCTAGAAAATATGGGGCGTTGGTTCATACCGATGCAGTGCAGGCCTTTGGTAAAATTCATGTTGATCGCGGAGAACTTGGTGTCGATTTTATTAGCTTGTCGGCCCATAAAATGGGTGGTCCTCAGGGTGTGGGTGCTCTGATTATTAATGAAAACATACCTCTAGATCCCCTTATCAAGGGCGGTGGCCAGGAGCGCGGTCATCGAGCGGGGACCGAAAACATACCTGGTATAGCTGGTTTTGGTATTGCGGCAGAGAAAAGAGGCGATTTGGGTCACATTTCTAATATTAGAACCCTGCGTGATGAATTGGAAATCTTAGTCAATAATATTACATCTGAAGCGATAGTGTTTGGAGAAAATATAGCACGGCTTCCGAATACGAGTTGTATTTCTATGCCTGGCATCAGTAGTGAAACTCAAGTCATAAATCTTGATCTAGCGGGTATTATGATTGGCGCCGGTTCTGCTTGTTCTTCGGGTAAAGTTGAAATTTCTCATGTTTTAAAGGCAATGGGTGTCAATGAAAATCTGGCTACAAGTGCAATTAGGATAAGCCTTGGGCCGGAAAATACGATGGAAGACGTCGAATATTTTATTCGAATTTGGGAAAAAATTTATTCAGGTAATTGTCCAAACGTTGATCAACACTCACTAACGGTTAACGCGGCAGAATAAAGTGTAGGGCAGGACAAATGACAGCAGTTACAGAAACAGTCAATCAAGTTGAATCAGTTGAGAAATATAAATATGGATTTGTCACTGATGTTGAGAGTGATCAGGCACCAAAAGGGCTTAACGAAGATATTGTTCGGTATATTTCCGCAAAAAAAGCGGAACCGGATTGGTTGCTTGACTGGCGCTTAAAAGCATATTCACACTGGTTAACGATGAAAGAGCCAGATTGGGCTAAGGTGGGTTATCCGCCGATTGATTATCAGGATGCATATTATTATTCAGCGCCAAAATCGTTAGATGATGGGCCCGAAAGTCTCCAAGACGTTGATCCGGAGATATTGGAAACGTATAAAAAGCTCGGTATTCCATTGCATGAGCAAGAAGTCTTGGCTGGGGTCAAGAACGTTGCAGTTGATGCTGTTTTCGATAGTGTTTCTGTAGCTACGACCTTTAAAGAAGCCTTGTCAAAGGAAGGAATTATATTTTGCCCAATTTCAGAGGCCATCAAAGATCATCCGGATCTGGTGAAAAAATATTTGGGCTCAGTTGTTCCATACTCAGATAATTTTTTCGCTACACTGAATTCTGCAGTCTTCACGGATGGTTCTTTTGTTTATATCCCCAAGGGCGTAACCTGCCCGATGGAGCTATCAACATATTTCCGAATTAATGCTTCAAATACGGGTCAGTTCGAACGCACCCTTATCATTGCCGATGAAGGATCAAAGGTAAGTTACCTTGAAGGCTGCACTGCGCCGATGCGGGATGAAAATCAGTTGCATGCAGCAGTTGTTGAGCTAGTCCTTCTTGAGGATTCAGATATCAAGTATTCGACTGTACAGAATTGGTATCCGGGCGATGAGAATGGTATCGGCGGCATATATAACTTTGTTACCAAACGAGCAGCCTGTCGTGGAAAAAATTCAAAGGTATCGTGGACGCAAGTTGAAACTGGTTCTGCTATAACGTGGAAATATCCAAGTTGTATTTTGCAGGGCGAAAATTCAGTTGGCGAATTTTTCTCCGTTGCAATTACGAACAATCATCAACAAGCTGATACTGGTAGCAAAATGATTCATTTAGGTAAAAATACTAGTTCCAAGATTATTGCAAAGGGAATATCAGCGGGGAAGTCACAAAGTACATATCGTGGGCTTGTCAAAGTGATGCCGAATGCTAAAGGGTCAAGAAATTATACGCAATGTGATTCATTGTTGATAGGTAAAGAATGTGGAGCGCATACAATCCCTTATATTGAAAGCCGTAATAAAACAGCCCGGATTGAACACGAAGCAACAACCTCAAAAATAGCAGATGATCAATTGTTCTACTGTCGCCAAAGAGGAATTTCCGTTGAAGATGCAGTCGCGTTGATAGTTAATGGATTTTGCCGCGATGTAATGCAGGAGCTTCCTATGGAATTTGCGGTCGAGGCCCAAAAGCTTGTCGGCATTAGCTTAGAAGGCAGCGTTGGTTAGATTTTATATAGAAAGAAATAATGTATGTTAGAAATTAAGAATCTTCACGCCCAGGTTGGTGATACTGAAATACTAAAAGGTTTGAATTTAAATATTTTGCCTGGCGAAGTGCATGCCGTTATGGGTCCGAATGGTTCGGGTAAGTCTACCCTTTCTTATGTTCTTTCTGGCCGTGAAGGTTATGAAGTCACAAAGGGAACAGTTATTTATCAGGGGAATAATTTAATCGATATGGAACCTGAGGAACGTGCTGGTGAGGGGGTATTTCTCGCGTTTCAATACCCTGTGGAAATACCAGGGGTTTCAACGATAAACTTTCTGAAAGCTGCGGTAAACTCCGTTAGGAAATTTCGCGGCGAAACTGAGTTTGATGCAATGGATTTCTTAAAGTTTGTCCGCGAGCAGACAAAGGCTCTAAACATTGATGATGATATGTTAAAGCGCGCAGTTAATTTTGGTTTCTCAGGCGGGGAAAAGAAGCGCGCAGAAGTTTTGCAAATGGCGGTGCTTGAACCAACATTAGCTGTACTCGACGAAACAGATAGTGGTCTAGATGTTGATGCCCTCCGAATTGTTGGGGAAGGTGTCACGGCATTGCGGTCACCAGAACGTAGCTTGCTTGTAATTACTCATTATCAGCGATTACTCGATTATATTATCCCTGACGTGGTGCACGTGCTGGTAGATGGTAGGATCGTTGATACGGGAGATAAAGATTTAGCCGTCGAATTAGAGAAAAATGGCTATGCGAATTATATAGAGGCGGCGGCCTGATGATGAATAACCTTTCCGAATCAAGCCGGGCTTTAATTGCACAGAACAATTCGGCGACATTCACTTGTTCTGATCCATGGCTCGCCCAGTTGCGGAAAAGTAGCCTCGAGAAATTCTCTGCCGAGGGTTTGCCAACCTCAGGCGCTGAGGCATGGAAATATACGAGTCTAAAAATTCTTGACAATATAGATAGTAGTAATTGCCAGGCAGCTGAATTAAATTCCCGAGATTTGTCTTGGCTGCCTCTTGATCTTAAAACTCATAGATTGGTATTCGTTAATGGGCGGTTTAACAAGACTTTGTCAGCCATTAACCAGCTTGGATCAGGTGTAAAAGTGCTATCTTTATCTGAGGCTCTTGCTACGGAGCCAAGGGTAATGGAAGATTATCTGGGCCAGATAGGCCCTGTACAGGATCTACCAGTCTTAGCACTTAACACTGCGTTTATTGAAGATGGTCTTGTTGTTTTGATTGAAGGTGTGGCGTTAGATAAACCTGTTGAAGTTGTGTTTGTATCACAAGGCGGAGGAAGTATTGCACATCATCCACGTAATTTAGTAGTTGCAAAGGATGGGGCCCAGATAACTATATTAGAACGTCATGTTGGGATAGGAGGCAGGGCTTATCTCACCAATAGTGTTTTTGAAGTACTAGCTGAGGAAAGCTCTCATGTGAAACATTATCGAATGTTGGATGATAGTGAGGTGGGAATAAACTTATCCACGGTAAAAGCACGGGTTGGTGAGCAAAGCACTTATGATAGTTTTGTTCTCTCAATGGGAAGCCGTTTAAGTCGCAGTGAGATTCATGTTGCGTGTGAAGCTGAAGGCGCACATACAAATTTAAATGGCATTTATGTTGCCCGGGCTGAGCAGCATATGGACCATACGACTTTGATTGAACATTTGGTGCCTAATACGACTTCTACAGAGTGTTATAAAGGGGCTTTGGATGAGGGAGCGCGTGGTGTTTTTCAAGGGTCAATACTTGTCTCCGATGGGGCTGATGGTACGGATGCGCGTATGAGTAATAAAACCTTGTTACTTTCTGATGAAGCTGAAATATATGCTAAGCCGCAGCTGGAAATTTATGCCGATGATGTACAATGTGCTCACGGTTGTACAGCAGGCGAATTAGATGAAGATGCGCTCTTTTATTTTTGTTCCCGCGGCATTCCTTATGCGACGGCACGGTCCATGCTAGTTGAAGGTTTTCTGACGGAAGTCATTGATTCAGGTGTTTCTGAAGTTTATCAGGTCATATTCAAAGATAAGATTATTGAATGGATGGAAAGATAGGATGCCAACACCAAATACCCTTTTACAATCAGAGATTGAGGCGGATTACAATGTAGAGGCGATTCGTGCCGATTTCCCAGCTCTGAATCTTAAAATAAATGGCCATCCGCTCGCATTCTTGGATAGTGGGGCATCTGCGCAAAAGCCCAGTATTGTACTCGATAGAATGGACCAGGCTTATCGCGCTGAATATGCAAATGTTCACCGTGGAGCCTATAATTTAAGTCAACTAGCGACGGAGAATTACGAAGGTGCGCGTAGAACAGTTGCTGAGTTTGTTAATGCAAAATCACCAAACGAAATTATTTTTACTCGCAATGCCACGGCCGCGATTAATTTAGTTGCCTATTCTTATGGGCGTAAATTTTTAAGTAAGGGCGATGAAGTTATTTTAAGTAATATGGAACATCACGCTAATATTGTGCCTTGGCAACAGTTAAGAGAGGTTATTGGAATTAAAATTAAGATCGCCCCGATAGATGACCATGGTAACTTTTTGGTTAATGAGTTTGAGAAATTACTCGGGGAAAAAACTAAACTAGTTTCTATGACACATGTCTCTAATGTTTTGGGAACAATTGTACCAATAAAGGAAATTGTGCGATTGTCTCATAATGCTGGTGCCCATGTGCTGATCGATGGTAGTCAGGGTATAGTTCATCAGGAATTAGACGTTCAAGAGTTAGATGCTGAGTTTTATGCCTTTACCGGACACAAGTTATATGGGCCGTCCGGAATTGGCGTTCTTTGGGGTAAGCTCGACCTATTGAATGAGATGCCGCCATATGAAGGCGGTGGGGATATGGTCGAGAATGTAACATTCGAGAAAACGACTTTTCGCGAGGCTCCAGCACGTTTTGAAGCTGGCACGCCGGCTATTGTAGAAGCCGTTGGTTTGGCCACTGCAATTGATTATGTAACACAGATTGGTTTAGAAAATATTGCTAATCACGAGAGTAGTGTATTATCCTACGCGACAAAAGAACTATCCCAAATTGCAGGCTTGCAGATAATTGGCGAAGCAGATAATAAGGCCGCTATTATATCTTTTCAGCTTGATGGCGTGCATGCGCACGATGTCGCTACAATTGTCGATAGTAAAGGTGTTGCTGTTCGGGCGGGGCATCATTGTGCCCAACCACTCATGGACCGGTATGGCGTAAACGCAACAGCACGTGCATCACTGGGGATGTATAGTAACACCGATGATATCGATCAGCTCATAGGGGCATTAAATACTGTGAAGGAAATATTTAACTAATGGATGATGACATACGTGAATTGTATCAAGAGGTCATTTTAGACCATGGAAAAAACCCCCGTAATTTTCGCCATCCGGCGGATTCAACTTGTGAAGCCAATGGCAATAATCCTCTCTGTGGTGATAAGTTGACAGTTTTTGTTAAGGTAGGAATTGACAAAAAAATAGAAGATGCGGCATTTGAAGGAAGAGGGTGTGCCATATCAATGGCATCTGCATCAATGATGACCGATATTGTGACAGGAAAGAAATTAGAACAGGTTAATACATTATTTGATATTTTTCATAGAATGTGCAGAGGCGATGCGGTCGATGACGTGCCAATCGAATTCGAGGATGACATGGATAAGTTAATGGTGCTATCTGGCGTGCAACAATTTCCTATGAGAGTTAAATGCGCAACATTAGCCTGGCATACAATTAATGCAGCAGTACGCGGACAAAAAGTGGTTTCTACTGAGTAAAGGTAACTAAAAGAGATTAAGGTTATGGATGACGATAATTTACCATCAAATTATATTCCCGGTATGGGTCTACATGGACCGACCGGTTCACCCGGTTTTGGTTCTCCGGTCGATGGAGGGCTTGATCCAGACATACTTGCAAATGGCGGCCTTGTGGGTAAGGCTGGAGAACCTTTTGAGGGAGGAACAGAGATTAGAAAAAAGGAAGCTATTATTGAGGCTTTAAAGACAGTTTATGATCCGGAGATCCCGGTGGATATATATGAACTGGGTTTGATCTATAACCTTGAGGTTAGTCAAGATGGTAAAATCAATATAGAAATGACGTTGACAGCGCCAGGGTGTCCTGTTGCCGGAGTGTTACCACAGCAAGTGGCCGACGCTGCAGCATCTGCAGATGGTACTGGTGAAGTGGAGGTTTATCTGGTTTGGGAGCCGGCATGGGATATGGAAAAAATGTCGGAAGATGCCAAGCTCGCACTTGGTATGTTTTAGTGAATTTGTATGGGAGTTAAGAAGAACTAATGAACGTTACGGATACTCAGAGTAATTCTATTTCGTTAACAGATGCAGCGATTAAACGGATTAAATTTCTGATTGAAAAATCGGAAAAACCTGTTCTCGGTGTGCGTGTTGGTGTAACCACAATGGGTTGCAACGGTCACAGCTATGTCGTTGAATACGCTGAAGAAAAAAAGCCTCTTGAAGAGATTGTTGAACAAGATGGAGTTACAATTTTTATTGACCCCCTAGCGATGATGTACATTTTTGGCTCTACAATGGATTATATAGAAGACAAAATGCAATCAAGTTTTGTTTTTGATAATCCGAACGAAACCGGCCGCTGTGGTTGTGGCGAATCATTTAGTGTGGGATAAATTAGAGATATACCATGCCCACAATGACCATTATTGATACCAATGGCCGATCGCATGTAGTGGATGCGCCGCTTGGAAAAACCATCCTAGATATAGCACAAGCAAACGATTTTGATGTTGAGGGGGCATGCGAGGGCTCACTTGCATGTTCAACTTGCCATATTATTGTTGATCGTGATTGGTATGGCAAACTTTGTCCTGCCGAGGAGGAAGAATGTGATATGTTGGACTTAGCTTACGGGCTGACCCGAACATCTCGCCTAAGTTGCCAAGTAGTCATGAGTGAGGAACTTGATGGGTTAGTTGTCAATTTGCCGGTTGAGGTGCATAATTTAATGTTATAACGCTGTTTAAATGGCTATGAAATCATCTTCAGACGTTGAATTATCCGTTTTCTAAAATATTGCGTACAAATCGTCGATTATTTTTTTGTATCTTTGGAGATGGTGCGGATTAGTATAGAACTAGCCAAACACATTAGAAGATTTGAAAAATAATAATGATGGATCTCGGTATAGATAAAGCACCTAAAGATACCCGTGTTGTGGTGGCAATGTCGGGAGGAGTTGATAGTTCGGTAGTAGCTGCTTTGCTTCATGAGGCTGGATATGAGGTTATAGGTATTACGTTGCAACTTTTTAATTATGGTGATGCTGTAGCTCGACCGGGGACCTGTTGTGCGGGTCAAGACATTTATGATGCTAGACGAGTGGCTGATTCAAGAGGCTTTCCTCATTATGTCTTGGATTACGAAGATCGTTTCCGTGAGGATGTAATGGAAGATTTCGCCGATACTTATTTGGCCGGCGAAACGCCTATACCTTGCGTTCGTTGTAATCAGACGGTTAAGTTTCGCGACCTTATATTTCGATCTAAAGAGCTTGATGCCGACGTACTTGCGACTGGGCATTATGTTCAGCATGTTTTCGGACAAAAGAAATCAGAACTACATCGAGCTGCCAATGAACTCAAGGATCAAAGTTATTTTCTTTTTGCAACTACACAGGAGCAATTAGAATTTCTGCGTTTTCCACTAGGTGGTATGTCTAAGGATGAAACCCGAGCAGAAGCGGAGCGGCTTGGCCTTTCCATTTCAGATAAACCCGACAGTCAGGATATTTGTTTTGTGCCTAATGGCAACTACTCCGAAGTTATAAAGAAAATGCGCCCAGGTGCGGTTGGGCCTGGTGAAATTGTTGATACAATGGGCAACATCCTTGGCAGTCATCAGGGAATTATTAATTATACTATTGGCCAGCGTCGTGGTTTAGATATTGGCGGCGGCGATCCATTGTACGTCTTGAGGCTTGAGCCTCATTTAGGACGCGTAGTTGTAGGTCCAAAAGAAGAATTACTCCAGGAAGTTATTGTCTTAGACAAAATCAATTGGCTAGGTGATGAACCATTAGGTTGTGATCCCATTGAAATTTTTGTAAAAATTCGCTCAATGACACCATTGCTTCCGGCTACCTTACGTTCAACCGAGGGTAATAAAGGTCGGGTCGTCTTATTTAGTGCATACGCAGGTGTAGCACCTGGTCAGGCCTGTGTTTTTTATGATGGGGAACGAATGCTTGGGGGAGGTTGGATAATACGATCCGATTTAGGGTGAGGATTTCCTAAATCGATATAGCTATATAGGAGTTCTGTGCGGGCTAGGTGGGTATTTGACCCCTAGACTATGCTTGTGCGGTTCCGCTTTATCCCGACCTGTATTTTGGTACACTATTAATAGTTGTCATATACAGAGTTATCATTTAAATAATGGCCGTCCTTCGGGACTAAAATATAGGTATAGTATTATAGCGGTATCATCGCCACATAAATACAGCTAGAAATATTGAAACAAATACTAAGCCTTTTTCTTAAATAATCGTTATATTACAATATCTTGTGGCGGAGTAGCTCAGCTGGTTAGAGCAGCGGAATCATAATCCGCGTGTCGGGAGTTCAAGTCTCTCCTCCGCTACCATTCTTTTCAAAGGGTTAGAGAGAAATCGTCTGCCCTTTTCTTTTGACCGCCCATCAATCCTGATACCTCCGTGATACCAACGGCCTATTTAAGCTAATAAATTCATAATATATCGTGTTGATTGCGCGCGAGGGGATAAAGCGCTACGGGCGCGCATGGGCCACTGGGGCATGACTATAACTTTAGGTAGCAGCCTCTCTCAATTTTATTATTTTTTTAGTTTTTAGAGCCTCATAACCTAGTTTAAATGCATAATCAGTTGAATAATTGCTATGATTACGTCCATGTTTATATCCCAACTCACTCATTTATACTAAAATATTTATTTGTTAGTATAGTTTAACGAACCGACAGAATTATACGAGGTCGTCGAGAAAAATATGGCATATCAAAAAGGTAAATATCAGCAATTGGGATAGCCTTTCTTAATTTAGCATGCTTGGTAGCCAAGTGGCGACCACCGGTGCTGCTATCAGGAGGGCGAGGACGGCCAATTCGATTAGAACAAAGGGCATGGCCGAGCGGACCACCTGTTCCAAAGAGACCTCGAACGGCGCCACTCCTTTCATAACATAGAGCAATAAACCGAAAGGTGGTGTAAGCAAGCTGATCTCCATGACGATCAACATCAACACCATCAGCCAGATCATATTGATTCCAAGAGTTTCCGCAAGCGGCATGTAGAATGGTAAGGTTAGAAGCAGCATGCTCACCTGATCCATGAATGCACCCAGAAACAAAAGAACAACCATCATTAAGATCACAGCAATGAGGACACTTGGGTTCATTCCTGTCAACACTTGCAGCAAACCGTTTGTTGCGCCAGAAGCAGCTAAAGCTTGGGAGAAGACCATCGAACCTGCGATGATGAATAGGATCATAATGTTGATCTTGGCAGTTTCCATCAGAGATTTCCATATCTCGCGCCACGTGAAATCCGCACCTTCAATTCCGGTGATTTTGATTTTGTTTTTAAACAATCGAAACATGTAGCAGACAAAAGTGGCGGCAAGGCACCCGAGCGCAGCGGCTTCAGTTGGGGC
>CAZXSC010000075.1:0-14132 GCA_964643045.1 uncultured Rhodospirillaceae bacterium
ATCATGGCAAGACGATCTACATGCAGCGATCGAACTTGCCTAAGCAGTTCGTAACGCCTAACCCAACTTTGTCTTAATCAGTGGGCCATAGGTTCAAATTCTCTCTCTCCGACCCACCTTTTCAATAACTTAGCAATTCAAGTATTAGAGTTAAATGGCTCCGGGTGCCAAAAATGACCCCAGATGGGCTCTAAAATCAACCCCCAGGATCGGGGGTCGTTCTTGCGTTAGGCACAAACTTACAATATCTTAGTGTTTGTACAATAATTGGTTTCAAGTGTCATGGCTAGTACCATGTAAAGCAAGACTGCCAGCTTACAAGGCAGGAGAGCGTGCCGGGTCTAGATTGAATGTCCATAGGACCACAAAATCGTGTTTAGTAACAGGGGGGAGAAAATGAGCAAAAATCGTATCGTATCCTTATCACTGGCCAGCGCCGTATTCGCAGCTGGTTTCGCCAATGTAGCAACGGCCGCAGACAATATATCGTTGCGTTTGAACTGGAAAATGAAGGGTGAATTCACACCATTCGTTGTAGCTGCCCAAAAAGGCTACTTCAAAGCCAAAGGCCTCAACGTCACGGTAAACGAGGGGCGGGGCGCAACACAAGCCCTGCAAACCGTTGCCAGCGGCCAAGACGACATCGCCTATGTGCCGTCGATCCAAACCATCAAGGCAATTAACAAAGGCATGCCGGTCAAGGTCGTAGCCACCGTCGTCAAACTTGACCCCATGGGCATGGTCGCAAAATCCAATATTCCGCTGTCAAAGCCAAAGGATCTGGAAGGACGCACCGTTGAAATTTCTCCGGTTTCGACCCTGCATCAGATTTGGGACGCCTTTGCCAAGAAAAACAACATTAATGTCAGTAAGGTAAAGGTAGTACGTGCCGCGCCGTCAGCCCGCTTTGGCCTTTTGCTCAGCGGCAAGGTTGATATTCTGGGCGACGTCTTCCTGACCAATGAATATCCGGTCCTGCAGTCCAAGGTCAAAGGTAAGATGAACACCTTGCGAGTTGCAGATTGGGGCTTTCAGCTACTAGGCTATACACTGGTTGCCAACAACAAACTGATTTCCGGCAACCCCGGCGCCATCAAGAAGTTCAACGCCGCCGCCATGAAGGGTTTCCAGTTCACCCTGGACTACCCCGATGAAGCCGCGGCGATTGCCGCCAAGGCACATCCGAATGCGCTGAAACTGAAAACCACAAAGATGCAAGTAGCCCAGCTGGTTGATTTCCTTAAACGCGGTAAGCCGGCGCAGATGTTTGTGGGTGATGACGCCGGCTGGAAACGCACCTTGGGTGTGCTAAAATCTTCCGGTGTGATCTCCAATCAGAAAGCGTTATCCGACTATTACACCAACGCCTTTGTGCCCGGAGCAAAATGAGCGGTATAGAACGTACCACCTCTGTCGAAGGTATTCTGGAACAGGTTACCTGGACCGTAGGCTGGAATGAATTGGTTTTCGTGTCAGGGGTTCATAGCATCGGCCCTGACACGAGACAACCGGCCATTGACGCCAACCTGCCGACGCGGACCATTGTCAAGGTTACTGGGTTAAATCCGGATGATAGTATCAAAACCGAAATCATTGCCGCCCAGACTGAACCACAATAACTACTGAAAAAAGACTGCCGGTGAATACGCAGGAAAATAAATTTAAGACAATTTTATCGACCGTCCGCGACTGGATTCCCGCAGTGCTGACTTTTATCGGCATTTTTGTGCTGTGGGAAATCATCACCATAGTTTTTGATGTGCCTCTTTACACGCTGCCGCCACCGAGCGTTATCATCGACGTTATGATCGAGAAAAGATTGCTGCTGCTCGAACATTCCTGGGTAACGTTTGCCGAATCAGCCATAGGTTTGGGCCTCAGCATCGTCCTCAGTATTCCAATGGGTATCCTCATCGTCTATTCGCCGCTGTTTGAACGGACGGTTTATCCATTGCTGGTGGCAAGCCAGGCAATTCCAAAAGTTGCCCTGGCGCCGATTTTCGTTGTCTGGTTTGGCTTCGGCCTGATGCCAAAAGTCCTAATTGCCTTTTTCATCGCGTTTTTTCCAATCGTTGTGAATACCGTGGTTGGGCTATCCCGCACGCCGCCTGAAATGATCCACTTGATGCGTTCGCTGGGCGCCTCGCCGGTGCAGATTCTTCTCAGGGTCAGGATGATGGCAGCCATGCCCTATATTTTTGCCGGCATCAAAATCGCTGCAGCCTTTGCCGTCGTCGGCGCCATTGTCGGTGAGTACATCGCCGCCAGCAGCGGCCTTGGTTACATGCAACTGGTTGCCAACAACAATTTTGAAATCCCTCTGTTGTTCGGTACCCTTGTTGTGCTATCGGTCATGGGCATCGCTTTTTTCTATCTGGTAGCGATGGTCGAAATCTTCGTCCTGCCACGGCCTCTGCGTGATACGCGGGTCAATGATGGTGGAGGCGGCCTGTGATAATTGCACCTTCGCCCTCTGACAGTCCCGCCGACGGCGTTTCAATCAGCGTCTCTGATTTAAGGATGGTCTTCAAACGCCGCGGCGACAGCATCGAAGCACTGAGCGGCATTGACCTCGACATCAAACCGGGCAGCTTTTGTTCGGTGCTGGGCCCCAGCGGTTGCGGCAAGAGCACCTTAATGATGCTAGTAGCTGGCCTTTACCGGCCAACCGGAGGAAGCATTATGGTCGGTGGCAAACCGTTGACCGATTGTTATCATGATTGCGGCATTGTTTTTCAAACCGACGTTTTGCTGCCGTGGCTCAGCGTCCTCGATAATGTGCTGCTGCCCGCCCAGGTCAAAGGTCTCCCTTTGCCAGCCGCCACGGAACGGGCTAATCAGTTGATCGATCAGGTTGGCCTCAGCGGCTTCGAAGAGCATTATCCCAGTGAACTTTCCGGCGGCATGCGGCAACGCTGTGCGCTGAGCAGAGCATTATTGCACGAGCCGAAACTTTTGTTGATGGACGAACCGTTCGGTGCCCTGGACGCGCTGACCCGCGAACGCATGCAATTGGACCTGGCCCAGTTGAGGTCCAGCGATCATCGCACGGTATTGTTCATTACCCATGATATCGAGGAAGCCGTTTTCCTTTCCGATGAAGTTGTCGTCATGAGTCAGCGGCCGGCGACCATCCTTGAAAAAGTTACCGTCAATTTTCCGCAGCCGCGCTCGCCAGAGCTACTGCGCGATCCGGAATTCCACCGTATAGTCGATGATATCCGCGGTCTTTTCCGCAAGACCGGGATTTTGTAAACGTATCGGCCGATAAGATATTTAAACCATTTACCCACCCACCAAAGAATTAGAATACAAAAGAATGGACTAGGCACTATTACCAGGCAATTAGTCCAAATGGATATACAGATCGGAGGTCTACAATTAGCGTGTCACCTAAAGTCTCACCTGCTAATAAATTCAGATGGCAAATATTTTCAACACTGTTCTAACAACAGATCTAATTTGGGCGATGGTAGCAACTTTTGCCGGCGGACTGATGCTCGGCTACACCGGCTGGGGTGGAGCTATGGTCAGCATGCCGTTTCTCACAATTCTCTATGGGCCGGTTGAAGCCCTTGTCATCATGATCATCGGCGCGGTGTTGATCACAGCACATCTTTTCCCCTCTGCCGCCCGCCAGGCAGACTGGAAGCGCATGACGCCCATGCTTATCGCCATGGCAATCTGTGTACCCATCGGCAATCTCTTACTATTCTCCCTGGAGCCCCACCTGATCCGCCAAATTATCGGATGGCTCATTGTCGGGGCGTCATTGTTGATACTGTCCGGCTGGCGCTACAAAGGCCCGCAAGGAACGAGCGCAAGTGCAACGACCGGGGTAATTTCCGGTTTGATCAATGGCTTCATCGGATTGGGTGGGGCACCCGTAGTGATCTATATGCTTGCCTTAAACCAATCAGCTTCAATTCAGCGAGCTAATATTCTGGTCTTCATGGCGATAACTTCGATCATTATCCTGGCGTCAACTTTCGTTGGCGGCGGCGTCACTATAGAGACAGGTGCACTGGGCATAGTTACTGCACCCTTTCAGTGGGTTGGGGGTTGGCTAGGGGCTTGGTTATTTCTCAAATTGCCGGCAGAGCTATTTAAAAAATTCTCGCTTATTGCGTTGATTTTGCTCGGCGGATTTGTTGTTTTTTTATGATTCGACAAATTGCAAAATCACAAATTTTTCTGGCTGTTATGGCTCAAAAAACAGCCTTAAACATAAATTCGTGACTTATTACTTATCTACTGGTTTTTATTTGTCTTTCGTGTAAACTGTATGGGCTCATAATTGCCTCGGAAATTATGCATTTGTACTGCTGGCGATTCAGTTTGAGTCAAGGAAAATGTTGCCGAAAAGGCTTATAAGTCGCGAATGGGGGGGACATTCTGATGGAAAACAATCTTGCTGCGCTCACAACGGTATTCACTGAATTCTACTACTGGTTGACCATACCGTTGATGTTTTTGATCCATGTTGGGTTTTGCATGTACGAGGTTGGTGCCAGTCGCCAGCGTAATCATATGCATACGCTTATGAAGAATTCGATGATAATTCCACTGGTAACCATCACCTTTTTCTTCTTTGGGTGGTGGCTATATTGGGCATTCCCAAATGGTCCATTTATTACTGGGGGAATTGAGACGGCTGCAGGGGCTGCAAATACACCTTGGTCCACCACCATGGGGCCCAATCTAGGAGACAGAATTACAGGCGTTTTCTGGGGAGCTTTTTTATTATTCTCATGGACGGCAGCCTCAATAGTTTCAGGTTCTGTGATTGAGCGGATCAATTCTGGTGCATTTTGGATATTGGCTGTTGTCATTGGTTCAGTGGCTTGGATCATTGATGCATCATGGGGCTGGCACTCGGCAGGTTGGATGGTCAAGCTCTGGGGGTATCATGACGCCTATGCATCCGGAGTGATTCATGCTATAGCAGGTGGTTTTGCATTAGGTATATTGGTTGTTCTTGGCCCCAGACTTGGCAAATTTGCCGATGATGGTACACCACGGGACATTCATCCCCATAATCCTTGGATGGTTTGTCTTGGTCTATTCGTTATCTACACTGGTTTTTGGGGCTTTTACGTTGCTTGTAATGTGCCGGCCATCAGTCCGGAAGGGATAGGAGGTCTGATAAAGGGCGGAACATGGACCGCAACCACTATTTATCTCACCCCTACAACATTGGGCGCGATTACGGTCAATTTCTTGATGTCTCTGTCGGGAGGCATGTTAGTGGCTTACATGCTCTCAAAAGGCAATGCGTTCTGGACTTATTCGGGTGGTCTGGCGGGTATCATTACAGCTTCTGCCGGTAATGACCTCTACCACCCCATTCAAGCGATGATTATAGGTGGTATCGGCACAGCGATTGCCTACAAGATGCATTTCTGGGTCGAACGTCGATTCAAAGTCGATGATGCAGTTGGTGCCGTTGCCGTCCATGGCTATGCTGGCTTTGCCGGTTTGGTTATATGTGGCTTCGTTCTTTGGGGACATCCCAGTTCAGTCTATGAGGGATACGCGGCAATAAATCCCTTAGGTCAATTATTAGGCGCGGTAGTTATGTTTGGTGTTTTAGGGTTCCTGCCAGGTTGGATTATCGCAAAAATTCTTGCGGGTGCGGGAATGTTGAGAATTCCCAAGGAAGTCGAATTGATCGGGTTAGACTTTGCTTCTAATCAGGAAGAGAAAATAGCAGCCGATGAGGTTCGTAAATCCCAAAATAACCTTGTGTAATAACTGCCCTAGGGAAATAAAAAAGGAGAGGAATAATGTCTACAACCGGTATTGAATCTTGGGCCGTCGATCTCAAAGACGTTGGCGCAATATATCCATTTCAAGGGTCAGAAGGCCTCCTGGTGGCTATTGGAGTTGTTGCCTGGATTGGCTGGCATATATGGCAAAGCCGCTGGGAAAAGGAAAAATATGAGAATCAGGTCCAAAACTATGGTGACGCTGCAAATATTAAAAAAGCGCTGGAAGAAGATTGATGGTCGGTTGCAACGGCAATTATTTTTTATTGGGTGTCGGTCACAAATCGACACCCAATAAAATCTATAAGATATAAACTGTATATCATAGCTCTTGGCTTGATCCATTAAAGTTTTGAGTAATTAGTCTAACTTGCTATCAAAAAGGATGTTTTATTATGGCGGAGCCCGTTATTGCCCAGTCATCTCCCTATAAAGTTGAGGTGGAAGAAGGCCACAAATATGCGTTTTGCAGTTGTGGACTAAGTGAGAAGCAACCTTATTGTAATGGAGCGCATAAAGAGGCCGCTGAATTCAAGCCAAATATTTTCGTCGCTGAGAAAAGTGGCTCTGTATTTCTGTGCGGTTGCAAAAGGACCAAAAGTGCGCCCTACTGTGATGGTACCCATAATTCTCTCTAGCTTAGAAAGCTAAAACGCCAATTCAGAGCAGTTCCATCAATTAAATAAGTCGCTATTTTGCATTTCACGTCCAATCACTACCCAAAGGGGACTTTAATTTTTCTCATCTAAATAAATGCTTAAGGCTTCTTTTCCGAAAACCCAAAAATCAGCTTTAATTGAACTCTTTTCTAGCGAAGAAGGTTTGGAAGCCACAACACCAACGGTGGAAACAGAACCAACAAAGCCAGAGTTGCGATGTGCGCGCATATGAACGGGGTAACACCCTTGAATACTTTGCCCAAAGGTACATCGACTGCAACTGCCTTAATGATAAAACAATTCATACCAAAGGGAGGCGTTAGAAGCCCAATCTCCACCACCATCACCATAATAATACCCCACCATACAAGATCAAAATTAAACCCTACTAATATGGGAGCAATAACTGGAACGGTAATAATCATGATTTCGAAAGCTCCCATGATCATGCCGAGCAGTATGTAAACAACAAGAGCAATGGCTACGACCGCAAGTCCCGGTAAATTAAAATGATTTAGAAATTTTGTTGCTTCCACTGGTAATTCAGTAAGACCTACAAAGAACCCAAAAATAGAACCCCCTATAATGAGTGCATAAATCATTGCCGTGCGTTCAGCTGTTTCAATCATTACTTTTTTCAAAACACCATTTGCCAGCCCGCCTCTTACCCAAGCCAGGGTAAAAGTACCCAACGCCCCAACCGACGCCGCCTCCGTGACGGTAAATACTCCGACATAAATACCTCCAAGCACGACCACAATTAAGCCCATGGAAGGCCAGATGCCTTTCATGGCTGCAATCACGGCACCGGATTCTCGAATGTTTATCTCTGGTGCAGCTGCAGGTTGCAAGCGCACCTGTATCATTACCGATAACACAAATGAAAAGACGGCAATGAAAGCCGGGATGGCAGCGGCAATAAATAAAGCTCCGATGGAAACTTCAGTAAGGATTGCATATAAAACTAGAACTCCTGACGGCGGCACAATAGCACCCAAGGTTCCTCCTGCCGCAATGGACCCGGTGGATAGATCTTCTGAATAACCATACCTCCGCATTTCAGGATAAGCCGCATGGCCAATGGTCAACGACGTAGCCATTGATGACCCCGTCATGGCACCAAAGCCAGCGCAAGCGCCAATTGTTGCCAAAGAGAGACCACCGCGAAAATGACCAACCGAGGCATGGGCGAGACGGTACATATCGGTTGAAAGGCTAGCTGCCTGAGCAAAAGTCCCCATCAATAGAAACAGCGGAATGACCAAGAGAATATCGCTCGCAAGAAATTCAATCGCGCGTGTAGCAATAAGGCTAAGGCCTGGGGAACTGCCAAGCATGATACTGATGCCGGCCAAACCTGAAAGCAGCAAAGAAGCTCCCAAGGGAAGCATAAGCATCCCCGCAAGCCATACTGCCGCAAAAATTACTATAGAAAGCATAATTGGTGTTGAAGGAAATAGCCAAGCCAATCCTCCACCACGATCGATCAAACCTAATAAAATAAATAAAAAGACGAATATCGCTAAAAAGATATAGATTTTAGTCTTTAGAAGGCCGCCTATGACGGCACGCCAGATTGACCGCATTTCAATTGCGTCCCTTATAATTGGGAAAAGCTGCAAAGCAGCCGCCAACCCCATAAGGAACGTAATGGACCAAATAAACGGAGATTCCGGTAAATCAATTACCTCAGTCGTCGCATTCTGCTGGCTAAATTCAATGGCCCTTACCCCGAGGCGCCATGTTAATAATGCCAGAGCGGAAAAGATCACCCAACCACCCAGAAAACGAGCAAAAAGAGCCGCTTCGTCTCCCATATGGTTACGAAGTAACTCTATAACCAGATGACTTCGCTGCATCGTAACTACAGGGAAAGCTGCCGCAATGCCAACGGCAACAATCAAACCGGAAACATCGCCCACACCGATCAGCGAAAATCTAAAAAATGTCCGCGCAATAATTTCAAGGCAAACGAGCAGAGCTACCAATAATAGTGCCGCTGTTGAAATAACAGCGAGGCGTCGCGATACCGCGGCACCCCAGCTTTCAAGTTGATCTAACACGCTATCTGAAAATGCTGATTAACGAGATTACTTTCCCCGCTTGGCATTTTCGAGTTCCTGGCGATAGGCTGCCAGAATTGCCGCGCCATTAGGTGTCGATTTGACCCATCGCTTAACAATCGGTTTTACCGCAGCACGCCATGGCGCCTTCTGAGCTTCCGGCAAATCAATAATTTTCTGCTTGGAAGATTTTTTAAGGCGCCCTCTCGTGAAACGTATCATCCCATCCCCAGCACGCCCCAGAGCCTGGGAAAGCTTGATACCCGACGCCGACAAAATTGCTTTTTTCGCGTAACCTGGGAGCCCATCAAGCTTCTTTTTATTCATCCCAATAAAGACTAGGGGCGTGGACATTGGAACAACCACATGCCGGTTGGACACCTCATCCAGTTTAAAGCCTTGAACAGCTGTAAAACCTATCATTAGCCCATTAACTGTACCTCGATCCATTGCTTGATAGAGGCCTGTAACCGGTGTAAAAACCGGTATAGCCCCTAAAGCTTTAACCGTCTGGGCAGTTAAACCACTGGTCACGCCAATCTTCATCCCTTTAAGATTTTCTACTCGCGTCGGCTCCTTATCTTTCGTTACAATGTGTGTCGCCGACATCGAAGCAAACCCCAATGGAACGACGTCGCTATAATCCGGCTTAATCAGACCTTTCTCATAAAGACGCCATAGTGCTGTATTAGCTTGAGTATTAGTATATCCATCGAGGATATTTGGCATCGATAAAACAGTAGAGCGCGGAAACTTAAAGCCTCGGCTTGCACCAGCTATAACCCAGGCTATGTCGGCGATCCCATCCTTGGCATTTTTGTAAAGCTGGCGCGGACCGCCTAGAGTATTCAGAAACCTTTTTATCTCCACCTTACCACCTGTCAATTCCCCTACTTTTTTGCGAAATGGACCCGTACCCACGGTAGAAAATGGAGTTTTCCCTGATCCAAATGCGCCATATTTTAAGACAATTTCTGCCGCATTCGATGTGGAATAACTCCACGTTAACACAAATACGGCAATGATACCTGAAAGTTTAATTGTTTGATTTTTCATTTGTATATTTCCTCCTTTGTTATGTTTTCCTTGGTTTAAAACTTTAAAAATAACCTAAGTCAGTAGTTTTGCTTCTCTGTAATACCGTTCAGCTCCCGGATGCAGCGGAATAGATGTTCGGCACATTTTTGCTGGATCCAGTGGATAGGTCAAAGGACTATCCTTTGGTTCAAGGTGCCTGTATTGCCTTTCAATTGTGGATGTGGTTTCGCAAATACACCAGGCCATAAGATATGCAATTTCATCGTCAAGATCATCGCGGCACATCAATAAAAAATCGGAAAAATCAAGCGTCTCAAAGGAGCCACTGAGACCGGCGAAGCGATCCTGAGGTATGGTATCCCGTGGCCAGCCGTAATCCCGTTCAAGAGCAATGAGAATATCGTCGTCAATCGGTATAAACGTCATCTCATAATTTGCCTGAAGTTCTTTCCAATAAGACGTCATAATCGCTTCAAAGATAACGGCATCCGCCTTCCCCTCAACAGCCAGAGGGATCGTGTCCCAAGGCGCCTCGCCCTCAAGAAACGTGCATCCCCATTTTTCAAGCGTCTTACGCGGTATATCGGCTGCCTCAAGGAAACGGTTGGTGGCAAATCCCACCATATTTTCGCCGTCATCAAATGCAAGAGCAACTGTAAGCGCCGGTTTCTTCTGGCGCAAATCATCAAGAGAGTTTATGCCGTGCTTAGATTGAATAGCAAATACCAGCTTATCGTCCTGAGGCAGTGTAGCGATCGCTCGAAGGCGACCAATATTCTCATTAGAGTAAATGCCTTTACCCTCGACAACCGTCCTCGCAAATTGTGCCGGCACAAAGAATGACGTGTCGACGTTGCCAGACAATACCGCCTCAAAAGCATCTGTGCCTCCTCTGCCGTTCCATGTTGCAAAACGTGAACCGTGACCTGAACGAAAACCCATTTCAGCTGCTAACCAGCCGCAGATTCGGTGCAAATTAGCTATACCCCAGTCACCCATCATTTGAAGGGTGATATCGCGTTCTAATTTTGGTTCAGAAACATTGTGGATCATGTAGGGCTCCCCTAAATCAGAATAAAACGACTTTACTTTGCCTGTTCTTCCCTTATTTCCTTGGCAACACTTTCCCAGCGGTAAGGCCCCAGGTCTACAGGATCATGGACGTCATCACATTCACCGCAGGTTCGGAGTTCTGAATCTTCAGAAAACTTTTCAGTTAACCGCAGGTAAGCTTCATGCGAAACCGTTTTTTCTGTATCCCAGACTTCACGGAACAATTCGTTGCTGCATTTATCGCAAAACCAAGCGACACCCTCTAAACCGGCATTTTGTGCTTTGTATCGCACAGTAACATTTTCCCCATCGGGAACGAGCCGGTGAGGTGCGCCGGCTGGAACATAAATATAATCTCCAGCAGCCAGGGGATAGTGGTTAATGCAGGTATTCTTAAATTCAACGCGCCCTTTGCCCGATATCTGACAAATCAAGGTATCTTTCTCACATATAAGGTGGAAAGGCTGAGGATGATCATTACGGCTCATAAAAACTTGAATGTCGATTTCATTTGGCAACATCGGCCGGTCGTCATAAGGACCCGTCTTGTTTGCTTCCTTAAACACGTGAAACGTTTTTTTCCGAGCCAATTTTCTATCCTCTATTTGCTTCAGGCAGCTCTAAAGCCTGTAACATTTCATCCTCTGCTTCACTAAGTATCTGACGTGCCGAAAAGACCGTATCCGACTGCTCAGCGTAATTATGCCAACCCCAAGCATCGTAGGGAAATGGGTCGTTTACATGGTCGCATTTTGAACACGTCCTGGCCTCCAGGTCGTCACTGAATTTCTTTGTGGCTTTATAGGATTGCGGGATTGTCGCAAACATTTTCTCGGTTTCAGAATCGTCTGGCTCTGCTATTACGTCAAATTCATACCGAAAGATCTCTTCGCGGCATTCCGAACACGTCATTGAGATGACTTCGTGTTGGGTCTGTGATTCGCTCTGTCTCTGAGTGATACAAATTAGAACAAAGTTTTCAGCGTTCTTCTCATCTTTCAAAAAACTACTAACTCCATGGACCCGGCCACCCACAAAAAACTGGCCTGTTTTTAGGAGAGCGCCATTCGCGGCAAAAGCAATCGATACCTCATCTACCGTATTATGGTGCCTGAATTCTCCGTAGTTCTTATCAGGACCACCTCGTAAAACGGCACCCGCCGGTACCATGGCGCCGGGGTACAAATGGGGAAACAGCGGGATCAATTGTGCGTTGCCTTTTTGCATCGCGTCAAAAATATTGTTTTTTAACGGCGGACGATCCTGTCGCGGCGGATCGATGCTATATTTTCCATTGTTACCTGTTCGGCTTTCTGCTGACATCCAACATTCTCCTGAAATATCCTTAGGATTGCATTAGACAAATTCAGGAGACTTTAGAGCTTCCCCATTCCCTTGAGCATCCCTTCCAGTTCATCCCGTGACTGAGCGAACTGCACCTCATGGATTTCATCGACGGGGAAACCGAGTTCTTCAAAGGCTTCTTCCAGCGCCTCTTTACTTTCCGCGTCGAAAACCGTGACAATAAAGCCTGACCCCAAATTAACGTAGTTCTGAATATACGTTGCGGTTCCATGGTTAAAAACAGGCAGAGCGTTTTCTGCCATTTCATCTGGACTAAGACCGGGTGCCCGGTGTATCGATACAAACTGTGCCATTTTTTCCTCCTAGTTTAAAAAATTGTTTTTAATACTTTTCGTTTAATCCCCGGCGGCTAATGCAGGTTGCCGCTTACTTCCAAATGCATCAAAATTTGCCCGCATGCGTTCAACCATCTGCCAAAATAATTCCTCATCATTTTTACTAAAACCCGCAAAGGCAATATCATCAATTCTTGCGACAAATGGCATAAGACTAGCACACAGATCTCGGCCACTCTTTGTCAAAAATACCCTATTTTTCCGCTGATCCCATTTATCAGACCGAATTTCAACATACCCATTCTTTTCCATTCGCTTCAAAAACGTTACGGTTGTCGCATCCTGACGGCGGACACTTTCACTGAGTTCACGCTGCGACAACCCATCTTCAAAATAGAGGTGGCGAAGATAACCCCATTGCGATGCGCTGATGCCATAGTTTCGAAGAAAGCCGTGAAGCGTTCTCGCCATGGAACCATGAAGATGCCTCAACTGATAGCCTATGCTATTCGCTGGCGGTGTCGCCTCCGATAAAGAATTGTCGAGATGTTCTGCCAGATTGTTTTCCATATTTTCCCTGCAAGAACAAATTTAAATTTGATTTCTATATAAAATCTATTAGACTTCTAACTATATTCTAAATGTTTAAATAAGAAGGGTCAACATAGCCACATGGCCATCAAGAATTCTTCCAAAAAGCTCCGCCGCCGAAAAAAGATAATCCCGCCTCCTTCAGGTGATAAGGAGCCGCTTAAAGTTAATGTTTATGATTTTGTAAATTTTACCAAGACCGCCCTGGCACCGCTTTTCCCTTATTTTGATGAAGGTTCAATTGTGCCCTGTTCTGCGACTTTTAGAGGTGGACCAAAGGTCGACTACAGCCGTTTCCAACATTTCAATACAGTTGACGAGATCCTTCTTACTTTTGGCGCGGCAGGTTCAATGCGCAGCGGCGGAGTATTGCGGGTTGGACCACGACTGCATATGGTCCAAAGCCCCTTAACCGATGATGCAAATCCAGAAAACCTGACCCTGTCTGTTATCACGCAGCGTCAGTCTGTTGGCATGCCTCAAAAAGAAGAATTCCGTTTTGTCTGCAACAAATGTGACCGGCGCCTTTTTGTCAAATCGTTTGACGCCACACCGGCAAAACGTGGTAAACAGAAGAAGACCCTTGGTCCTCATGGGCTTTTTGCGACGATACCCGAAAGCTATAAAGCAGCAAACGAATTCAACGCCGATCCAAAAACTCGCATCTGCAGGCATTGTGGCCACAAGAACAAACCCTTTCCCACCGATGCCTGGGGTTGGAAACACTATGTTGAACAATCTGAAATTTCTTCAATGGCCTATGACGCGATGCTGGATAGCCAGAAAGGTCCGCAACCAATGCCGCCTGGCAAAAGGAAATAGCTCGTGGCTCGTGAACACCTGGTTTTCAGTTTCAAGGAGGCGGCCAAGGCGGGTAATTATGACGAACGGCCAATGCTGCCCGACGATGTAGATCTTCAGGTTCATCTCAGCCGCAATAGCAAACCCCAGCCATTCTGGCTGATCTGCGAGCATGACACGATTATCACAACCCTTTCGGGTGAAGGCGCCATTGAGTTCAAGGATGCACCTGTCCTCCGACACGTCTATGAAACCGGAGATTTTGTTTACGTCCCAGCCGGAACGCCAACTCGCATTCTGCCAAAGAAACGATCGGTCCAGTATCGCTATAAGGCAAGGGAAGCCGGACTGGAGGGTGTCGCCTGGTACTGTGAAAAATGTGGGCGGCAGCTTTTTCGCCAAGTCTGGGATACTGCCGAAAAATTATCTCAGGTTGCCTATCAGGAAGTCACCGAGAAATTCAATGCCAGTCCCAATCGCCGTCAATGCAAGAGTTGCGGCAAGAAACACCCCAAAGTA
>CAZXSC010000076.1:0-13851 GCA_964643045.1 uncultured Rhodospirillaceae bacterium
CCTGATATGATGGCGGTTGTTGGTCGTCTTGGAAAAGTATTAGGGCCAAAGGGTCTGATGCCAAATCCTAAATTAGGTACTGTAACCCCCAACGTCGGTGAGGCTGTTAAGTCTGTTAAGGGTGGTGAAATAGAATTTCGTGTTGAAAAGGCTGGAATAATTCATGTTGGTATTGGCAAAACAAGCTTCTCACAAAAGGCATTGGTTGAGAATTTTAATGCGTTCATGGGAGCTATTGTTAAGGCAAAGCCAACTGGATCAAAAGGCACCTATGTGAAGCGCGCAACTTTGACTTCGACTATGGGGCCTGGAGTGAGGTTAGATACATCTAGTCTATCTGGTTGACGCCATTTAGGCTTAATATAAATTTCTGTTGTTAATCAGCAGAATTGGAAGAGGAAATTTCCTCTTTGACCTATCTGAGACTGTGGGTGTTGTGGATGTTATGTATAAACAACTTAATAATTTTAAGCCTGCATAGATGGAAAGAGACATTTTCAATCAATAATATTGATTGAAGCATGGCTTAAACTAATCGCTTGGATAGGGCGAACTGGTGTTTTGGGGTCATCCTTAGACACCATAATGTAATTTCATAAGCTGGAATAAAAATCCAACTTATGTAATGGCGGAGAAGGTTTGTGAACCGTAGTGAAAAAGAAGAGCAAGTTGCATCGTTGAAGCGGGTGTTTGAAGATTCGAATATTGTTGTTGCTACGCATTATACTGGAATGAATATGCAAGAAATGACTGATCTTCGATTTCGTATGCGAGAAGCGGGTGCAAGTTTTAAAGTTACAAAGAATCACCTCGCGCGCCTCGCCCTGCAAGACACTGATTTTGAATCTTTATCTGAATTAATATCCGGGCCTATCGCCCTCGCTTATTCTACCGATCCGGTGGCCGCAGCGAAGACGGCCGTTAATTACTCTAAAGATAATGAGAAATTAGTTATCTTGGGTGGTGTCTTTAATGGACTAAACCTGGGCATTGATGGTGTCAAGAATCTCGCAAAATTACCATCCTTAGATGAGTTGCGTGGTAAAATTCTTTGCATGATTGATACGCCCGCAACCCGTATTGCTGGCTTGCTTAAAGCGCCTGCGGGTAAATTGGCTCGTGTGGTTGGTGCCTTTGGGGCGACAGATGATGAGGCAGCTTAGTGATTAATTTAGTTAATAGTTTAAGCCCAAGGAGAAGAAATTATGGCAGATATTGAAAAAATTGCTGAAGAATTATCAGCTTTAACGGTTATTGAGGCAGCTGAGTTGAGTACTTTATTAGAAGAAAAATGGGGTGTTTCTGCTGCGGCACCTGTCGCTATGGCGGCTGGACCAGCAACTGGTGATGGAGGAGACGCCGTTGCCGCAGATAAAGACGCATTTGAAGTAGTCCTTTCTTCTGTTGGAGATAAGAAAATAAATGTGATTAAAGAAGTTCGTGCAATCACAGGCCTTGGCTTGAAAGAGGCCAAAGACATGGTTGAGGCTGCTCCAACTTCCGTAAAAGAAGATGCAACGAAAGAAGAAGCAGATGAAATCAAGTCGAAGCTGGAAGAAGCTGGTGCTACTGTTGAGATAAAATAACGTTATTTTGATCTGGGTGGTCGATTATTACATCGCCTACTTTAGTTATGTTTGTATTAGAGTTTGTCATATTCACAACGAATTGGTCTGCCGCGACCGGGATAGTGGATATGGAGTTGTGACATTATCTACCTAACCGAATAGCGGTGGGTTTGTCATTTAGCTTTCTCGTGGGATTGTCTTACGCAGGAGGTGTTTCGTCGCTTGTCCAATGCGGTTATTGGGTGGGGAACGGAATATTGTATTACTTTAGCTACGAGGGCTGCAATGACTGATCGCTCATTTACGGGTCGTAAAAGGATCCGAAAATCTTATGGACGAATTCCTACTGTGACACCGATGCCAAATCTCATAGAAGTTCAAAAGAATTCATATGAGAATTTTTTACAACGTGAGACAGCTAAGGAAGATCGAACTGATACTGGACTACAGGAAGTTTTTAAGTCCGTTTTCCCAATACGAGATTTTTCCGAACGTGGGACGCTTGAATTCGTTGACTATGAATTTGAAGATCCTAAATACGATGTTGAAGAATGTCAGCAGAGAGGAATGAATTATGCTGCGCCATTAAAGGTAACGCTCCGTCTTGTTGTTTGGGATATTGATGAAGAAACTGATGCTCGTTCTGTCCGAGATATTAAGCAGCAAATCGTTTATATGGGTGAGATGCCATTGATGACCGGCAACGGTACGTTTGTAATAAATGGTACTGAGCGTGTGATAGTGTCACAAATGCATCGTTCTCCAGGTGTTTTTTTCGATCATGATAAAGGTAAAACCCATTCGTCTGGCAAATTTTTATTTGCTGCTCGCGTAATTCCTTATCGAGGCTCTTGGCTTGATTTTGAATTTGATGCTAAAGACTTGGTTTATGTGCGTATTGATCGTCGCCGAAAACTCCCTGTTACAACTATGTTGCTCGGTCTTGATGATGCCAAGACAGCAGCGAATCGTGCAAAACTGAAGGCAGCGGGAAAGGCTATTGATCCGGTTAAAGCTGAGGGTATGACACCGGAAGAAATTTTGAAATTTTTTTACGAGACAACAAATTATGTGAGAGTAAAAAAAGGTTGGCGGATTACTCTTGAGGCCGACACGTATCGTGGTTTGAAACTCGATTACGATCTCCTTAACGCCAATTCTGGAAGGGTTGCTGTTGAAGCGGGAACAAAATTAACACCGCGCGTGTTGAGAGAATTAGACAAAAAAGGAATAGCAGAAGTCATCGTGCCTGCAACAGAAATCCTCGGTCGATACGCCTCTGAGGATATAGTAGATATGAAAACGGGTCTTGTTTTCCTTGAGGCCGGTGATGAAGTTACTGATGAAATTCTTGAAGCGCTAGATGCCGCAACAATTGCTGAAGTGCCAACTCTCTCCATTGATCATGTTAATGTTGGACCTTATATCCGTAATACTCTTGCCGCTGATAAAAATTCAAATCGAGAAGAAGCACTGATTGATATCTATCGAGTTATGCGCCCCGGTGAGCCGCCGATTATAGAAACGGCTGATAACTTGTTTCAAAACTTGTTCTTTGATTCAGATCGATATGATCTCTCAGCTGTTGGTCGCGTAAAAATGAACTCACGACTCGAGCAAGAAACCAATGATACTTTAAGGGTTCTGCGTCGAGAAGACATCATGCAGGTTGTTAAGATTCTTGTAGACCTGAAAGATGGAAAAGGTGACATTGATGATATTGATCACTTGGGAAACCGCCGTGTCCGCTCTGTAGGCGAGTTGATGGAAAACCAATATCGGATTGGATTGCTGCGGATGGAACGCGCTATTCGAGAGCGAATGAGTTCAGTTGATATAGATACCGTGATGCCACACGATTTGATTAATGCCAAACCTGCAGCGGCAGCGGTCCGTGAGTTTTTTGGGTCCAGTCAGTTGAGTCAATTTATGGATCAGACAAACCCGCTTTCGGAAATTACGCATAAACGCCGTCTTTCCGCCTTGGGTCCTGGAGGTTTAACACGTGAACGTGCTGGTTTTGAGGTGCGAGATGTTCATCCTACACATTATGGTCGAATCTGCCCAATTGAGACGCCCGAGGGACCAAACATTGGGTTGATAAATAGTTTAGCGACCTACGCGCGTGTTAATCAGTATGGGTTTATTGAAAGTCCATATCGTAAGGTGAAAAGCGGCAAAGTTACTAATGAAGTAATATACCTTTCAGCAATGGACGAGGGGCGTTTCACTATAGCTCAGGCTAATGAATCTTTGGATAGAACGGGAAGATTTGAGCATGATCTAATCACTTGCCGTCAAGCTGGTGAAGTAGTCATGGTTCCATCAGATGAAGTTGATTTGGCTGATGTATCGCCTAAGCAGCTTGTATCTGTTGCAGCTGCTTTAATTCCGTTTTTAGAGAACGATGACGCCAATCGGGCATTAATGGGATCAAATATGCAACGCCAAGCAGTGCCTCTAATACAAGCAGAAGCACCGCTTGTTGGGACTGGCATGGAAGAAACGGTGGCAAGGGATTCCGGGGCGACAATGATTGTTAAGCGGTCGGGTACTGTTGACCAAATTGATGGTACACGCATTGTAATTCATACAGATGAAGATTCAAATAATAGCTCTGCTTCCGGCGTTGACATCTATACCTTGCAAAAATTCCAAAGGTCAAATCAAAATACATGTATAAATCAGCGGCCATTAGTCAAAGTGGGTGATTATGTCGAGGAAGGCGATATTATAGCTGACGGCCCGTCAACTCAAGTTGGAGAATTAGCGCTTGGCCGTAATGTGTTAGTCGCGTTTATGCCCTGGAATGGTTATAACTTTGAAGATTCAATACTGATATCAGAACGAATTGTCCGAGAGGATGTATTCACTTCCATACATATTGAAGAATTTGAAGTAATGGCTCGAGACACAAAACTTGGCCAGGAGGAAATTACCCGCGATATCCCAAACGTTGGTGAAGAAGCTTTAAAAAACATGGATGAAGCTGGGATAGTATATATTGGTGCTGAAGTTCAACCAAGTGATATTCTTGTAGGTAAGGTGACGCCCAAAGGAGAATCGCCCATGACGCCAGAGGAAAAGCTCCTCAGAGCTATCTTTGGCGAGAAAGCTTCTGATGTGCGTGATACTTCGCTTCGTTTACCCCCTGGAGTAGCTGGCACAGTTGTTGAGGTTCGGGTATTTTCGCGTCGTGGCGTGGATAAGGATGAGCGCGCTTTGGCGATTGAACGCGCTGAAATCGAGCGCCTTGCTAAGGATAGAGATGATGAGAAGGCAATATTGGAGAGAAGTTATAATTCACGTATTCGCGAAAGACTCTTAAATAAAAAAGTCGTTAGCGGTCCAAAAGGTCTCACCGTTGGAATAAAAATAACAGAGGAAATCCTTGAAAAACTCACAGATTCTCAAATGCACCAAATTGCGGTTACAAATGATAAAGTAATGAGTGAGATTGAAAGGTTGAAAAGACAACTTGATGAGGGGGTTGATGTATTTCAGAGACGATTTGCGGACAAGGTTGATAAATTAGAAAGTGGGGATGAGTTGCAACCCGGTGTGATGAAAATGGTCAAAGTTTTTGTAGCAGTTAAGCGTAAGTTACAGCCTGGTGATAAAATGGCCGGACGTCATGGAAATAAGGGGGTTATTTCGCGTATTATGCCAATTGAGGATATGCCGTCTCTTGAGGATGGAACCTCTGTTGATATTGTACTAAATCCACTGGGAGTTCCATCTCGTATGAACGTCGGGCAGATATTAGAGACCCATCTGGGATGGGCTTGTGCGGGGCTAGGTCGTCAGGTCGGCGATGCTCTTGAAGCTATGAACCAAGGCAACGCTACAATGAGTGACTTGCGTGAGACATTGAAACATGCTTATGGCAATGAAACTTATAAAACCGATATTTCTGATATGGACGATGAGGCGGTAATTGAACTCTCTAGGCATGTAACTAATGGCATCCCCATCGCAACCCCTGTTTTCGATGGGGCGCACGAGGCAGATATTACAGAAGCGCTCGAAAAGGCCGGTGTTAGCTCTTCGGGTCAAGTTAAACTTTTTGATGGGCGGACTGGGGAGTATTTTGATCGGGAAGTCACAGTGGGATACATTTACATTTTAAAATTGCACCATTTGGTTGATGATAAGATCCATGCACGTTCGATTGGACCCTACAGTTTAGTGACTCAGCAACCTCTTGGGGGAAAGGCACAATTTGGTGGTCAGCGATTTGGGGAGATGGAAGTCTGGGCCCTTGAGGCGTATGGTGCAGCTTATACTCTCCAAGAAATGCTGACCGTGAAGTCAGACGATGTTTCAGGTAGAACTAAAGTCTACGAGGCTGTTGTTCGGGGTGATGACTCGTTTGAAGCTGGCATTCCAGAGAGTTTTAATGTGTTAGTCAAAGAATTGCATTCACTCGGTTTAAATGTCGAGCTGAAACAACGCAGCTTTTAAGTCACTCTAGGCGAGGACGGTTTAAAGGAGATTATTTATGAATGAATTAATGCGAATTTTTGAACCAGCTCAAGGAACGCAGCGTTTCGATCAAATTATGATCAGCATTGCAAGTCCGGAACGGATCCGTTCTTGGTCTTTTGGGGAGATCAAAAAACCTGAAACTATCAATTATCGTACATTTAAGCCTGAACGAGATGGACTTTTTTGTGCGCGTATTTTTGGACCAATAAAAGACTACGAGTGTCTGTGTGGCAAATATAAACGCATGAAATATAAGGGAATAGTTTGTGAAAAATGTGGCGTTGAGGTTACGCTTACCAAAGTGCGGCGTGATCGGATGGGACACATTGAGTTGGCCGCGCCTGCTGCTCACATCTGGTTCATGAAATCGTTGCCATCTCGTACTGGCTTGATGCTTGACATGACATTAAAAGATTTAGAACGCGTGCTGTATTTTGAAAACTATGTTGTATCCGAGCCGGGTTTGACACCGCTACTTGAGAAACAGTTGTTGACGGAAGAAGAATATTTAGATGCGGTCGAAGAATATGGTGAGGATAGTTTCCAAGCTGGGATCGGTGCCGAAGTTATTCATGGAATGTTGAAAGAAATTGATCTCGAAGAACTCTCGGAATCACTAAAGCTTGAATTGAAAGAAACAAACTCCGAAGCAAAACGCAAGAAATATGTAAAACGCCTAAAACTTGTTGAGGCGTTTAGTAATTCGGGTGCGCGTCCCGAGTGGATGATATTAGAAGCTGTACCAGTGATACCACCAGAATTACGTCCTCTGGTCCCATTGGATGGTGGACGTTTTGCTACATCTGACTTAAATGATCTATATCGCCGTGTCATAAATAGGAATAATCGTTTGAAGCGCTTAATTGAGCTGCATGCACCAGAAATTATAGTACGGAACGAAAAGCGCATGTTGCAAGAGTCGGTGGATGCTTTGTTTGATAATGGCCGTAGAGGCAGGGCAATTACCGGCGCTAACAAACGCCCACTAAAATCCCTGTCAGATATGCTTAAAGGTAAGCAAGGGCGTTTCCGACAGAACTTGTTGGGTAAGCGGGTTGATTATTCGGGAAGGTCCGTAATTGTTGTTGGTCCTGAGTTACTGCTCCATCAATGTGGCCTACCTAAGAAGATGGCTCTAGAGCTATTTAAACCATTTGTGTATTCGCGACTAGAAAAATATGCAATGGCGACAACAATTAAAGCTGCTAAACGTATGGTTGAGAAAGAACGTCCCGAGGTTTGGGATATTTTAGAGGAGGTGATCCGAGAGCACCCTGTTATGTTAAATCGCGCTCCAACGTTACATCGATTGGGTATTCAGGCCTTCGAACCTGTTCTTGTTGAAGGTAAAGCTATTCAACTTCATCCCTTGGTCTGTACGGCTTTTAATGCTGATTTTGATGGTGATCAAATGGCGGTTCATGTGCCGTTATCGCTTGAAGCCCAGTTAGAAGCGCGGGTTTTAATGATGTCTACGAACAATATTTTGAGTCCAGCGAACGGCAAGCCAATTATTGTCCCCTCCCAAGATATCGTGCTTGGTTTGTACTATATGACTATGGAACGCGAAGGTGCAAAAGGTGAGGGCATGATTTTGGCGAATAGTGATGAGATTGAGCATGCTTTGAATGAGGGTATAGTTAGTCTTCATGCAAAAATAACAACCCGCTATGAGACAGTTGATGAAGACGGTCAACCAACAGTGCGTCGAGTTGTGTCGACACCTGGTCGTATGTTGTTTGCCGACTTGTTACCGCGCCATCCAAAGGTGCCATTTGAGTTAGTCAATCGTTTGTTGACAAAGAAAGATGTCTCTTTCGTGATAGACGAAGTATATCGACATTGTGGTCAAAAGGAATCAGTTATTTTTGCAGACAGAATTATGGGTCTGGGATTTCGTAATGCATGTGCGTCGGGTATTTCTTTCGGCAAGGACGATTTAATCATCCCAGATGCAAAAAAACAGTTAGTCAGCGATACTGAGCAACTTGTTGAGTCGTATGAGCGACAGTATTTAGATGGCTTAATTACGCGTGGAGAAAAATATAATAAAGCGGTTGATGCTTGGTCACACTGTACTGATTTGGTAGCAGATGAAATGATGGCTGAGATCCAAAAAATCGAACCTACTGTGCCGGTTAACTCAGTTTACATGATGTCCGATTCTGGGGCACGTGGTTCGGCAGCTCAAATGAAACAACTTGCCGGAATGAGAGGATTGATGGCTAAACCCTCAGGAGAGATTATTGAAACGCCAATCATTTCAAACTTTAAAGAGGGTCTTTCCGTCCTCGAGTATTTTAACTCGACTCATGGAGCGCGTAAGGGTTTAGCCGATACCGCTTTAAAAACTGCTAATTCGGGATATCTGACCCGTCGCTTAGTCGATGTGGCTCAGGATTGTATTATAAATGAACTTGACTGCAAAACTAAAGCAAGCATTACCGTCAATGCTGTGGTTGAAGGAGGGGATGTGATTGTTTCTCTGGGCGACCGCGTCCTTGGAAGAACGGTGGTAGAGGATGTAATAGATCCGGAAAGTGGTGCGGTGATCATAAAACAGAATAAATTGCTCGACGAGATTGATTGCGAAATTCTCGATGCCGCAGAGGTTGAATCTATCCGAATACGTTCAGTGTTAACATGTGAGACAAAAACAGGCGTTTGCGCAACTTGTTACGGCCGCGATTTGGCGCGCGGTACACCCGTGAATATGGGTGAAGCTGTTGGTGTTATTGCAGCACAATCAATTGGTGAGCCGGGCACCCAGTTGACTATGCGTACGTTCCATATTGGCGGCGCGGCACAACGTGGAGCAGAGCAATCCGCTATCGAAGCAAATGCTGATACTAAGGTAAAATTGGTAAATTGTAGTGTCGTTAAAAATAGCGCCAAGGTGAATATAGTTATGACGCGTAACGCTGAAATACTATTGATTGATGATAAAGGGCGTGAGCGGGCACGCCACCGTATACCTTATGGCTCGAAGCTGATGACCAAGGATAAGGCAGCAGTCACGCGAGGTGACAAATTAGCAGAGTGGGATCCATACACTTTGCCAATTATTACTGAGAAAGAGGGGATTGTTAATTATGTCGATCTGGATGATGGTGTTACGATGCGTGAATTTGTTGACGAGGCAACTGGAATTTCAAACCGAGTTGTTATAGATTGGAAACAGCAACCAAAGGCTGCCGATCTTCGTCCACGAATTACCTTGCGGGATAGTAAGGGAAAGGTTGTTTTGCTTGGTAATGGTATTGAAGCACGCAGCTACATGTCGGTAGATGCTATTTTATCTGTTGAAAACGGACAAAAAGTAAATGCGGGAGACGTCCTGGCGCGAATTCCCCGAGAAGGATCAAAAACTCGTGATATCACGGGAGGTCTTCCACGTGTCGCAGAATTATTTGAGGCTCGTATACCTAAGGACCATGCAATCATCAGTGAAAACGAAGGGCGTGTTGAATTTGGTAAAGATTATAAAAATAAGCGCCGAATTATCGTAGTCCCAGATGATAAAGAACTTGAACCCAAAGAATACATGATACCGAAAGGGAAACATATTAGTGTTCAGGAGGGGGACTACGTTACACGCGGGGATTCATTGATGGACGGCAACCCAGTACCACATGATATTTTGAAGGTAATGGGTATTGAGGCGTTAGCAAATTATTTAATTGATGAAATCCAAGACGTTTATCGTTTGCAAGGTGTGAGAATTGACGACAAACATATTGAGGTTATAGCGAGACAAATGTTGCAAAAAGTTGAAGTAACCGATGGCGGCGATACAACTTATTTGGTGGGAGAACTGATTGATCGCATTGAGTTCGAAACCGAAAATGAGAGAGTTAAGTCTGGGAAAGGAAAACAAGCGGTGGGTACAACGGTCCTACAAGGTATTACCAAAGCTAGTCTTCAAACGTCATCTTTTATTTCAGCTGCTTCATTCCAAGAGACTACGCGTGTGTTAACTGAAGCAGCCGTTTCTGGTAAACGTGACAATTTAGTTGGTCTTAAGGAAAATGTGATTGTTGGCCGGTTGATTCCAGCAGGTACCGGGTCCGTGATGAATAATTTCCGTCAGGTTGCGGCGGATCGTGATAAGGAATTGGGTGCGGGAGAAGAAGAAATCATTGCTATAGAAGATTCAATTGAGGAGACCCTAGAAGTAACAACCGAAGTTGGTGAATAAGCTGTTGAATTGAAGGGAAGAGCTATTTCCTCCGCAGAAGTTCTGGTGGGAGAGCTATGTTCTGTTAGTAGTAATGGATTTGGCCAATGTTGGGTTAGTCCGGATTTTCTTCTGGGTCTGGGCTTGCTTAGCCCTCTTTGGGATATGAATCGTTGATTTTTGTGGTGAAATTTTTTCTAATCGGGTTAACTTATTGAAAAATAACAAAAAAAAAAAATTTCTCAGCACTTTTAATTTGGCACCAAATTTTGTAGCAAAAAACTGCATTGTTTCGCTTGACGGGATTGAGAACCGCCCGTATATTCCGCGTCTTCCCAGGGATTTCTGGTGGTAGGTGTTCCGCCTAGACGCAGATAATCCCTTGAAAAAAAGAAAAAAGTCGCCCGATGTCAACCTGATTTCAGATAGGCTTTTGTGGGCAGTTATTCGTCGCCGCTGGGGGCAGTGATTTTGTCGGCTCTTGAGCGGGATTTTTGCACGTTGGTTAGGCAACGTGAATTTTGAAGGAGTTGAAAAGGTAGATGCCTACAATCAACCAGCTAATTCGTAAGCCACGCAAGGCACCAGTTAAAAGGACCAAGGTTCCTGCAATGGAAGCATGCCCGCAAAAACGTGGTGTGTGTACCCGTGTCTATACAACAACGCCTAAGAAACCAAATTCAGCTCTACGCAAAGTTGCTAGGGTGCGTCTAACTAATGGATTTGAGGTTACCTCATATATTCCCGGTGAAGGTCATAATCTCCAAGAACATAGTGTCGTTTTAATCCGGGGAGGCCGCGTAAAAGATTTGCCTGGGGTCCGTTACCATATAATTCGCGGGGTTTTAGATACTCAAGGAGTAGATGATCGTCGCCAACGTCGCTCGAAATACGGCGCAAAGAAGCCTAAATAAGGGAAGAAATTAATGTCACGTCGTCACGCAGCTGTAAAAAGACAAGTTCTTCCGGATCCCAAATATGGAGATCTTGTGATAACGCGCTTAATGAACCGGCTTATGCTAGATGGTAAGAAATCGGTTGCGGAGAAAATCGTTTATGGTGCTTTTGATGAGATGGAGAAAAAATCTGGATCCGATCCTGTTGTTCTATTCCACGAAGCGTTAAAAAATATTAAGCCTCAGGTTGAGGTTAGGTCTCGTCGCGTTGGGGGTGCTACGTACCAGGTTCCTGTAGAAATTCGTAACGATCGTTCTCAAGCATTGGCTCTACGCTGGATCATTGATCTGTCCAGAAAGCGTTCAGAAAACACAATGGTAGAACGTTTGTCTGGTGAATTGCTTGATGCCGCAAATAATCGTGGAGCAGCAGTTAAGAAACGTGAAGATACCCATAAGATGGCTGAAGCTAACAAAGCCTTTTCGCATTATCGCTGGTAATCATTTCGTTAGAGAGAAGAGTAATAATGGCACGTAAATCACCTTTGGATCGATATCGTAATATTGGCATTATGGCTCATATTGATGCTGGCAAGACCACGACCACGGAGCGAATACTCTTTTATACAGGTAAGTCCTATAAAATTGGTGAGGTTCATGATGGCAATGCCACCATGGATTGGATGGAACAAGAACAAGAGCGCGGTATTACAATAACTTCAGCAGCGACGACCTGTGAATGGAATGAACATCTCATTAATATTATCGATACTCCTGGCCATGTTGATTTTACGATAGAGGTTGAGCGGTCGTTGCGTGTTCTTGATGGAGCGGTCGCAGTTTTTGACAGTGTGGCAGGGGTTGAACCCCAGTCGGAAACTGTGTGGCGCCAGGCTGATAAGTATGGCGTTCCGCGAATTTGTTTTATTAATAAAATGGATCGTACGGGAACTGATTTTTACCGTTGTATAGATATGATAGTTGATCGGTTAGGTGCGGTTCCATTAGTCACGCAACTCCCCATTGGCAGCGAAGCAGATTACGTTGGAGTTATTGACCTTGTAAAAATGAAATGCATTACCTGGAAGGACGAGAATCTTGGTGCCGAATTTGAGTATTCAGATATACCAACTGAGCTCGCAAATAAAGCCGCCGAGTATCGTGAAAAGCTTGTTGAGTTAGCTGTTGAACAAGATGATAGTGCTATGGAGGCATATCTGGAAGGTAATGAACCAGATGAAGAAACGCTGAAAAAATGTATTCGTACTGGTACATTAGGCGCAGTATTTGTGCCAGTACTTAATGGTACTGCATTCAAAAACAAGGGTGTTCAGCCATTACTTGATGCAGTTGTCGATTTTCTACCGAGCCCAATTGATGTTGAATCTATCAAGGGCGTTAAAGTGGGTAGTGATGAAGAAATAGAACGTATAAGCTCAGATGATGAGCCGTTTTCGGCGCTTGCATTTAAAATCATGAACGATCCATTTGTTGGTTCATTGACATTTGTTCGTATTTATTCAGGTGTTCTTGAGGCGGGTTCTTATCTACAAAACACCGTGAAGGACAAAAGAGAACGTGTCGGTCGCATGCTTATGATGCACTCAAATTCAAGAGAGGATATTAAAGAAGCTAGAGCAGGTGACATTATTGCACTTGCAGGACTTAAGGATACTACTACCGGTGATACCTTATGTTCGCCAGATAGTCAGGTGGTCTTAGAAAGGATGGAGTTTCCAGATCCGGTTATTGAAATTGCGGTTGAGCCAAAAACTAAGGCCGACCAAGAAAAAATGGGACAAGCTCTGGCGCGCCTAGCAGCCGAAGATCCATCTTTTCGGGTTGCTAGTGATGAAGAAAGTGGCCAAACCATTATTAAGGGGATGGGCGAGCTTCATTTGGATATTATTGTTGATAGAATGAAACGTGAATTTAGTGTTGAGGCGAATATCGGTCCGCCCCAGGTTGCTTATCGTGAAACTATTAAAAAGGCCGCAGATATTGATTATACTCATAAAAAACAATCTGGGGGTGCAGGCCAATTCGCTCGCATTAAAGTGACTTTCGAGCCGTTACCTCCTGGCTCTGGTTATGAATTTTCTAGTACGGTTGTTGGCGGTAATGTGCCGAAAGAGTATATTCCAGGAGTTCAAAAAGGTTTTCTAAATTCCCTTGAGACCGGCCCACTCTCTGGTTTTCCTGTCACTGATCTGAAAATTAATTTGAATGACGGGGCGTTTCATGATGTTGACTCTTCGGTGATGGCATTTGAAATAGCAGCTCGTGCAGCTTTTCGTGAAGGTGTGCTCAAAGCCAGTCCATGCCTTTTAGAACCGATCATGAAGGTTGAAGTAGTAACCCCAGAAGAGTATATGGGCGATATTATTGGTGATTTAAACTCTCGTCGTGGAAATGTAGGGTCGATGGACCAACGGGGTAACGCGCGGGTGGTTGAGTGTATGGTACCACTGGCAAACATGTTTGGGTATGTCAATACATTACGTTCTATGTCTCAGGGTCGGGCACAATTTTCAATGCATTTTGATCATTATGCCGAACTGCCGGCAGCTGTCTCCGAAGAGGTCCGCGAGCGTTTGGCTGGTTAGACAATGATCTTAATGGTGAAGTTAGATTTAATTTTGGTCAATCCAATAGGTTGGAGTAGAGGATATGAGTAAAGAAAAATTTGAGCGTACGAAACCGCATTGTAATGTTGGTACGA